>DXFK01000198.1 GCA_019114495.1 Candidatus Blautia stercoravium
TCACCTCAATTTTAATTTATTGTTTTATCATACCACTTTTTAATAGTCCGAGAATAGAGTATTTTTTCTTGAGTTTTTGCAGATTTATCCACAACCATCCAATTTTACAAAAAAATCCAATAAAATTTCAAATTCTATTCCGAAACCGGAAAGAAAATTTATTGCAGATATGAATTACGGTATGCTCGCTTCTGCAAGCCGTCTGCTTACTGACATTGTTGTTCCCTTTTTTCAGTTCGTTCTGTGACAAAATCACCAAAGCGGGAAAAGTTGTGTGGTGCAGCAACTCTTATAAGATAGGCATGGATTTAGGCGTTTTCATGCTGCGGAAGGCGGAAGGAGTGCAGCCCCGGTAATGCTTAAACTGCCGAATAAAGTAGCTGATATTTTCAAATCCGGTGTTTAAGGCAATTTCCGTAACCGACAGGCTGCTTTTTAAAAGCAGGGCAGCCGCCTGGTTGATACGGTACTCATTCAAATAGGAAAAAGGCGTTTTGCCCACCTTTTCTTTAAAAAATTTGCAGAAATAATTTTTGTTCATATGTAAGAGAAGTGAAAGCTGTTCTAAAGTGATTTTTTCCATGTAATGGTTTTCAATGTAATAAAAAACAGGCTTCAAGGAATAGCGGACAAAATCTTCCTGCTGGTAGGCAGCAGGGGACTTTGCCAGAAAAGCCCCATAAGAAAACAGCGTTTCCAGTATTTGAAGCAGGGCAATTTTTACAGATAAAGGCCCGGAATGAGAGTCCGTGTCCCAGGAAGCAAGGGCGGCCTTCCGTATATATTGTCCGAGAGCAGCTGTGCAGGAGGCAGGAAGTTTGTCACCCAGAGGAAACTGCAGCTTGCCGGAAAGAACGGGGGATAAAAATTCATTTTGACAGATGTCGTATCTGGCAAAGCTTAAAAATTCCAGAGGAAACAAAAGCGCATAGTGGTGAGAAATCCGGCTGTTACCAAAGATACCGTGTACGGTGCCGGGATTGATAAAGTATACATGGCCTGCCTTTAGCGTATGGGTGTCGGTTTCTGTGTGAAGGAGCAGACTTCCCTCTGTCACATAGAGAAATTCCACTTCGTCATGCCAGTGATAGGGTGCAAAATACTGCCCGCAGGTGTCCTTTTGGGAAAAAGCCTGGAAGGGAAAATAGGGGGTGCCGTGGCGTTCCTCTTCCAGAAAGTTAATTTTATTCATAATAGGTTCTGATTCTCCTTGAAAATCCCATATAATTTACAACAAAAAGTGAATATAGTACAAATATAGAATAACATATTGCAAGAAGAAGTAAAAGGCTTTTCGTATACTATAGATATTAAAATAAGAAAACGCAGAGGAAAGAGGAAATAAATATGGAGAAAGCATGGTGGAAAAAAAGCGTCATTTATCAGATTTATCCCAGAAGTTTTGCAGACAGCAACGGGGACGGAATCGGAGATATCAACGGAATTACAGCACATCTGGATTATTTAAAAGACCTAGGAGTAGATGTTGTCTGGCTTTCTCCGGTATACCAGTCTCCAAATGATGATAATGGATACGATATTTCCGATTATCGGGCAATTATGCAGGAATTCGGAACCATGGAAGACTTTGACCGTATGCTGGAGGAAATGCATAAAAGAGGGTTAAAACTGGTGATGGATTTGGTGGTAAACCACACTTCTGATGAGCACCGCTGGTTTGTGGAAAGCCGCAAGTCTAAGGACAATCCTTACCGTGATTACTATATCTGGAAAGACCCGAAAGACGGCAAAGAACCCAACAACTGGGGAGCCTGCTTCGGCGGTTCTGCCTGGGAATATGACAAGGAAACGGATATGTACTATCTGCACTGTTTTTCCAAAAAGCAGCCGGATTTAAACTGGGAAAATGAGAAGGTGCGCAAGGAAGTTTTTGACATGATGACCTGGTGGTGCGAAAAAGGAGTGGATGGCTTCCGTATGGATGTTATCAGTATGATTTCCAAAGACCCTGCATACCCGGACGGTATTGTACATAATGGCCTGTACGGAGATAACAGTCCCTATGTGTGCAATGGCCCTCTTGTCCATGAATACCTGCAGGAAATGAATCAAAAGGTATTGTCTAAATTTGATTTGATTACGGTGGGTGAGGCAGCAGGTGTAACCGTGGAAGAAGCCAAAAAATATGCCAACCTGGACGGGAGCGAACTGAACATGGTTTTCCAGTTTGAGCATGTAGACGCACCAACCGCTGAGCACGGAAAATGGACAGACAAAAGATTTGAACTGAAAAGACTGAGAAGTATTTTAAATAAATGGCAGACCCAGCTGGAAGGAAAAGCATGGAACAGCCTGTATTGGGACAACCATGACCAGCCAAGGGCCGTATCCCGTTTTGGAAACGACGGCCCCATGTACAGAGAGCTTTCCGCCAAGATGTTGGCAACCTGTCTGCATATGATGAAGGGAACACCTTATATTTACCAGGGTGAGGAAATCGGTATGACCAATGCCTACTTTGACAAGATGGAAGATTACCGAGATATTGAAAGTATTAATACCTATAAAGAATTTACAGAAAACGGTCTGATGAATCCGGAAGAAATGATGAGTGCATTAAAAGCAGTCAGTCGTGACAATGCCAGAACTCCAATGCAATGGAATACCAACGCTCATGCAGGTTTTACCACAGGGGAGCCATGGATTAAGGTAAATCCAAACTATCTGCAGATTAATGCAGAAGCAGCTGTGGAGGACAAAAACAGCATTTATTACTATTATCAGAAGCTGATAAAACTGCGTAAGAATTATGAGATTATTATTGACGGTATTTTTGAAGGCCTTCTGGAAGAGGATGAAAATATTTATGCTTATGCCAGAAATCTGGGCAGCCAGCGTCTGGTTGTGGCATGTAACTTCAGCGGAGAGGAAGTTTTCTGTAATTTGTTTGACAGAGCAGAGGAAGGGAAAGAACTGATTTCCAATTATGAGTATCATAAGGACGGTATGTTAAAACCTTATGAAGCCAGAGTTATTCTTTTTGAAAAATAGAACCATCCAACACGAACATGCAGAAAAAACTGCTGCCCAACGGGAAAAAACCATCCGGGCAGCAGTTTTTTCCCGTTTTTACTACAGAAATATTGTGAATTTCCAGCTGATTTTGCTAAAAATTAACAAAAAAATACGAAATTTTATATTGGTATTGGTGAAAGTGTGGTATAATTGAGACATCGAATACATACTAGGGGGAATTAAAATGGCAAAAGAAATGATTGCAATGCTGCTGGCAGGCGGTCAGGGTTCACGTTTGTATGCACTGACAAAGAAGCTGGCAAAACCGGCAGTTCCTTTTGGTGGAAAATACAGAATTATTGATTTTCCGCTGTCCAACTGTATTAACTCAGGGATTGATACCGTAGGAATTCTGACACAGTACCAGCCTCTGGTGCTTAACGAATATATTGGAAACGGCCAGCCGTGGGATTTGGACCGGCTCCATGGGGGTGTTCATGTACTGCCGCCGTATCAGCAGGCTTCCCGTTCAGACTGGTATAAGGGAACCGCAAATGCGATTTACCAGAATTTATCTTTTATTGAGAGATACGATCCGCAGTACGTCATTATTTTATCCGGAGACCAGATTTGCAAACAGGATTACAGCGACTTCCTCAGATTCCATAAAGAAAAAGGGGCTGAGTTCAGCGTGGCTGTTATGCAGGTACCGTGGGAAGATGCCTCCCGTTTCGGCTTAATGGTTGCAGATGAAGACGATCGAATCACAGAATTCCAGGAAAAACCAAAGAATCCCAAGTCCAATCTGGCTTCTATGGGAATTTATATCTTTAACTGGGACATTCTGAGAAAATATCTGGAAGAAGACGAGACAGATCCGGAATCCGAAAATGACTTTGGAAACAACATTATTCCAAATCTTCTAAGAGATAAAAGAAAAATGTATGCCTACCATTTTGATGGTTATTGGAAAGATGTGGGAACCATTTCGTCTCTATGGGAAGCCAATATGGAGGTACTGGACCCGGAACACAGCGGTATCAATTTATTTGAAGACAACTGGAAAATATACAGCCGCAACAGCGGTATGACCGGACACCGTATCAGCGCAGAGGCTGTAGTGGAAAATTCCATGATTACAGACGGCTGCCGTATCAAAGGTCATGTAAAACACTCCGTTCTGTTTGCAGGTGTGCGTGTGGAAGAGGGCGCCGTGGTAGAAGACGCAGTGGTTATGGGAGGCACGGTGATCCAAGCCGGAGCAGTTGTAAAACACTGTATTGTTGCAGAAAATGCAGTGATAGGGGAAAATGCAGTGGTAGGAGCCATGCCTTCAGAAAAAGAGAAGGGTGTTGCTACCGTAGGTCCCGGCATCCACATTGGAAACAATGCCAAAATCGGGCCATGTGCCATGGTCGAACATGACGTAAAGGACGGTGAAGAACAATGGTAAATTCAAATGCAGATGCTTTGGGGATTATTTTCCCAAACAGTTATGATACACTGGTTCCCGAACTGGTAGGGAAAAGACTGATGGCGTCCATTCCTTTTGCAGGACGTTATCGGATGGTAGACTTTATTTTGTCAAGTATGGTAAACAGCGGTATCGGCAATATTTCCATTGCGGTCCGTCAGAATTATCTTTCCCTCATGGATCATCTGGGTTCGGGAAGAGAATGGGATTTGACTAGGAAGAACGGTGGTCTGAACATTGTTCCGCCTTTTGCAGAAAACGGTGTGAAGCTGTATACAGGACGTGTGGAGGCTATGGCCAATCTTCTGGATTATCTCAGAGGACAGAAAGAAAAATATGTAGTCATGTCAGATGCCAATATTGCAGTGAACTTTGACTTTAAAGCCTTGATGGACGAGCACGCAGACAATCATGCAGATATCACTATGGTTTACGCAGAGGAAGAAATTCCCCAGGGATTTTTAAAACCCCGTACAGCCACAGACGGTATGTATTACACCCTGAATGTAGACGCAGACGGAAGAGTAAGAAAAATCCATATTAATTCCAAAGAGCCCGGGGTACAGAAACTGGCTATGAATATCTATATTATGGAAAGAGAATTTCTGGTAGAGCTTTTTGAAATTGCTTTTGCCAGAGGCTACTCTTACTTTGAGCGGGATATTCTGGCCCAGCAATTGGATAAAATACATGTGCAGGCCTATGAATTCTGCGGCTATAAAGCGCGTATCTGCGATATGCAGAGTTATTTTCGGGAAAATATGAAGCTGCTGGATGAGGAAAACCTGGACGGCCTTTTTGCAGGAGACCCGATTTACACCAAGATTCGTGACGACAATCCAACCCGTTACATCAATGGATCAAAGGCCAGAAATATGATGGCGGCTGACGGCTGTGTGATTGAAGGGGAAGTAGAAAACAGCATCCTCTTTAGAGGAGTCAGAATCGGAAAAGGCGCTGTGGTGAAAAACTGTGTGCTCATGCAGGATACGGTTGTAGAAGAGAATGTGAAAGTAGAGTATGTCATTTCCGATAAGAATGTGAAAATTACTGCAGGGAAAGAAGTGCGGGGGGCAGAGACTTTCCCGGTTTATATTGCCAAGCATCAGGTAGTCTGAAAATAAAAAGGGGCGCTCTGGATTTTTCCAAAGCGCCCTTGCTTTATGACATTACAGTATACACAGAAAAACACGGATTTTACCAAGATTTAACATGGCCAATAGGCGATTTCGTGTACAATAGAAAAGAGCAGAAAGCAGAAAAAAATTTTTTTATATAGATAAAAAGTGTAGAATTTCTACAGGGAGGAAAAAGCATGTATCAAAAAGAATCCATGAGTTTTTTGATAGAAGCAAATTATGCGTCCATGCGGGCGTCAGAGAAGAAGACTGCAGATTATATATTGGAAAATCCAGAGGCGGCAGCGGGAATGGGATTGTCCTGTCTGGCCCAAAAGGCAGGGGTCAGTCAGCCTACAGTAGTGCGGTTTGCAAAGGCATTGGGTTTTAAAGGGTATAAGGAGTTTCAGCACTGTCTGCTGGCACAAAGCCCCGCAGGCAGAGGGAGTACGATCCCTCATGCCATGTACGGATATGAGGTGGCAAGGAAAGAGGAAAGGAGAAATATCCCGGCCGGAATTACAGCTGCCGTGATTGCCATGTTGGAGGAAAATCTGAAATCTCTGTCCACAGACGCTTATGAAAAAGCAGTGGACAGTCTGCTTCAGGCAGAAAAAATCGAGGTGTACGGTGTGGAAAACTCTCATACCGCGTGCAGTGATTTGTGTACTAAGCTGACATATCTGGGCTTGAACTGCAGGTATTTTACAGATACCTATCTGCAGCGTATCAGCGCAGAAAATTTAAAGCCTACAGACGCAGCGGTGGGGATTTCCTACAGCGGCAGCTCCAGAGATACCGTAGATACCTTAAAAGCAGCAAAAAAGCAGGGGGCCGTTACTATTGCATTGACCAATTTCCAGGACTCTCCTTTAAGCAAATATGCAGACTATGTGCTTTGCTCCAGTCAGAAGCAGTTTTTTTACGGAGACGCTATTTTTTCCAGAACCACACAGCTGGCTGTGGTAGATATGCTGTATATGGGAATTCTGGTCAGTGATTATACAAGATTTGCAGGACTTTTGGATAAAAACAGTAAGAAGATAAGCGACCGGGCATACAGATAAATAAGACGGAAAAATTTTGTAGAATTTCTACAGGATTTTTCCGTTTTTTCTGCCCTGATTTTATCTTTTCTTTACAAAATTTTGATTTTTTCTTGATAGTTTCCGCCGGAACAATCTGTTTATAATGGCGGTGAATTTTGAAACAGAGCGCAGACAGCCGCGGAAAGGAAAAAGAAGTATGTTAGAATTAGTGAATATTAAGAAATCTTATGATGGTGTGACGATTTTAAAGGATATGAATCTGAGGATTGAAAAAGGAGAGATTGTTTCCATTCTGGGACCTTCCGGTTGTGGAAAAACCACTCTTTTAAATATGATTCTGGGAATTACAGACCCGGACAGCGGCAAGCTGATGTTTCACGGAGAAGATATTACCAGGGTACCTATGGAAAAAAGAGGCTTCAATATTGTATTTCAGGACTATGCCCTGTTTCCAAACCTGAACGTATACAGCAACATTACTTATGGACTGCGGAACAAGCCCGATATTTCCACCAGACAGGAGGTGGAAGAACTCATTGACCTGCTGGGTTTAAGAGAACATCTGACAAAGAAAATCGAGCAGCTTTCCGGAGGTCAGAAGCAGAGAGTGGCGCTGGCCAGAACCATGGTTATGAAACCGAAAATCCTCCTTTTAGATGAGCCTTTAAGTGCACTGGACGGCGTGATTAAAGAATCTATTAAAGAGCGGATAAAAAAAATTGCAAGAGAATATCAGCTTACTACCATTATTGTTACCCACGACCCGGAGGAGGCACTGACGCTTTCCGATAAAGTATTGATTCTAAACAAAGGGGGAATTGCACAGTTTGGAACACCCGACGAGATCGTACACAATCCACAGGGAGATTTCATTCGTCAGTTTATCCTTAATCAGTTGGAAATTAAGAGAAATAACATTTACAGCCTGTTTGGATACCGGGAATTCGTTCAAAACAAAGCCATTGCAGCATGTTAGGTCAGGGGAAAGACAGAGATGAAGAAAACAAAAGACCGAGAGATTAAACTGATATTTGCAGCGGTAATACTGCTTTTCGGGGCCTTTCTGGTGCTTCCTGTTTTCCGGCTTCTGGGAAAATCTTTTCTGGGAGATTCCGGAGTTACCACTGCCTTTTACAGAGAAGTATTTGGCTCGAAGGGATTTCTGACAGCCCTGGGGAACAGTTTTCTGGTGGCCTCTCTGGCGGCTCTTTGCACCACGGCCATTGCCTTTTTGTTGGCATATACCATCCACTATACCAATGTGCCGGAAAGACTGAAAAGGTTTCTCCGTGCAGCAGCCTTACTTCCTATGCTGCTGCCCACCATTACTTATGGTTTTGCTATTTTGTATTCCTTTGGAAAAGAAGGGCTTTTGACAAAAATTTTCGGAAAACAGCTGTTCCACATTTATGGTATGAAGGGTTTACTTCTGGGGTATGTGATTTACACCCTGCCCGTGTCCTTTATGCTGCTGTATAATGCCATGTCCTATATTGATAAGAAATATATGGTAGTTTCCAGAGTTATGGGGGATAATGCCCTGTCTACGTTCTGGATCACCATTATCCGGCCTCTGCTGGGAACGTTGGCTGCCTCTTTTGTACAGTCCTTTTTCTTAAGCTTTACAGATTTTGGTATTCCTGCGGCTGTAGGCGGAGAATTTGAGGTGCTGGCGGGCGTGCTTTATGACCGGATGCTGGGAAGTGTACCCAATTTTCATAACGGTGCAGTGGTTGCAGTGGTAATGCTCATTCCCTCTGTTGCCAGCATTGCCCTTCTTCATTACCTGGAGAAATATAATGTGCGCTACAACAAGATTTCCAATATTGAAATCCGGAAAAACAGAGGCAGAGATATGGTTTGTGCAGGCCTGAGCAGTCTTATCTGTCTGGGGGTTTTGATGATTTTCCTCGTTATCTTTGTAGTGCCTTTTGTAAAGCAGTGGCCTTATGAATTAGGATTTACTCTGGAAAATGTAACAAATGTGTTTGGAGATTCTGAACTTTTGAACGTGTATCTGAATTCTCTTTACACCGCCTTTTTTACCGCAGTGTTTGGAACACTGACTGCATATGGAAGTGCCCTGGTGACAGCCAGAAGCAAGGTGTCCAAGAGGCTGAAAAATGTCATTGAGGGAATTGCGCTGGTGACGAATACCATTCCGGGAATGGTGCTTGGTCTTGCCTTTCTCTTTGCCTTTTCGGGAACCGGACTGCAGAGCACTTTTGTTATTCTGGTACTGTGTAATGTGATTCACTTTTTTTCAACGCCGTATCTTATGATGAAGGAATCCCTGGCAAAGATGAATGCCTCTTGGGAAACCACTGCCATGCTTATGGGAGACAACTGGATGAAAACCATTGTGCGGATTGTGACACCCAATGCTCTTTCCACCATTATTGAGGTGTTCAGCTATTATTTTATCAATGCAATGGTAACTATCAGTGCAGTGATTTTCCTGGCAGGGGCCAGAACCATGGTGATTACCACGAAAATCAAGCAGCTGCAGTATTATAACAAATACAATGAAATTTTCGTACTGTCCATATTGCTGCTGGCTACAAATCTGGTGTGCAAGATTATATTCCAATATCTGGCCAGACGGGAGCGGAAGACGGATAAAGCAGGGACATACGAAAAAAATACATCTTTTGTGCAAAAAAGGAGTGTCCGCATTGCCAGAAGAGTAGCGGCGGCAGGACTGGCCCTGGTGCTGGTACTTTCCGGAGTATCATTGGTAAGCGGGGGCAGAAACAGCAACCTGGTGGTGATTTATTCCAATGCAGATGATGAGGCCATTACGGCTATGAAAGACACTCTGGACGAAAACGGGTATCAGGGAAAATACATTCTGCAGTCTTTTGGTACTTCCGAACTGGGAGGAAAACTGCTGGCAGAAGGAGAAAATCTGGAAGCAGATATGATTACCATGAGTACCTTTTATATTGACAGCGCCCAGGAACAGCACCATATGTTTGCTGACCTGGATTTCGGGAAACAGACAGTATCGGACATTTCTGCCTGGTGTCAGCCCATTACCGCCCAGGAGGGCGCTATTCTTATCAATACCCGGGTGCTGCAGGAGGCAGGCCTGCCCATGCCAAAATCTTTGAAAGATTTAGCAGACCCTGTATACCGGGATATGATTTCTGTAACCGACTTATCCTCCTCTTCCACGGCTTGGCTTATGGTACAGGCTCTGGTAGATGCCTATGGAGAAGACGGCGCCGAAGAAGTGCTGACAAAAATTTACGAAAATGCAGGCCCACACATAGAAGATTCCGGTTCCGGTCCCCTTAAGAAAGTCCGGGCAGGAGAAGTGGCGGTGGGATTTGGTCTGCGTCATCAGGCTGTGGCAGATAAGGAAGAAGGGCTGCCAGTGGACTATGTAGACCCTGAGGAGGGAAACTTTTCTCTCACAGAATCTGTGGCTGTTCTGGACAGAGAAACACCGAGAAAGAAGCTGGCTATGGAAATGGCACAGTGCATTATCGAAAAGGGCAGAACCCAACTGCAGAAAACCTATCCCCTTGCCGTATATGAGGGAGAAGTTCAGGACGCGGCAAATGAGTCGGCCTACCCCAAAGTATTTCCGGAGTCATTGACCGTGGAACTGCTGGAACAGCATCAGAAATTATCAGAAAGATGCAAATAAAAAAAGTATATTGAAAGAGATAAAGGAGAAGAAGAATCATGAAAAATTATAAGTTATTAACACCTGGACCGCTGACCACCACAGAAACTGTGAGAAAGGAAATGATGTTTGATCATTGTACCTGGGATGATGATTATAAAGCCATTACCCTAAAAATCAGAAGACAGCTTCTGGAACTGGCCCATGTGACAGAAGAGGACTACACCGTGGTATTGATGCAGGGAAGCGGAACTTTTGGAGTGGAAGCCGTACTTACCAGTGTTATCGGTGAGCAGGACAAGCTGCTGATTGTGGCAAATGGCGCTTATGGGGAGCGTATGGAAGACATTGCCAGACATGCTCAGATTCCCTATGTGACTTATCATGAGGTGTACAATAAGATTCCAAGTGCTGCGAAAATAGACGAAATTCTGAAAGAAGACCCGATGATTACCCACGTTTCCATGGTACACAGTGAAACGACCTCCGGGATTCTGAACGATATTGAAGCAGTGGGAAAGGTTGTGAAAGAAAAGGGACGTACGTTTATTGTAGATGCCATGAGCAGCTTCGGCGGTGTGGATATTCCGGTCAAAGACTGGGGCATTGATTTTCTGGTGAGCAGCGCTAACAAGTGTATTCAGGGCGTACCGGGATTCTCCTTTATTATTGCCAGCAAGCAGAAGCTGATAGAGAGTGAGGGCAAGGCCAGAAGCCTTTCTTTGGATTTATATGACCAGTGGAAAACTATGAACAAGGATGGAAAATGGAGATTTACCTCCCCTACCCATGTGGTGCTGGCTTTCTCCAAAGCTTTAGATGAAATGATGGAAGAGGGGGGAATTGAAGCCAGAAGCAAACGGTATTCTGACAACAATCGGCTGCTGATTCAGCGCATGAAAGAAATGGGTATTGAGACTTATATTGAAGACGAACATCAGGGACCCATTATTACTACTTTCCTGTATCCTCAGAATCACGCCTTTGCTTTTCAGGAAATGTATGCGTATATCAAGGAGAGAGGCTACGCCATTTATCCGGGAAAGGTCACAGAGGCAGATACCTTCCGTATTGGAAATATTGGTGAAATTTATGAAGAAGATATAGAAAAAGTATGCAGCATTATGAAAGACTTTCTGGAGGGCAGATAAAATGGGAAAAATGGAAGCGGTAATTTTTGACTGGGCAGGAACTACGGTAGACTTTGGGTGTTTTGCACCGGTGCAGGCTTTTGTAGAAGTCTTTAAACACTTCGGTATTGAACCGACTATGGAAGAAGTACGGAAACCCATGGGTATGCTGAAAAGAGATCACATTAAAACCATGCTTACCATGGAACGGATTCACAGGCTTTGGGTGGAAAAATACGGGCATGAAGTGACGGAAGAAGATATTGACAGTCTTTATGGCCTTTTTGAGGAAAAGCTTCTTGGTATTCTGGACCAATTTGCAGAACCCAAGCCATATGTGCTGGAAACTGTGAAAAAACTTCGGGAAATGGGACTGAAAATCGGTTCAACCACCGGATATACAGATAGAATGATGGAAATTGTCACAAGAGAAGCAAAAAAGGCGGGGTATGAACCGGACGCCTGGTTCAGCCCGGAATCTGTGGGGCATGCGGGACGCCCGTATCCCTTTATGATATTTAAAAATATGGAAGTGTTAAAGTGCAGTTCCGTGGCAGGTGTCGTAAAGGTGGGAGATACGGTATCAGATATAAAAGAAGGAAAACATGCCGGCGTGATTTCCGTAGGCGTTCTGGAAGGCAGTTCAGAGATGGGCCTGACAGAAGAAGAATACAAAAAACTTTCCACAGAAGAGAAGATTATGCAGTGCGCGAAAGTGGAAAGAAGTTATAGGGAGGCCGGTGCGGATTATGTGATTCGCAATCTGTCAGAACTGCCGGAACTGATTACACGTCTGTCATAAGAGGTGTTGAAAGAATATTTAACAGAAAAGTTCTTTTTCCTGTTTCTCTCATTGTGTATTTTGTGGTAGAATAAAGAAAATTTACAGTGAGAAGCCAAGGAGGAAGAACTATGGCATTTTATTATGAAGAACCGTCAAGAACCTTTAGTGAGTATCTTCTGGTACCGGGATACTCATCATCAGCCTGCATTCCGTCAAGGGTAAGCCTGAAAACCCCTCTGGTAAAGTTTAAAAAAGGGGAAGAACCG
Organism: Candidatus Blautia stercoravium; assembly: GCA_019114495.1. GTDB lineage: Bacteria > Bacillota > Clostridia > Lachnospirales > Lachnospiraceae > Blautia > Blautia stercoravium. The sequence goes on from DXFK01000198.1 coordinate 12,432, forward strand.
GCATTGTCCGTTAACATTCCTATGGTATCTGCCATTATGCAGTCTGTTTCTGATGATAATCTGGCTATTGCATTGGCCCAGGAGGGCGGTATGTCTTTTATCTATGGTTCCCAGCCAATAGAAAAACAGGCAGAGATGATTCGGAAAGTGAAACGATACCGGGCCGGTTTTGTGGTGAGTGATTCCAATGTATCTCCGGAAATGACGCTGCAGGACGTGTTGGATATTACAGAGAAAACCGGACATTCTACGGTAGCGGTTACGGAAACCGGTGAGGCAAACGGAAAGCTGCTGGGGATTGTAACGAATAAAGACTACCGTATCAGCAGAATGTCACCGGATACAAAAGTGTCAGAATTTATGACAAAGCTGGAAAATCTGGTGTATGCAGGAGAGGAGACAACCTTAAAAGAGGCCAATGACATTATCTGGGAGCATAAAATCAACTGCCTGCCTCTGGTGAATAAAAATCAGGAACTGGTGTATCTGGTATTCCGAAAAGATTACGATACCCACAAGAAAAACGAGAATGAATTGATTGATAGTTCCAAGCGGTACATGGTGGGGGCGGGAATTAACACCAGAGATTACCGGGAACGGGTTCCGGCGCTTTTGGAAGCCGGGGCAGATGCGCTGTGTATTGACAGCTCTGAAGGTTTTTCGGAGTGGCAGAAGCTGACCATAGACTATATCCGGGAAAACTACGGAGATACAGTAAAAGTAGGTGCCGGAAATGTAGTAGATGGAGAAGGCTTCCGTTTTCTGGCAGAGGCCGGAGCAGATTTTGTAAAGGTAGGTATCGGCGGCGGCGCTATCTGTATTACCCGTGAACAGAAGGGAATCGGAAGAGGACAGGCTACAGCCCTCATTGATGTAGCCAAAGCCAGGGATGAGTACTATAAGGAAACGGGAATCTATGTGCCGATTTGCTCGGACGGCGGTATTGTCCATGATTACCACATTACCCTTGCACTGGCTATGGGGGCGGATTTTATTATGCTGGGAAGATATTTTGCCAGATTTGATGAAAGCCCTACGAAAAAAGTGAACATTAACGGAAGTTATATGAAAGAGTACTGGGGCGAGGGAAGCGCAAGAGCCAGAAACTGGCAGCGGTACGATATGGGAGGAGATAAGAAGCTTTCCTTTGAGGAAGGGGTAGATTCTCTGGTGCCCTATGCGGGAAGTTTGAAGGATAATGTGGGACTGACTCTCAGTAAGGTGCGCTCTACCATGTGCAACTGCGGGGCGCTGACCATACCGGAATTGCAGGAAAAGGCAAAAATTACACTGGTTTCCGCTACCAGTATTGTAGAAGGCGGGGCACATGATGTACTTTTGCGGGATAAGAGATAGGGATTGAGGATGAGAAGACCACCTTGCTGGGCGAAGGCAGGGTGGTCTTCTTGTGTTCAGTCATCCCAAAGCGGTATACAGCATAATCCCCGCCTATCATAAGAACAAGGTAAACGGAAATACATGTTCTTTTCATATGTCTTATCTTCTTTCATATCTGCCGAAGCCCATACAGGAAACGGCGAGAAAAACAAGTGTCATACTGATGGATACAGGAATCCATGGGATGGGATCCATAACAAAGCTGCGGAAACTATTTTCCATAGTACCCCGGAGTATCATCAGGGTATAGATGGGATAAGATACCGGATAAGCAAACCAGACTTTGGTGTTGATGAGCAGAATGGATGGCACAATGGAGGCCAGTCCTGCACCAATAGAAAACACCGGAGTATGGATACATACCGCAAGCATCCAGTAAAGAGCAGCCATGGGAATGGCGGAAAGGTACAAAAGACAGCTTTCTTTCAAGATCAGAGATACTGGCAGCACCATGGAATAACCCTGCATATGGGAAACTATCATGGCTGCGGGAAAATAGACAGCTGCCATGAGCAGAAGTTGAAAAGCAGCCAAAAGCAGCAGGATGGTAAACTTAGCCAGACAGAAAAGCTGCGGGTTTACCGGAAGAGACAGCATTTTTTGCAGTCCTTTGTTGGTGCGCTCAGACTGGGTAAGCAGTACGGTGCAGATGACAAAGGAAGCCGGAAACATAAACCAGGTAAAGCCCAGATAGCTTTGGATGAAAAAGCTGTTTTCAGGGGAAATTCCGGCTGTTTCAAAGTGTATATCTGCGTTAAAAAAGCAGGGTATCCATAAAAGGATAACAGGCGCCAGAAGAATCCAGAAAATATGGGAACGGCGCAGTTTGGTTAGTTCTGTTTTAACAAGCTGAATATAAGTCATGATAATTTCCTCCGAAGTTTTTGCAATAAAATTTCTATGAACATCAGTACCCAAATTTCTGCCAGACAGATACACAGGGAAAGAATCAGCGCTTCGTCGTCCTGTACACCAAAGAGAAGCCGGAAGGGCAGGACAAAGGGAAAATAGCCGAGGATGGAAGTATCTGTGGGAATCATGGTGGACACAAAGACACAGATAACACCGATACCCAGTGTGACCCACATATTCTCAAAAGAAAGAGCAATCAGCATCATCAGGAGGGCTGCAGGCACCAGCAGGAAAAAAGTATATCCTGTATGCTGCGCCAGATGAAGAAGCAGCTTTTCTTCACTGGGAAACCAGTGTACGGCGCAAAATCCCAGACAGCAGCTTTCCAGTATGACAGCGGCGGCCAGCCCCAAAAGGAGCAGCAGGGTTTTGTGAAAAAACAGCAGGTTCTGGTTTACTGGCAGGGTGTTCATTTTTTTAATGCCGCTGCCGGAAAATTCTGCGTGGTAAAGAATACAGGCGCCCAGCACTGTCAGCAGCAGATTTACCATGGAAAGCATCTGTCCGTTGGCATTTAGGAGAATTTCCGTGGCAGGCAGCTTCTGCTGTACAAAGAGCTCCGGCCGGAGGGCTGTATTTGCCGGCGGAAAGGTGCAGGCAAACAGACTGCCCAGAAAAATAGCCGGGAGAAAGCCTGTGCGTTTCAGTTTTTTCATTTCCAGAGCCAGTATCATATTCGTCCACCTCTTTTCACATTGTCTTCTTCAATCATGGACAGGAAGACCTCTTCCAGATTTTCAGAAGGATAGCCAAGTTCGTGGGCATGGGTTTTCAGTTCTGTCAGTGTTCCTTCAAAGAGCAGCCTGCCGTGGTTTAAAATGCCGATGTCATCAGCCATGAGCTCTATTTCCGAAAGCAGATGAGAAGATACCAAAACAGTGCAGTCGTATTTTTTAGGGAGGGAACGAATCAGGGTGCGGATTTCGTGAATCCCCGCCGGGTCCAGACCATTGGTGGGCTCATCCAGAATCAGCACAGGAGGATGTCCCATCAGTGCTCCCGCAAGTCCCAGACGTTGTTTCATACCCAGAGAATATTTGGATACCGGGCGTCTGCGGTGTTCGTAAAGTCCGGTTAATTCAAGAACCTCTTTGACACTGCTTTTGGGCAGCTTTAAAATTTGCTGTATAATCTGCAGATTTTCTTCACCTGTAAGATTTCCATAGTAGGCGGGGGATTCAATAAAGGAACCGGTTTCCTGCAAGATTTCCTTCCGGTTCTTGGGATAGGTTTTTCCGTTTATGGAAAAGCTGCCGCTGGTAGGGGCGGTCAGTCCCAGAAACATTTTCATGGTCGTGGATTTTCCAGCGCCGTTTGGTCCCAGAAAGCCATAGATTCTGCCTTTCTGAATGTGCAGGTTTATTTTGTTTACGGCTGTAAAATCTTTGTATCGCTTGGTGAGATTGTGTGTTTCGATTATAGTATTCATAGTGTGAAAACTCCTTTCCTGTTTCTGACCTTTACTATAAACCTGCTGTCTTACGGGAACCTTCCCGCAACCTTACAATTACCTTACATTTTTACATACAGTCTGTCACAAAAGCAAAGCCGTGCTATAATTTAGAAAGAAAAAAGAAAAGGAGACAGCCATGAAACTGGATTATCTAAAGAAGAAAAAAATATTGGTGGTGGATGATGAACAGGAAATTTTGTATATGGTACAGGGGATTTTGTCCCATGAAGGATATTTGAATACAAGAACGGCCGGGACAGTAAGGGAAGCTATGACAGCATGGAAGGAATGGAAACCGGAACTGGCGCTTTTAGATGTTATGCTGCCGGACGGAGATGGATTTGAACTTTTGGAAGCAGCCAGGGCGTTTTCGGACATTCCGGTGCTGTTTCTGAGTGCCAGAGGAGAAGATGAGGACAGGTTTCGGGGATTGGGGCTGGGGGCAGATGATTATCTGGTCAAACCCTTTCTTCCAAAAGAATTGCTTCTTCGCATGACCGGTATTCTGCGGAGATGTTATAAGGAAAAAGAAAAAGAGGACTTGATTCCCCTTGCCGCCTGTGCCATTGATTTTCAGCGGGCGGAAGTAGTGAAGGGAGACCATCGGATCGCCCTTACTGCAAAGGAATACGCGCTTTTGCAGGTGCTGGCCCGCAATGCGGGAAGAATCGTAACCATTGATATGCTTTGTGAAGCCGTATGGGGAGATAATCCCTTTGGATATGAAAATTCCCTGATGGCCCATATTCGCCGGATTCGGGAGAAAATAGAGGAAAATCCCTCAAAGCCCGATTCCCTGATTACCATTAAAGGGCTGGGATATAAGCTGAAAGTAAAGGAGTAGGATATGAACAGTGTGCTGAAACTTATCCGGAGATTTTTCGGAATACTGGTTCTTTCTCTGGTATTTGGAATTGTACTGAACGTGGGGCTTTTGCTGACTTACACTTTGGGAAACCAGAGAAGCATTTTGAATGGAGAACAAGGACCGTGGAGCCGGGCAGAAATGATATCTGCAGAATTACAGCAGGAAGGAGAGACATATGTTCTTTCCCGAAGCGGCCGGCAGCTTTTAGAGGAAGCGGGAGCCTGGGCACAGCTTATAGAAAATGGCAGCGGAAAGGTTGTCTGGAGCAGTGGAAACCTTCCGCAAGAGATTCCCAATGCATACACTTACGCGGAAATGGATTCGGCGGTACGGGGATATGTAAAAGATTATCCTACAGTCAGTGTAGGGAAGGGAGCAGATGTACTGCTGATAGGGTATCCAAAGAAAGCATATTGGAAACATATGTCTCCTATGTTTGATTACCAGATAATTGCCAAGCTTCCCATATTCCTGTTGCTGTTTTGTGCAGGAAATCTGTTGTTTATTATTGTGGTATATGCAGTTTCTGTCTCCGGTGTTTTAAAGGCAGTTAAGCCTATTATAGAGGGAATTCGTCAGCTTCCTGAAAATCATCAGGTCTATGTAAAGGAAACCGGACTGCTTTCCCAGATGGCCGCGTCCATTAACCAGGCGGCAGGACAGCTTCGTTCCCAAGAACATGTGCTAAAGAAGAAGGAAACCGCCAGATCCAACTGGATTGCAGGAGTTTCTCATGATATCCGTACCCCGCTGTCTATGGTTATGGGGTATGCGGGACAGTTGGAAGAAGATGAGGAGCTTTCTAAGGAAAACAGAAGAAAAGCCCGTGTCATACGGCTTCAAAGCCTGCGTATGAAAAATCTGATAAATGATTTAAACCTGGCATCCAAGCTGGAATATCAGGTGCAGCCTCTGCATCCCGGCAAAATCAACGCTGTGGCATTTTTAAGAAAAATTGCTGTGGATTTTCTGAATTTGGATGGAGAGGATAAATATCCTGTGGAGTGGGCTGCAAAAGAGAAGGTGTCCGCAGTTTTTATCTGGGGAGATGAGGAACTTCTAAAGCGAGCAGTTTCCAACCTGATATACAATGCCCAGGTGCACAATCCAAAGGGCTGTACCATTACCCTGGAAGTGAAGAAAACAGAGGAAATGTGCTGTCTTGCAGTCTCGGATGACGGAGTGGGTGTGACAGAGGAAGCCTTGTCTGCTATTCAGAAAAAGCCTCATTATATGGTGTGTGACAGCCAGGTGAAAGAGCAGAGTCACGGTTTGGGGCTTTTGATTGTCCGCCAGATTGCCCAGGCACACGGGGGAAGGGTAGAACTTTCCCATGCACCCCAGGGAGGATTTCAGGCAGAAATTTTCCTGCCCCTTCTGCCCGAAAAAGAATAACGGATTCTAACATTTTTGCAAGATTGCTCCAAAGGGTAGGAAGAAGAGAGAAAAACGTGTAAGATAGGAGACAGAATATAGAACAGGAGATTTTCCGTATGAAGATTTTAATTGTAGAAGATGACTTAACACTGGCCGGAGAAATCTGCAGACTTTGTGAGAGATGGGGCTTTGAGGCCCTGTATCTGGAAGAATTTCAGGAAGTGGATAAGCAGTGCCAAAAAAGTGGGTGTGACCTGGTACTCATGGATATTAACCTTCCATATTATGACGGATTTTACTGGTGCAGCAAAATCCGTAGCTTTTCCAGAGTTCCCATTCTGTTTCTGTCCAGTCGGGATCAGAATGCAGACAAGGTCATGGCTATGGTGTCCGGGGGAGATGATTATGTGGAGAAGCCTTTTGATACGGAACTTTTGCTGGTGAAAATCCGTGCGCTTCTTCGGAGAACGTATGAATATACCCAGGCAGACCGGGAATATCTGAGAGAAGATCTGGTGTATGACAGGAATCAGGGAGTTTTGCTTTACAAGGGCAGGATGATTGAGATGACGAAATCGGAGAACAGGATTCTGGGTATTCTGGCAGAAAACAAGGGGCGTGTGGTGGAACGGGAAGAACTGATGCAGCATTTGTGGAGTACAGATGAATATGTAACAGATGCTTCCTTGACAGTTCTGGTATCCAGGCTCAGGGCGAAAATTGCCGAGAGCGCAGACGGAATTTCCTGTATCCATACCAGAAAGGGAAAGGGGTATTATCTGGAATGAAAGCGTATTTTCGCCACAGAGCAGAGGCCTTTCTGATTGTTGCAGGACTCTGGGGATTTGTAAACGGCTATCTTATTTTCTTGTGTGTTCCTGCTTTGCAGGGAGAGGATATTGTGTATCTGAATCTGCTGGTTTGTTTTTGGGGAGTGTTTGGTCTTGTACGGGATTATCAGAAATGGAGGCAGCTGAAAAAATATTTTCAGAATCCGGAGGCATTTTTGGCAGAGGAGGAAAAGAAAATACTGGGAGAGGAACTGTATGGGTATGTCTGCAGAATACAGGAGGAGCATCAACAAGAGGCAGGAGAATACACCAGGTGTCTGGGTGAGCTTTCGGATTATATTGCACGCTGGTCTCATGAGGCCAAGCTGCCTTTGACCTCCTTAAAACTTATGAATCAGAGAAATCAGGATGCAGGGCTGAAAAGAGATATGCAGGACTGCATTATGCGGCTGGAAGGGCTGATTCATACCGTGCTCACGGGAAGCAAGCTGCAGCAGCCCCAGCATGATGTGCGTATGGAAAAGCTTACACTGGAAAGCGTGGTAAAGGAGGCTGTGAAAAATCAGTCTTATTTCCTGATTCAGTATCAGTTTGAGCTGGAACTGGATTTGCAGGGAATTTCGGTATATAGTGACAGACGGTGGCTGGTTTATTTGTTGGACCAGTTAATTGGAAACGCAGTGAAATACAGGAAAGACGGGCCAAAACTTTCTTTTCGTGCAAAAAGGGAAGAAAAAGGTGTGACCTTTACGGTGGAAGATAAGGGAATCGGTATTTCTGCAGAAGATTTGCCTTATATTTTTGAAAAAGGGTATGTAGGAAAAATACTCAGAAAGGGAGACTATCATTCTACCGGAATGGGGCTTGCTTTTGCAAAAAGCATTGCACAGTTGCTCTGCATTTCCATAGAGGTTTCATCCAGGGAAGGGGAGGGAACCTGTTTTTCTCTATATTTTCAGGATACTTCCGACCATCTGCTGCTGTCTTAAGCAACGAGAAGCGTGTTTCTAACAAAAATGAAATCCTGGAAAGAAAAGTGTTGCCGGAATGAAAGGATTTTTGGAATCCTGTCTGTTAAGATAAAAACAGACAGGGAGGTAATAGAAAATGAATAAAATATTGGAAATCAGAAATCTGTATAAGAATTATGGACGAAAGGGATATGAGACACCTGTGCTGCAGGACATCAGCATGGATATTTTTGAAGGTGATTTCATTGCCATTATGGGTCCCAGCGGCGCAGGGAAAACCACGCTTTTAAATCTTTTGTCCACACTGGATAAGCCCACAAAGGGAGAAATTCTTCTGGAAGGAAAGGACATTACAAAATTGTCCAACAAGCAGCTTTCCCTTATCCGAAGAGATAAAATCGGTTTTATCTTTCAGGAGTATAATCTGCTGGATAATATGACTTTGCAGGATAATATTGCGCTGCCTTTGTCTTTAAACGGGGCAAAAAGCGGAGAAATTATCCGGAAGGTACAGCAGAGAGCATGCGCCTTTGGATTGGAAAGTCATCTGCGGAAATATCCCTATCAGCTGTCTGGCGGTCAGAAGCAGAGAGCGGCCAGCGCCAGAGCTTTGATTACGGAACCCCGGATTCTGTTTGCGGACGAGCCAACCGGAGCCTTGGATTCTAAATCCAGCCGGGATTTGTTGTGCTGTCTGAAGGCAGCTAACGAGGAAGAGAAAGCTACGATTTTAATGGTTACTCATGACGGCTATACAGCCAGCTATGCCAGACAGGTGTATTTCCACAAAGACGGAAAAATTCACAGCCGCTTAAACCACGGGGAAAGCAGAAAGGCGTTTTATGAAGAAATCATGTCTATGCTGGCTGCCATGGGAGGTGAGCAGGAATGAGTCTTTTCAAGCTTTCTTTTTCTAACTTTAAGCGAAGTGTAAGAAATTATGGCATGCTCATTGTTTCTCTGGCATTTTCTGTGTTTATCTTTTTTAATTTTCAAAATGTGCTGTATTCGGATTCCATGGACGTACTCATGGATTATAAAAAGGATTATATTGATATGATTGTAAAGGCCGCGTCCGTTGTGTTTGCCGTGTTTTTATTCTTCTTCATCTGGTATGCGTCCAATGTGTTTTTAAATCAGAGAAAAAAAGAAATCGGTATTTACATTTTTATGGGACTGGATAATCGGCGTATAGGAAAAATGTATGTGCTGGAAGCTGTATTTATCGGTCTGGTTTCATTGGTTTCGGGAATTGTAACCGGAGTGCTGTTTTCCAAGCTGTTTCAGATGCTGCTTTTGAAGCTGTCGGATATCAGTGTGAATGTAAAATTTTCTTTCAGTCTTTCGCCGGTACTGGTTACAGCAGCTATGTTTGGCGGTGTATATGGAATGATGACGTTAAAGAGTTATCACACGCTGGCAACCAGCAGTGTGCTGAATCTGCTTTCCGGTGCAAAGCAGAAGGAAATGCGTTCGGAAAAGGGAATTCTGACTTTTCTGCGGATTCTGGCAGGCCTGGGATTTCTGGGCGTGGGCTATTATCTGGCCTGGGATACCAATGGCATGCAGGCTCTGACTAACGCTCTGGCAGCGGTAATTCTGGTAATTGCAGGCGTTTATTTACTATTTTCCGGTCTCATTCCTGCACTTTTGAGAAAGCTGACAGGCAATAAAAAGTATCTGTATAAAAAAGAGAGGAATCTTTGGGTGAACAGTCTGGCTTTCCGCATGAAAAAAAATTACAGAACGTATGCCATGGTGACCGTGCTGATGATATGTTCTGTAACTGTGCTGGCTTTTTCTATTGCTATGAAGCAGCGGTATGAGAAAATTCGTGCCTATGACCGGGTTTATACCTGCCAGGTGGTAAGTGCACAGCCAAAAGACGGAGAAGAAATTGCCAGAGGTATTGAAAAGGAAAATGAACTGGAATACTGGAATACTTATGAATTGGTAATTCTGGATTCCGAAACCATGCATGCAAAATACAATCAAATTATGTACGGTGTGGTATCTTATTCCCAGGTAAAGGCCGCTGCCAAAGCGGCAGGGCTTCCGTTTCCATACAAAGAACTGAAGGACAGCCAGGTGATTGACCTGGACCACGAAATTCTTATGAGCCTTTTGGGCAGTTCGGACGGAGATGAAAAACAGCAGATAGGAGAGAAAACGTATGATGTTCTTGCCAAGGACAAGACACCGTATCTGGGAGTTCTGCAAAGTTCGGCAGACATCTGTGTAGTCAGTGATAAGACTTTTGAAGAGCTGGAGGGGCTTGGAGTGAAAAGCTATTTGTATAATTACAGACTGAAAAACCCCGAAAACATAGAAGCGTCAAAGGCTTATATCCAGTCTTTAGCCACACGGGATGAAAACGGCCAGTATACAACCGGTGTAAACTATTCCCAGGCACAGTCCAAGCAGGACGGTTGGATTCGGATTATGTATTCTTTGTGTCAGTTTATGTTTGTGACGCTGGTGTTGGCAGCAGGAAGCATTATTTTCTTAAAGACGGGCAACGAAGTTTATGAGGACAAAGAGCGGTACCAGATACTGGAAAAAATGGGAATCCAAAGAAGCGTACTGAGAAAATCTGTACGCAATGAAATCTGTTTTACCTACTATTGTCCCTTTGTGCTCATGGTGGTCACCTCCTGGTTTTCCATACATGCGCTGGGAAATGTGATGAAGGAAGAACTGCTGCTGGTGAATCTGTGGAGTGCAGGCATTGTTCTGGTGCTGTTTAGCGGGATTTGTCTGTTGTCCGTGAGGACAGCGAGAAAGAGGCTGTTTTTAGACTCAAAAGTTACTGTGCACCTTTAATTTTCTGCTCCCACTGATTTCGATGTCCGCAAATCGCGGGGAGTACAGCCGTAAATCTCACGAAAGAGCTTGTGAAACAGCTTATAGTTGGTAAATCCGTTCCGGTCAATGATTTCCATAATGGGGTCATTGGTGGTAAGCAATTCAAAATGAATGTGAGAAAGACGAACCAGGTTTACATGCCTGGAAAAGTTAAGCCCTACATTCTTTTTGAAAAAACGGCAGAAATATTCCCGGTTGAGACCAAAATGAGCAGAAATTTCCTCCAGAGAAATGTTGTGTCTGTAGTTCTCTTCCACATATAGCAAAATCTCTTTCAGCCGTTCCTGATTTCCGGAGGCAGGGACGGCTTCTGCGGGAATGGAAACAGAGAAATTGTTTACCAGTTTAAACAGAATCTGCATGACAATGGCTTCACAGGCCAGGTTCATGGCAGGGGGCTGGGTGATGTAGAGGGGAACCAGCTGCTTGAAAAGGCCGCAGATTTCCAAAAAGCAGGGAAGGTCTTTGTGGGTAAGGGTTTCTCTGCTGCACACCAGGTGGGGAATGATTCCTTGCTCCATATAGGATTCCAGAAATGCTCTGGAAATGTGCACACAGATTTCGGTATAAGCAAGAGCACAGCGGGATTCATGTATCTGGTTGGAGTCTGTGACAATAAATTCCCCTGCTACCAGAGTGTATTTTTTGCCGCTGATGGTGATTTCCGCAGTACCGTTTAGGATGTAGAGCAGTTCAATGGCAGGGTGCCAGTGGGCAGGGAAATAAGAACCACGGTTTGTCTGATAGCGGATGGAGATATTTTTTCCCTCCAGGTCATCCAGATGTCTGTAAAACGCAGCTTTCATAAAAAACCTCCTTAATGTCAATATTGACCAAAAAACAGTCAATATATTATCTAAAATAATTCTATATTCTATGATAACATATGGTTGTAAACAAGGAAAACACTTATTTCAAAAAGAGGAGAAATTATTATGAAAAAAACAAATCAGAACAATATAGATACAAAAAAATTAACATTCGGACAGCGCCTGGGAAGATACATTGAGAAAAACGGTAAAGTATTTGCAGCTATTGACGCTACATGGACAGGCAGATTTTACGGAAGATACTAAGAAGTATATAAAAAAGAAAAGCCCGCGAAGAAACAGGAAAGACTGCAGCTTCGCGGGCTTTTTGGAATAGGGAGGAGAATCAGTGTTCCATCATGCTGATGGATTCAATTCCCACGCTTCCGCCCCGTACTACTTCAATATTTTTAAATTCTTCTTTGAACAGATTGACAACAGCATCATTTTTGGCAGCGGTCTGGACAAATTCCAGAAGCAGACTGTCTTTTCCGCAATCAATGACACGTCCTTTAAAGGTTTCCGCAATCTGAAACAACTCAATTTTTTCCTCCAGAGAGCAGTCTCTGACTTTCACATAGAGAATTTCCTTCATGCGAATAAAAATATCTGTAAAATCAATGACTTTGATAACCTCCACCATGCGGTTTAACTGCTTTTTTATCTGCTCAAAAGTTTCGTCATCACTGACCGTTGCAATGGTCATACGGGAAACGGTGGGGTCTTCCGTGGTTCCTACAGTAAGACTGTCCAGATTGTAGCATTTTCCGGAGAACAGTCCGGAAATTTTTGAAAGTACACCTATCTGATTTTCTACATAGAGGGAAATCCATCTTTTTTTCATTCCTTTTTCCATAGTCCTGCCTCCTAACAATCCATAATCATATCGGCCAGAGTGCCGCCGGGTTTAATCATCGGGTAAACCATTTCCTCCGGGTCGAGGATAAATTCAATCACTGTAGGCGTCTTGGTGTGTGTCTTGGCCCGCTCAAAAGCAGGGGCAATTTCTTCTTTTTTTGTAACACGGATACCGTCTGCCCCATAGCTTTGGGCCAGCTTGACAAAATCCGGGGTATAAGGCGGCAGTTCTTCTCCATCTGTGCGGCGGGAGAGAGCGCCAGCCCGCAGGTTTGTCATAGAATACCGTTTGCCGTAGAACAGCTTCTGCCACTGGCGTACCATGCCCAAATATTCGTTATTGAAAATACAGAGAATAACAGGAAGCTCTTCCAGCACTGCAGTAGCCAGCTCCTGAATATTCATCTGCATGCCGCCGTCACCGGAAACAGCAATGACAGGAATGTCGGGATTGCCGATTTTTGCGCCAATGGCGCCGGGAAGTCCATAGCCCATAGTGCCAAGGCCTCCGGACATAATCAGTTTTTTCTTTTCTGTAATCTCTGCGTACTGGGTAACCAGCATCTGGTGCTGGCCCACGTCTGTTACCAGAATGGCTTTGTCAAACTGACGGTTGATTTCCTGAAGAATATCCAGAGGTCCCATCAGCGCCCGTTTCTTCATGGTAAGTGGGTGTTCTTCCTGCCATGCGTGAATCTCCTTTAGCCATTTCCCTGTGCTGCAGGGCTCCACATAAGCGTCCATTTTGGTAAGGGCTTCTTTGGCGTCAGCCACAATGGGAATATCCACGTGGATATTTCTGGAAATAGAAGCGGTATCAATATCAATGTGAACAATCTGCGCATGAGGGGCAAATTCATGAAGCTTTCCGGTGATACGGTCGTTAAATCGGGTGCCCATGGAAAACAGCAAATCACAGTTATTCACAGCCATATTGGCCGCATAAGCCCCATGCATACCCAGATTTCCAATAAACAGCGGATGGTTGGTGGAAATTGCGCCTCTGCCCATAATGGTCGTTACCACAGGAACCTGGGTTTTCTCAGCCACTTGGGTGAAAATTTCTCCGGCTCCTGCAATGTTGACACCGCCCCCTGCCAGAAACAGAGGTTTTTTGGCTTTCTGCAGAAGCTTCAGCGCTTTTTTCAGCTGCCCCATATGGATACTGGAATTGGGTTTGTATCCCCGAATGTTGACGGTTTTGGGATATTCCGGGCTGCCAAGCTCTGCCATCACGTCTTTTGGCAAGTCAATGAGCACAGGGCCGGGTCTTCCCGTGCGTGCAATATAGAAGGCTTCTTTGATAATTCGTCCCAGGTCTTCCCGCCTGCGTACGGTGACGCCGTATTTGGTTATGCTGCGGGTAATGCCCACAATATCCACCTCCTGAAAAGCGTCGTTTCCAATGAGATGACGTGCCACCTGTCCGGTAAAGCATACGAGAGGTACGCTGTCATAATTGGCTGTGGCAAGACCTGTCACCAGATTGGTAGCGCCGGGACCGCTGGTCACCAGACAGACCCCAACCTTTCCTGTGGTTCTGGCATAGGCGTCTGCTTCGTGAACCAGAGCCTGCTCATGCCGGGGAAGTATGACGTCCAGATTGTTCTGTTTGTAAAGCTCGTCGCTGATGTCAATGGTACACGCCCCGGGATAGCCGAATATAACGTCCACCCCTTCTTCTTTCAGGGCTTTTACCAATAGCCGGTTTCCTGAAATTTGTTTCATAATGCAATCCCTCCCTGTATTTTACAATATTACAGCGTAAAAGTTATAAATCATTATAGAATGGGGTCAAGGGTTTGTCAACAGAAAATGGGAAGGGAGATAGACAGAACGGGCAAGATGCATTAAAATAAAAAGATAGAGAAAATAAACTATTTTTGTTCAGATAGAAGGGAGAGCATATTATTATGAAATTAATGCGCACAGAAGACGCAGTAGGACAGATTTTATGCCATGATATTACACAGATTATCAAAGGCGTTACCAAAGACGCTGTTTTTCGCAAAGGCCATGTGATTCAAAAGGAGGACATTCCCGTTCTTTTAAGTGTGGGAAAAGAGCATATTTATATATGGGAAAACAATGAAAATATGCTGCACGAGAACGAAGCGGCAGAAATCCTGTACCGCATTTGCAAGGGAGAGCATATGCACGGAAGTGAGGTTAAAGAAGGCAAAATTGAACTCATTGCCGACATGGACGGCGTTCTGAAAATACAAAGAGAAACACTGCATAAAATCAATGGGCTGGGCCAGATGATGATTGCCAGCCGCCATGGAAATTTCCCGGTAAAAAAAGGAGATAAAATTGCAGGTACCAGAATCATCCCACTGGTGATAGAAAAAGAAAAAATGGAGGTAGCCAGGCAGGCCTCAGGGGAAGAACCGATTTTTCAGATTCTGCCTTATCGGTACAAAACCGCAGGAGTGATTACTACGGGAAACGAGGTGCTGAAAAACAGAATTTCCGATACCTTTACACCTGTTATTGAGGAAAAACTGGCAGAATATCAGGTGCAGATGACAGAGCATGTATTAAGCGGAGACGACCATACCGTGATTACAAAAGCCATTGAAGAAATGATAGAAAAAGGTGTGGAAATGGTTATCTGCACCGGAGGCATGAGTGTGGACCCTGACGACAGGACACCTCTGGCTATTAAAAATACAGGGGCCAGGATTGTGACTTACGGGGCACCCATGCTGCCGGGAGCCATGTTCCTGCTGGCTTATTATGAGCATGGCGATAAGAAGATTCCCGTTCTGGGACTGCCTGGCTGCGTCATGTATGCCAAAAGGACAATTTTCGATTTGGTGCTGCCGCGGCTTCTGGCTGGAGAAATACTCACAGAGGAAGATTTTATCCGGGCAGGAGAAGGCGGCCTGTGTCTGTCCTGTCCCCAGTGTACGTATCCGAACTGCGGATTTGGGAAAGGAGTTTAAATGGGAGAATTCACGCATTTTAACAACCGGGGTGAGGCGGTTATGGTAGATGTCAGCGAGAAAAAGGAAACGGTCAGAGAAGCCATTGCCGCCGGAACCATTACCATGAACAGAGCATGCTTTTTGAAACTTGCAGAAGGCGGGATGGGAAAAGGAGACGTGCTGGGTGTAGCCAGAATTGCAGGAATCATGGGGGCAAAGAAAACCTCAGAACTGATTCCCCTCTGCCATGTGCTGAATCTTTCCAAGGTAGAATTGGAGTTTTTCCTTTTGGAGCAGGAATACACAGTAAAAGCGGTGTGTACCGTGCGCACTGTGGGAAAGACCGGGGTGGAGATGGAAGCATTGACCGGGGTGAGCACCGCGCTGCTTACCATTTACGATATGTGTAAGGCTGTGGATAAAAGTATGAAAATCGGAAATATCTGTCTGGAAAAGAAAACCGGCGGAAAAAGCGGGATATACCGGAGACAGATGGAAAGCGGGGAGCAGTAAGTGAAGGACAGCTACGGAAGAACAGTGGATTATATGCGGATTTCCATTACAGACCGCTGCAATTTAAGGTGCAGGTACTGTATGCCGGAAATCCCCTGCTTTCTGCCCCGGAAAGAACTTTTAAGTCTGGAGGAAATTCTGGAAATCTGCGTCTGCGGCGCCCAAATGGGTATACGAAAAATAAAGATTACCGGAGGAGAACCCCTTCTGCGTCCCGGCTGTGTGGAACTTATCCGGAATCTGAAAGAAATTCCCGGAATGGAAAAGGTGACACTGACAACCAACGGTGTACTTCTGGCCGCTTTTGCCGAGGAACTTTACCATGCTGGAATTGACGGAGTGAATGTGAGTCTGGATACACTGAATGGGGAAACATACAGGAAAATCACGGGCTTTGACAAGCTTTCACAGGTTCTTAAAGGACTGGATATGATGAGCCGCTTCCCGGTACCTTTAAAAACCAACACGGTGCTGCTGCCCTGGGAGAACGGAGAGGATTGGCAAGAACTGGCGCTGTTAGCTAAAAACCGCAGAATAGATGTGCGTTTTATCGAAAAAATGCCTTTGGGAAAAGATAAAGAAACAGAGGGAGTTTCCAATATTTTATTATTAGAACATATGCAGGCATATTTCGGAAAGGCAGAACCGGACTGCCGTTCTCACGGAAACGGCCCGGCTGTGTATTACCGTTTTCCTGATTTTCAGGGAAGTGTGGGCTTTATCAGTGCCATGCATGATAATTTCTGTGCAGGCTGTAACCGCTTGCGCATGACGGCAGAGGGAAAGGTAAAGCCCTGCCTTTGCTATGAGGATAATTTTTCTCTGAAAGAGGCAGTAAGAGCAGGAAATCGTGAGGAAATCAGAGAATTGCTTAGAAGTGCTATTGAAAAGAAACCGCAGAAGCATTGTTTTGCACATACGGAACAGATAACAGAGCAGCGGGATATGTGGAAAATAGGAGGATAGAAATGGGAAATATCAGAGCAATCTGTATCAGTAAACAGAGAGGAACTGCAAAAACGGAAGTAGCAGAAGCAGAACTGACTCCCCAATGGGGGATTCTGGGGGATGCTCACGGAGGCCGATGGCACCGTCAGGTGAGCATGCTCTCTGTAGAGAAAATTCAGGATTTTCAGGCAAGAGGGGCAGAAGTGGATTTCGGTGCCTTTGGAGAAAATCTGGTGGTAGAGGGTTTTGACTTTGCTGCTCTGCCCGTGGGCAGTCGTTTCCGTATAGGAGATGTGGTGCTGGAAATGACCCAGATTGGAAAGGAATGTCATAACCACTGTCAGATTTATCAACGCATGGGTGAATGTATTATGCCGAGGGAAGGGGTATTTGCCAGAGTTTTGCAGGGGGGAAGTATCAAAAGAGGAGACGAAATCCACTTGATACTGCCTGACGCAAACCGGCCCTATACAGCGGCAGTTATTACCCTCAGCGATAAAGGGGCCAAGGGAGAACGGGAGGACAAAAGCGGTCCGTTAATTGTAAAAATGCTGGAAGAAGCCGGATACCAGGTGGAAGAAACGCTGCTCTTACCGGATGAACAGAAAACGTTGGAACAGCAGCTGATACGTCTGGCTGACCAGAGGCAGATAAGCCTGATTCTTACCACAGGCGGCACGGGATTTTCGAAAAGAGATGTGACCCCGGAAGCAACCATTGCCGTGTGTGACCGCATGGCGAGAGGTATTGCGGAGGCTATCCGGGGATATTCCATGACTATTACAAAGCGCGCTATGTTAAGCCGGGCAGAATCCGGAATCCGAAAGGGTACTCTGATTGTAAATCTTCCGGGAAGTCCTAAGGCGGTAAAGGAATCTCTGGAGTTTGTTCTGCCGGACTTGGAACACGGTCTGGGAATCCTGCGGGGAACCGAAGGAGAATGTGGAAGAAATTAGAAGAAAACAGAGCAAAAGAGAATAGGAGAAGCAGAATGAAGAAGGGATTTTTAGCAGCAGCTTTGGTATTGTGTATGACAGCAGGATTAGGCGCCTGCGGCGGAACGGAAAAAGAATCAGAAGGCGGGACAGAGAAAAAGCAGACGGTTGAAGAAACGAATACAGAACCTGAAGAAATTCAGGTGTTTATTGCGGCGAGTTTAAATACCGTGATGACCCAACTGGCAGAGAAATATCATGAGGAGCACCCAGAGGTGAAAATTGTATACAATGCAGACAGCTCCGGTACACTGCTGACCCAGATTGAAGAGGGATATGCCTGCGATATTTTCTTTTCCGCAGCCCAGAAGCAAATGGATCAGTTGGAACAGGACGGACTGATTGTGGAGGGAACCCGCCGCAATGTGGTAAATAATCAGGTAGTACTTCTGACCTTAAAAGATAGTGAAACAAAAGTAACCGGACTTAACAATTTGCAGGAATCCAAAAGTATTGCTCTTGCAGGAGGCAGTGTGCCGGTAGGCAAGTATACCCGCCAGGCTCTGGTGAATATGGGGATTTTGCCGCAGGCAGAGGATGTGTCCAAAATTACGACGCAGGAAGTGTCTGAAGCCTTAGGCGGTGTGGAAATCAGTGAGCAGGATAACGTAAGCAAGGTGCTTACTGCCGTGACAGAAGGTGCCTGTGAGGTGGGAACGACTTATTATTCCGATACCTACGGATATGAGGATAAGGTGAAAATTCTGGAAACTGTGGGATACGATTTGACCGGAGATGTAATTTATCCTATCTGCCGGGTAAAGAACCAGGAAGCAGATAAGGCGCAGGAAGAAGCGGCCCAGGATTTTCTGAACTACGTGCTTTCCGATGAAGCAAAAGAAGTTTTTGAAAACTATTATTTTGATACGAATGTAGAGTAAAGGAGAGAACATGGAAGCGTTGACGCAGATACTGGAAAATCTGGACTGGAGTCCCCTTTGGATTTCCTTAAAAACAGGAATTGCTGCCACATTTTTCTCTTTCTTTCTGGGAATTTTTGCGGCGGCAAAGGCTATGAAAGCCGGAGGGAAAACAAGGGCTGTGCTGGACGGTATTCTCACGCTGCCCATGGTGCTGCCCCCTACGGCAGCAGGCTTTTTTCTTCTGCTGACCTTTAGCACCAGAAGGCCCGTGGGGGCTTTTTTGTATGATTCCTTTCATATTAAAATCATACAGTCTTGGGCCGGTTGTGTTCTGGCGGCAGTGGTGATTGCCTTTCCCTTGATGTACCGCAATGCCAGGGGGGCTTTTGAACAGATAGACCCTAATCTGATTTATGCGGCCCGCACTTTGGGCATGTCTGAGACAAAAATTTTTTGGAAGGTGGTGCTTCCCACCGCCGGACCGGGTGTGGCTGCCGGAACCGTGCTGACCTTTGCCAGGGCTCTGGGAGAATATGGCGCCACTTCTATGCTGGCGGGAAATATTCCGGGAAAGACGGGAACCATATCCCAGAAAATCGCCATGGTAATTCAGGACGGAGATTATGCCACTGCAGGCTTCTGGGTGGGTATTGTGCTTGTGGCAGCGTTTGGAATCCTGCTGGTTATGAATCTGGTGACAGGCAGAAAAGGAAATCGGAGAAAACGCTGGTAAAAGTTTACCGAAAGCGGCAGACTTCCGATGAGGCAGAGAGGTGTAGGTTTATGGAAGTGAAGATAAAGAAAAAGCTGGAAAGATTTCAGCTTGCTGTAGAGTTTTCCAGCGACTGCCGCCGTATTGGTATTCTGGGGGCATCGGGAAGCGGAAAAAGTCTGCTGCTGCGAAGTCTGGCAGGAGTGGAAAGCGTAGATGAGGGGAAAATTGTCGTTTGCGGCAGAGCGTTACTGGATACAGAACAAAAAATCTGCCAGAAGCCCCAGAAAAGGAAGGTAGGATATCTGTTTCAGAATTATGCCCTTTTTCCTGCCATGACGGTGGAAGAAAACATAATGGCAGGACTTTCGGGAAGCCGGAGGGAAAAGAGGGAGAAGGCAGCACAGTTCATAGAAAAATTTCATTTAAAAGGACTGGAAAAACGTCTTCCCCAAGAACTTTCAGGAGGACAGCAGCAGAGAGCCGCACTGGCAAGAATGATGATATGCGAGCCGGAGGTAATTCTTCTGGATGAGCCTTTTTCTGCGCTGGACGTATATCTGAGGGATCAGCTTCAAAGAGAGATGATGGAATTTTTGAAGGAGTATTCTGGAACTGTGATTCTGGTTTCTCACAGCAGAGATGAGATTTATCGCATGAGTGAGGAAATGCTGGTCATGGACCATGGCCGGATCGTGGGGCAGGGAGAAACGAAAGCGCTGTTTCAAAATCCCCGGACAAAGGTGACAGCACGCCTTACCGGGTGCAAGAATATCGCTGATGCGCAGACAAAAGAAGAAAATGAGATTGTGGTACCGGACTGGGGCACAGCCTTTCAGCTTAAAACCCGCAGCACGGAAGGGGTAAAAGCCGTGGGGGTCCGCGCCCATGAATTTCTGATAAAAGAAGAGGAAAACTGTCTGTGCTTTCCTTTGCTGAAGCCTATTGTGACGGAGGATATGTTTGAGTATAATATATCCTTTCTGGCAAGTCCAAAAGGAAAACAGAGGCTTGACTGGAAGGTTTCTAAATATTTGTGGGAGAATGCGGGAAAGATACCGGAAAGGCTATATTTGAAAGAGGAAAAACTGCTGTTTTTGTATGAGTAGGAGATGACGTCTGATGAAATTGAAAAATGTGTTGGTGGTTGTGAAAGATATTGAAAAATCCAGGGAGTTTTACCATGATTTATTTGGACTGGATACGATATTAGATCATGAGGGAAATATGATTTTAACAGAAGGTCTGGTGCTTCAGGACGAAAAAATCTGGAGAGACTTTGTGGGAAAAGAAATTGTGCAAAAGAGCAATTCTTGTGAACTTTATTTTGAAGAGCGGGATATAGAGGCGTTTGTGGAAAAACTGGAAGAACGCTATCCTTCTATTGAATATGTTAACCGTCTTATGACCCATAGCTGGGGACAGAAAGTGGTTCGCTTTTATGATTTGGACGGTAATTTGATTGAGGTGGGGACGCCCATGTAACTTTTCCCTATAAAACACATGACCTTAGATAAAAGAAATGGTATAATCTTCTATATATAAGGCAGAATTTTTTATGAGAGGAGACGGTATTATGCAAAATTATTCAGGGGAAGCAGGACTTCAGTATCATTTACAGATTCGCAGAGGGGACGTAGGACGGTATGTAATTTTGCCCGGTGACCCCAAGCGATGTGAGAAAATCGCAAAATATCTGGACAATCCTGTACTCATTGCAGACAGCCGGGAATACAAGACGTATACCGGATATCTGGACGGAGAAAAAGTCAGTGTGACTTCCACGGGAATCGGCGGGCCTTCGGCGTCTATTGCTCTGGAGGAACTGGTGCAATGCGGCGCGGACACCTTTGTCCGTGTGGGAACCTGCGGCGGTATGGATACAGAAGTAAAGGGCGGCGACCTTGTGATTGCCACAGGCGCTATCCGTATGGAGGGAACCAGCAAGGAATATGCGCCCATTGAATATCCGGCAGTACCTAATCTGCAGGTAACAAACGCACTGGTGGAGGCGGCCGGACGCTGCGGCTGTACTTACCACACAGGTGTGGTGGAGTGCAAAGATGCGTTTTACGGACAGCACGAACCGGAGACAAAGCCTGTGGGTTATGAATTGATGAACAAGTGGGAAGCCTGGCTGCGCATGGGCTGTAAAGCCTCAGAAATGGAATCCGCTGCACTGTTTATTGTGGGAAATTATCTGAAAGTGCGAGTGGGAACAGACCTGCTGGTGATAGGAAACCAGGAGAGAGAAAAGCAGGGGCTTGAGAACCCCATTGTACATGACACGGAAACGGCAATTCGCGTAGCAGTAGAGGGAATTCGTCTGCTGATTCAGAAAGACAGGGAAAGTGTATGACAGAACAGGAAAAAAGAACTTTAGTGAATCGGGCTTTGGAGGCCAGAACCTTTGCGTATGCCCCTTATTCTCATTTTCAGGTAGGGGCGGCGCTACTGACAAAGGAGGGACAGATTTTTACCGGCTGCAATATTGAAAATGCTGCCTACAGTCCTACCAACTGTGCGGAACGGACTGCAGTTTTTAAGGCAGTTTCTGAGGGAGTCAGAGCGTTTGCTGCCATTGCCATTGTGGGCGGTATGGAAGGGGGAGAACCAACAGACTTGACAGCGCCCTGCGGTGTATGCAGGCAGGTGTTTATGGAATTTTGCGAGCCAAAAGAGTTTCGGATTCTTTTGGGAAAAGGCGACAAAACATGGGAAGAATATACTTTAGAGGAGTTGCTTCCCCTGGGATTTTCGGGAAAAAATCTGGAAATGCCGGAAGAGGAAAGGGAGAGAAATTACGCATAAACTTGGAACCATACAGAAAGGAAGGGTGCACATGAAGTATCGGAGAATTTTTACTATTGTACTGGATTCCCTGGGAATCGGGGCTATGCCGGATTCTGAAAAATATGGAGACATTGGGGTAGATACTTTAGGGCATATTGCAGAGCAGAGGGAGCGTTTTCGGATTCCCAATCTGCAGAAACTGGGCATTGCCAATCTCCACAAATTGAAGAATATTCCGGAAGCGGAACAGCCAATGGCCTGCTATATGAAACTGCAGGAGAGAAGCTGCGGCAAGGATACCATGACGGGACACTGGGAAATGATGGGGCTGCATGTGACAAAGCCTTTTAAAACTTTTACCGAAAACGGCTTTCCGCCGGAACTCATCCGGGAACTGGAACAGCGCACAGGCAGAACCATTATTGGAAACAAAAGCGCCAGCGGAACAGAAATCTTAGAAGAACTGGCAGAGCAGGAAATCCG
Organism: Candidatus Blautia stercoravium; assembly: GCA_019114495.1. Lineage (GTDB taxonomy): Bacteria > Bacillota > Clostridia > Lachnospirales > Lachnospiraceae > Blautia > Blautia stercoravium. The sequence goes on from DXFK01000198.1 coordinate 34,971, forward strand.
GGAAGGGAAACTGATTGTGTATACCTCTGCGGATTCGGTACTGCAGATTTGCGGCAATGAAGAAACCATGGGACTGGAAACCTTGTACCATTACTGCGAAATAGCCAGAGAACTCACCATGCGGGATGAGTGGAAGGTGGGACGCGTCATTGCAAGACCTTATACCGGAAAGAAAAAAGGGGAGTTTAAGCGGACGGCAAACCGCCATGATTATGCCTTAAAACCCTATGGCAAAACGGCTCTGGACAGCTTAAAAGAAGCCGGACTTTCTGTGATTTCCGTGGGAAAGATTTACGATATTTTTGACGGACAGGGACTGACGGAGTCCAACAAATCCAAAAGTTCGGTATACGGCATGGAACAGACCATAGACATTGCAAAAAGAGATTTCACAGGGCTGTGTTTTACCAATCTGGTGGATTTTGATGCTCTGTGGGGACACAGAAGAAATGTCCAGGGATATGCAGAGGAACTGGAGCGTTTTGATGAAAAGCTGGGTGTGCTCCTTTCTGTTCTGCGGAAAGATGATTTGCTGATTCTTACTGCGGATCACGGCAATGACCCGACGTATACAGGAACAGACCACACCAGAGAACAGGTGCCGTTTCTGGCCTATTCTCCCTCTATGAAGGAGGGGAAAAATCTGGGTGTCAGTGATACCTTTGCTGTAATTGGCGCTACCATTGCAGACAATTTCGGTGTGGCTATGCCGGAAGGAACCATTGGCACTTCCCTGTTAAAAGAACTTCTGTAGAATGACAAAAGGAGAAGCTTACATGGAGAAAAGAGAAATTTTAAGCAGACTGGACCATACATTGTTAAAACAGACAGCCACCTGGGAAGAAATTCGCAGGATTTGTGAAGAAGGAATGAAATGTCAGACCGCGTCGGTGTGTATTCCTCCCTGCTATGTAAAAAGGGCAAAGGAGTATGTGCAGGGCAAAGTAAACATCTGCACGGTTATTGGATTTCCAAATGGAAATACCACAATGGCTGTGAAGGTTTTGGAAACCAGAGATGCCGTGGAGAACGGTGCAGATGAAATTGATATGGTTATCAATCTGGGTATGGTAAAAGAACGGGATTATGCCCGAGTGCTGGAGGAAATACAGGCTGTGAAGCAGGCCTGCGGCGGGAAAGTTTTAAAGGTGATTATAGAAACCTGTCTGCTCACAGAAGAGGAAAAACTGGAAATGTGCCGTGTGGTCACTCAGTCTGGTGCAGAATACATTAAGACTTCTACCGGATTTTCCACGGGAGGCGCCACTTTTGCAGATGTGAAGCTGCTGCGTAAGTATGTGGGAGAGCAGGTGAAGGTAAAAGCGGCTGGAGGGATTGCTTCTGTGGAAGACGCGGAGAAATTTCTGGCACTTGGCGCAGACCGTCTGGGTACCAGCAGACTGATAAACTTGTTGGAAAAATAAAATTTTGTTTTTCTGAAAAAACTGCTTGACCTAGAGTGAACTTCAAGGAGTATGCTGTCCTAAGAAGAGCAGACAGGAGGACAAAAGAGATGATATATAAAGAATTTCAGGACTTAAAACTTTCTTCCCTGGGTTTTGGCGCTATGCGCCTGCCTACACTGGGAGTTCAGCCGGACGCAGCCATTGATGAGGAAAAAACTGCGGGAATGATTGCCCGCGCCATAGAAAAAGGCGTGAATTATTTTGATACGGCTTACGGTTATCACAATGGACAGTCAGAAGTGATATGTGGATTCCTTCTCTACAGGCTGTGATTGAAACAAAATGTACAAGAAAATCCATGACAATAAAAAAACTAACTTATTTTAACCGGAATTTTGATGGGAAAGAAGTCAAGATTTTTCTGCTGCAGCCTGTCAAAATGTAAAGAAACGGGGGATAAACAACATGAAAACATGGAGAGAAATCGCAGAACTTACAGGCTTTTCCGGGGAAGTTCTACAGGAATTAGAAGAAACAGCAAATCAGACAATGAGAAACCTGCCAAAGGACGGGGACCTGCAGCAGATATTGAAAAATCTCACAGACCCCTTTTGCTGGGAGGAAGCAAGAAAAGTTTTGAAGAAACTATTGCAGACAGATAAGAAAGGTATGAACATGCTGCTCTGTATGCTGACAGCCTGTGGATATACTTATGAAAAATATGAAAATCTGGGTATTTCAGAAGAAATTTTTGCAGAAACTATGAAGTGCTTTTGGCGCTTTATTCAGGAACATCAGGTCAGCTATGGCTGTTATGGATTTGACCGGGATTTCTGGACAGGCAGACAGCTTTCCCTGCAGTTGTTCCGCCTGGGAGAGCTGGAATATGAGATGTGCACACAGAAGGAAAAAAAGACCATTGCGGTACATATTCCCTCTGATGCGGACATCAGCAGTGAGAAAGTACAGGAATCTTTACACCAGGCCTGGGAATTTTTTGAAACGTACTATCCAAATTACAGACAGGTGCCTTATACCTGTGAATCCTGGCTTTTAAGTCCTGCTTTAAAGGATTTGCTGCCTCCGAATTCCCGAATTTTAAAATTTCAGGCCCTTTTTGAAGTGGATAAAGTGGATTGGGAATCAGACGCAGTGCTGGAATGGGTTTTCCAGAAAAGGGGAAATTCCCTGGAGGAACTGCCGGAAGATACTTCTTTGCAGAGAAAAATGAAAGCCTGTCTTTTGGACGGGGGAAAAGTAGGAGAAGCTTTTGGATACCTGAAAGTATAGAATGCAGGAGAAAAAGCAAAGACTGCAGAAGAAGTGGGCGCCTGCGCCGTTAGGGCTCTGGAGAGGATTCCGGCTGAGATACGGGCTGCTGGTGGTGCGGCCTTTTATCCCGAACTGGATACAGATAACAGAATTCATGAATTATTTTTAAAGGAGTGCAGAACATGACACTGACACAGTTGCATTATCTGATTACCATAGCGGAAACAAAATCATTGAACAAAGCGGCAGAACTTTTATACGTTTCACAGCCTTCGCTGACCAATGCCATGAAGGAACTGGAAAAGGAGCTGGGACTGATACTTCTCTATCGGGGCGGCAAAGGTGTAGCGCTGACTAATGACGGTGCGGAATTTCTGCTTCACGCGAAAGAAATTTATGACCAATATGAAGCTGTGGTACAGAAATACAGCAAAAACGGAAGCTACCGAAAGAAATTCGGGGTTTCTACCCAGCATTATTCCTTTGCGGTGAAAGCCTTTGTGGATATGGCGAAAGAATTTGATATGTCCAAATACGAGTTTGCTATCCGGGAAACCGAGACCAGAAAGGTGCTCAGTGATGTCAGCACCTTGCGAAGTGAAATCGGTGTCCTGTATCTTTCTGACTTTAACCGGAAGGCTATGGAAAAAATGATGAAAACCGCAAGCCTGGAATTTCATCATCTGATTTCCTGCGGGGCTTATGTATACCTGTGGAAACAGCACCCTCTGGCAAAGGAAACCTCCATAAGATTTGAGCAGCTCAGCGGCTACCCTTGTCTGTCGTTTGAACAGGGAGAGAACAGCTCCTTCTATTTTGCGGAAGAAATTCTTTCCACCAATGAATATGCCCAAATTATCAAAGCCAATGACCGGGCCACCATGCTGAATCTTATGGTGGGGCTCAACGGCTACACTCTCTGCTCCGGGATTATCTGCGAGGAATTAAACGGAGGTGATTATGTGGCGATTCCCTTTGAAGGGGACGAAGAAAACCAGGACAGTGTTATGGAAATCGGCTATATTACGAGAAAAAACATGGTGCTCAGTGAAATGGGGGAAACGTATATAGAAGCCATTAAGAAATATTTGAATATAGAATAATACAGAATACATACAAGAAAAAGGAATCCTACAAAAAAGGACAGTTCCAAACCTCAGGACAGAGGTGAGAACTGTCTTTTTTGCTTATAAATACAAACTATTACTCATAATGCATATTTTTTATTTGACGGATTAGTTTTCCTGTGATATCCTTTCAAATATCATATTTCCTAGCTAAATAGTATGAAAACTAGGATAATGAGAAGCAGACAGCAGAAAAAGTTTTTTTCAGAGAACCGAACAGAAAGGTGGACAGCAGATGGGAGAAAAAATACCGGATTTGCTTATTATCGGCAGCGGTCCGGCAGGACTGACAGCAGGAATTTATGCCAGAAGAGCCAACCTGACCGTGCAGATAGTGGAGAAGGAATACAGAGGAACCGGACAGATTGCAGACAGTGGCCGAGTGGACAATTACCCGGGACTTCCGGGAATTGTGGGATACGAACTGGGAGAGCAGTTTCGGCAACATGCCAAAAGCTGTGGAGTTTCTTTTACAGAAGGAGAAGCCGGAAAGCTTTGGAGTGACGAAGGCAAGTGGAAATGCCGCCTGGAGGATGGAAGAGTTCTGGAATCCAGAGCTATTATCTATGCAGCCGGTACGGTACACAGGCAGCTGCGCATACCGGGAGAACAGCAGTTTTTCGGAAAAGGGGTTCACGTCTGTGTATTGTGTGACGGAGCTTTTTATAAAGACCGGGTGGCAGCAGTCATTGGCGGCGGAGACAGTGCTGTAGACGCAGCCCTGTATCTGGCAGGAATCTGTAAAAAGGTGCTGCTCCTTCACCGAAGAGAAGACTTCCGGGCTGCTAAGTCCTCCGTCCTTCGGGCAGAAGCAGAAGAAAACATCGAAATTCTCAGAAATACCGTAGTCAGCAAAATAGAGGGAACCCACAAGGCAGAGGCCATATGGACTCAGGACAACAGACGGCTTCCGGTGGACGGTATTTTTGTAGAAATCGGGCAGATACCACGCACGGAGATTCTGAGAGAGCTTGCGGTGACAGACGAAGATGGGTACATACAGGCTGACGAAACAGGAAGAACAGCCCTGAAAGGTTTTTACGGAGCCGGAGATGTGCGAACCAAAAGCCTGCGTCAGGTGATTACGGCAGCGGCAGACGGAGCCAATGCAGCCGTTCTGGCAGCAGAAGATTTGAGGCGAACAGTAGAGAAAGAGGTGTAAAAATGCAGGAATTAAATCAGAAAACATTTGAAGAGAAAACTCAATCCGGGGAAGGGGCAGCAATTCTTTTTTACTCCCCCACTTGCGCTCATTGTAAAAGGACGGAGGCAGGTATAGAGGAGCTGGAGGTCGAAGGAGTACAGACATTTTTCGGAAAAGTGGACATTACGGCAGAGCCGGAACTGGCCTCCCGGTGGGATATACAGGTGCTGCCAACCCTTTTGTTTTTCCGGGATGGAGCGGTGAAAGACAAAAAAACAGGTTTTACACATAAATTAATCATAAATGAAGCAGTCAAAAAATTGAGTGAATAAACGGAGGTAGAGAAAGATGGGCTATCCAAGTGTGTTCCCTACAGGAACAATTTTATACGATAAAGAAAAAGCATGGAATGGATATACAATATTCCCTTCCGGAAGAGGTGCTCTGCTGCTCGACATGAACGGCAATGAGGTACAGCGGTGGGCAGGACTTGGGGGATTCCCCAATAAAATTCTCCCCGGAGGTTATGTTATGGGAACCACAGGAACACGTTCGGGAAAATATGCTTATCAGGACCAGATAGATTTGGTGCAGGTGGACTGGGAAGGCAAAATCGTGTGGAAATTCCGCAATACGGAACTGATTTCGGATCCAGGTATGGAAGAACCGGAATATCAGGCAAGACAACATCACGACTATCAGAGAGAAGGTTCCTCTGTGGGTTATTATTATCCCGGCGGAGAGCCCAGAATAGACGGGGGGAACACCCTTATTTTGACCCATGAAAACGTATACAACCATGAGATTTCAGATAAAAGGCTCATTGACGACAAGATTATTGAGGTGGACTGGGAAGGAAATATCCTATGGAGTTGGAGAGCCAGCGACCATTTTGAAGAAATGGGCTTTGACGAAGCAGCCAAAAACGTTTTGTTCCGCAATCCGGGACTTCACGAAGAAGCAGGAGGCGACTGGCTGCACATCAATAGTATGTCAACGCTGGGAGAAAATAAATGGTACGACGGGGGAGATGAACGCTTTCATCCGGATAATATTATTTTTGATGCCAGAAATGCCAATATTCTTGGAATTATCAGCAAGGCGACCGGAGAGGTTGTCTGGAGACTGGGACCGGATTTTAACGAAAGTGAAGCTACCAGAAAGCTGGGCTGGATTATCGGACAGCACCATCTACACATGATACCAAAAGGTCTTCCGGGAGAAGGCGACTTGCTGGTGTTTGACAACGGCGGGGAAGGCGGTTACGGAAATCCCAATCCCGGTGCGGTAACCGGTGTGAATAATGCCAGAAGAGATTATTCTCGTGTGCTGCAGTTCAACCCGGTCACACTGGAGATTACTTGGCAGTATACGCCTTTGGAAGCGGGATTTCTGCTGTTTACCGATGCTTCCAAGTTTTACAGCTCCTATATCAGCTCCGCACAGAGACTGCCCAACGGAAATACATTGATTACAGAAGGCTCGGATGGACGAATCATAGAAGTCACTCCAGAATATGAAATTGTATGGGAATATATAAATCCTTATTTCAATAAGCTGGCAGGAAACTTTACCAACAATATGGTTTACCGTGCTTACCGGGTGCCTTATGAGTGGGTTCCCCAGTTGGAAAAACCGGAGGAAATGTCTATTCTGCCTCTGGATGTGGAGACTTTCCGGGTGCCGGGTTCTCCGGTGGGAAAAGATAACGGGAAAGTAACCATTGTGGAAGGAGTAGACCCCAATAAAAATCCGAAAACAGGCAGCAAGGATGAGGAAGACGAAGACGAGAGAATTGATTTTTGCGTAGCTTCTATTAAAAAGAGCGATTTAACGAAAAAGAAGGAGTAGAGTATGAAGAAGAAAGCATTGGTTTTTATTTTGACAGGAGCAGCAGTACTGGCCCTTTCAGGCTGCGGAGGCACAGAGCAAAAGGTTTCCGGAAACGGACTGACCACAGTCCGCGCCGCCGTGATGACAAATGGTGCGCAGCACTGGATTGCAGCCGTGGGAGAGGAAGAAGGTATTTTTCAAAAATATGGGATAAAACTGGAAACATCAGAATTTGCGGCAGGTATCAATACGGTGGATGCCGTTGTAACCGGACAGGCAGATGTGGGTAATCTGGCAGACTACGCGCTGGTAAACCGCATTGGAAGTACACAGGATAAAAATCTTCGTATTCTCAGCCGCATCAGTTCCGGAACGGGGGGAGCCCTTTATGTAGACAGAAGTAAGGTAAAAAGCCTGGAAGACCTGGCAGGACAGCCCTTTGCCACACAGCCTGGAACGGTATGGGACTTCTGGAATGCGAAAACTTATGAAAAAGCAGGCATAGGGGAAACAGAACAAAAACTGGTCAAGGTGGACAGTGCAGCCTCGGCCGTGGCTCTGATGACAACAGGGCAGGCAGCGGCCTTCTGGGCAAGCGGTGCCAATGCGGCAAAGCTGGAGAAAGGCGGACTTGAAAAACTTCTGACGCTGAAGGACTTGAGCCTTGCGGTGGATTCCTATTATATTACCACGGCCTCTTTTATCAAAGAGCATGAGGATGTGGCGGAAAACTATCTGAAGGCTTCCAAAGAAACGGTTGACTGGATATATTCCCATGAGGAGGAAGCGGCGGAAGTGGTTTCGGACAAGCTGGGAACATCAAAGGAACAGTTTCTGTCAGAACTTCAGGATACCAATCTGACCATAGATTATTCTGAAGCAACCAAAAAGCATTTGGAGGACATCAAAGCCTGGGCAGTTGCAAAGGGGAATTTTAAGGATTATGAACTGTCAGATTTTACGGATTTAGAGCCCCTTCGGGCAGCGCTGCCTGACGCCGAAGCAGCGGAAGAATAAGAAAAGCAATGGGAGGAAACAGGTATGTATATTACATTTGAGCATGTTTATAAAAACTTTGGAGATTTCAAAGCCTCTGATGACGTGTCCTTTGGAATCGAAAAAGGAAAGCTGGTGGCCCTTCTGGGACCCAGCGGAAGCGGCAAAACAACGCTTCTGCGTATGCTTGCCGGATTGGAGAGGCAGGATAGCGGTAACATTTCTATTAACGGGAGGGTTGTCAATGACCTTTCCGTACAGGAAAGAGAAATCGGCTTTGTGTTTCAAAATTATGCATTGTTTCCTTATTATACTGTATACGATAACATTGCTTACGGCATGAAGATTCGCAAAAAAGAAAAAAAGGAAATCAGAGAGAAAGTAAAGGAACTGTTGGAGCTTGTAGGACTGCCGGGATTGGAAGACCGCTATCCCAATCAGCTTTCCGGCGGTCAAAGACAGAGGGTGGCTTTTGCCAGAGCCCTGGCCGTAGACCCACAGGTGCTGCTTCTGGATGAACCCTTTGCAGCCATTGATGCCAAGGTGCGCAAGGAACTGCGCCGCTGGTTAAAGGAAATGGTGGAAAAGGTAGGAATTACCAGTATTTTTGTGACCCATGACCAGGACGAAGCGGTGGAGGTGGCAGATGAAATCCTTGTCACCAATGCGGGAAGGGTGGAACAGATGGGGACTCCCATGGAGATTTACAGAAACCCGCAGACGCCGTTTGTAGCACAGTTTATCGGAGAATCCGTGCTTTTAACGGAGTTTCAGTATACAAAGCTGAAAGGCTTTTCCCCTTACGAAAATGCCCCCAATGCGGCAATTCGACCGGAATTCGTAAAGGTCATTCCAAAAGACGAAAACCCGCCCTATCCCAGTGTATATCAGGAAGGAAGGGTGGAAGATGCAGCCTTTGGAGGAACCTCTGTGGAACTATCCATTCGCGTGGGCAATCTGACTTTAAAGGCAAGACAGCCCATAGATGAAGGAATCATCAAAAAGGGAGATTTGGTTCAGGTTATGGTATCCCGCCTTTATGTATTTGACCGACATACAGCCTATACGCTGGTAAACGCTGCTCTGGACAGTAGGGATATGTATTATATTTAAAGAATTTAAGGAGGAATCTGTATGCAGAAGAAAAAACATGCAGCAAAAGGAGTGGCTGCGAAGATACTGGGAAGCGGTGTGCTGACATGGGTACTGCTTCTTGTCATTTGGAAAGCAGGTTCGCTTTTTTATCCCCCGGAATTTCTGCCAGGTCCCCTCGAGACCTGGAAAGGGGCTTTTTCCCTGATTTCAGACGGTACACTGGCTGGGGATGTCTGGGTGAGTCTGGGACGTGTGCTCAAGGGCTGGGTTTTAGGCGTGGTTTTTGCTGTTCCCGTGGGATTATGCGTGGGCTGCTTTCCATGGGTAGGCAGAATTTTTGAACCTTTTTTAAATTTCTTCCGGTTTGTTCCTGCCATTGGCTTTATCACCCTGTTTCTGCTGTGGTTCGGAGTGGGAGAGACCTCTAAAGTAGCGCTGATATTTTATGCAGTTATTTTTCCCGTGATGGTCAACACCATAGCCGGGGTACGTTCCGTAGATACCGCATTGCTGGAAGCTGCCGAATCCCTGGGAGCCAGACGGGCCAAAACCTTTTTTACTGTCATTCTCCCTTCGGCAGTGCCCCATATTTTTACCGGTATCCGTCTGGGACTGGGAAGTGCTATTATCTGTATTGCAGCAGCAGAAATGCTGGCGGCTTCGGAAGGTGTGGGTTATCTGATTTATACATCCCGTTTGTATTACCGCACAGATTGGATTTTTACGGGTATTTTCACCCTGGGGCTTATGGGACTGGCTGCAGATAAACTGCTCCGCATATTGGGAAAACGGTTTTTATCCAGGTTTGGAGTGCGCTGAAAATCCGTGCTTTTCTATTAGATGAAATTTTTCAGCGCTTCTTCAATAGAACGGCTCATTTCATTTGAAAAGTCAGAATGATACTTTCGTTTGCAGAAGCGCTGTATCCATTCTTCAAAGGAAAGTGTGCCGGTGTCTGTATTCAGACAGGCTTTCAGTGTTGTTTCGTCTGCTCTGTGATACCTGTTTTCCTGTACAATGAAATCCAGCGGCGCTCTTTTGGGCTTTTGGCGGTCTGCCTGCTGCTGTGTGGGATAACCGAAGACTACCATAATTGCTGGGAAAACATAAGGCGGCAGATTTAGAAGTTCCCGGTGCTTTTCGTAATGTTCCATAATATCTCCTATGTAACAGGAGCCAATCCCCAGGCTTTCGGCAGCAGTGAGAATCTGCTGCTTTTCTTTTGGAGAAATTTCCCGGTCTGTAAAGACGCGGACCGATTTGCGGCTGTGTAAACTTTCCAGAATCGTATTCATATGTTCAAATCCTCCTTATATGTCCGGATATTTCAGAAAAAAATTGCCGGATAAATAAATTCAGTCTACCACACAGAAGTGACAGCGTAAAGAGAGACACAGAAATTCTGATATAAAATTCGTTGACAAAAATAGTCTGGTATGATATAAAGTTAATAAAGACTAACTTCTGCAGGGATTTATGGCGGGAAGCGCCGTCTGTTTGAAAAGGCTGCCGCAATTTTGGTGTGGCGGCCCTTTCTTTTGCATGAGGTAAGACAAAACTAACTTTGCAGAGGATAAAAAATGAGTATGGAGGTTTTATGAAGAATATAAAGAGAATTTTCTGGCTGCTTTTGGGGTGTATCAGTATGGGAATCGGTGCAGTTGGCGTAGTGTTGCCTATTCTGCCTACATTTCCATTCCTGCTTCTGGCATTGTTTGGTTTTGCTAAAAGCTCTGTCAAAATGGAAAACTGGTTCCGTTCCACCGGGCTTTATCGGAAGCATTTGAAACCTCTGATGGAGAAAAAGACCATGAGCAGAAAGACAAAAATTACGGTTATACTTTCTATGACTCTGTTTATGGGAATTGGCTTCTGGTTTATGGACAGTGTGCCTGTAGGACGTATCATTCTGGCCCTTGTCTGGCTGTTCCATATGATTTATTTCACCAAGGGAATCCGTACAGCCGCTGCCGGGGAGGTATAAATGAAGAGGAAAGAGGAAAATGAAATATGATTAAAAAACGACTGGTTCATTTGCTGGAAGATTCCAGAAAGTATATTTTGCGGAATGTCTTCTGGCAGTGGTGCGGACTGCTGTTTCAGATTCTGGCAGTTTCGGCCATGGGTATTTTACTGGAAAATCTGGTAGAAGGAGAGGTCAGCGCCCGTCTTTTGGCAGGAACAGCCCTGGTCTGTGTCTGTTCCATTCTGGTGCGCTTTTTCTGGGAAAAGAAGTCTGCGGAAGCATCCTTTATGGCAAGCGTGGATGTAAAGAGGATTTTAAGAGAAAAAATATACGATAAACTGACACGGTTGGGAAGTTCTTACAGGGAAAAGATTTCTACCTCAGAGGTGGTGCAGCTTTCCGCTGAGGGCGTGGAGCAGCTGGAAACGTATTTCGGAAGGTATCTTCCCCAGTTTTTCTACAGCCTTCTGGCGCCCTTAACCTTATTTGTCGTGCTGTCCTTTGTAAATCTGAAGGCCAGTGTTATCCTGCTTATCTGCGTTCCCCTGATTCCGGTTTCTATTGTGGCAGTGCAGAAATTTGCAAAAAAACTGCTGAATAAATACTGGGGAAGCTATACAGAACTGGGAGACAGCTTTTTAGAAAATCTCCAGGGCTTGACCACCCTGAAAATCTATCAGTCTGATGAACAAAAGGCAGGGGAAATGGACAAAGAGGCAGAGCAGTTCCGCCGGATTACCATGAAGGTGCTGACTATGCAGTTAAATTCTATCAGCGTTATGGATTTGGTAGCCTACGGCGGTGCAGCTGTGGGCATGATGGTAACCGTGAGGGAATATCTGGCGGGAAATCTGGGATTTGCAGGAGCCTTTACCATTATCCTTCTGGCTTCGGAATTTTTTATTCCCCTTCGTTTGCTGGGCTCTTTTTTCCACATTGCCATGAACGGAATGGCAGCCAGCGACAAAATTTTCCGGCTGTTAGATATGACGGAAGAAGAAACAGGCAGGGAAGAACTGCAGGAAGGCCCCTTGGATATTTCCTTTGAAAATGTGGAATTTGCTTATGAAAAGGAACGGAAAATTCTGGACGGTATCAGTTTGCAGATTTCCGGAGGCAGCTTTGTATCCCTGGTAGGAGAATCCGGTTCCGGGAAAAGCACCATTGCCTCTTTAGTGATGGGCAGAAACAGAAACTACCGGGGGAACATTTATCTGGGAGAAAAGGCGCTGGCTGATATCAGTGAAAGAAGCCTGATGGAACATATCACCATGGTACGGCACAACAGTTATCTGTTTAAAGGAACCGTGAAAGATAACCTTCGTATGGGAAATCCAAAAGCGGGCAAAGAGCAAATGGAAGAGGTGCTGCGAAAAGTGAATCTGTGGGATTTCCTGCAGCAGCAGGAAGGGCTTGAAACCTTGCTGCTGGAAAAGGGCAGCAATTTTTCCGGGGGACAGTGCCAGCGTCTGTGTATTGCCAGAGCGCTGCTTCATGAGACCCCGGTGTATATCTTTGATGAGGCGGCTTCCAACATTGATGTAGAGAGCGAAGAAATTATTATGGAAGTTATCCGGGAGCTGGCAGAGACAAAGACGGTACTGCTCATTTCCCACAGACTGGCTAATGTCAAAAAATCGGATATGATTTATGTCTTAAAAGACGGAAAAATTGCAGAAAAAGGAAAGCACCCGGAACTGATGGGAAAACAGGGTGTTTATGAAAAAATGTATCAGACCCAGAGAAATCTGGAAAAATACGGACTGCCGAAAGAAGAAAGGGGGAAAACAGCATGAAAAAAAGAAGAAGCGGAATCAAGGTCATGGGACAGTTGATTGGACTGGTATTTCCTCTCCTCCATGTGATGACAGCAGCCATTTTACTGGGTGTGGCAGGGTTTCTGTGTGCCATTTTCCTCAGCATTTTAGCCGGCAGCGGACTGGTATACGGAATCATGGAAAAAAGTCTTGGGGGTCTTTCTGTGGGAAAACTGTTTGGACTTATGGCTGTATTTGCAGTCTTAAGAGGAATCCTGCACTATGCAGAGCAGGCCTGCAATCATTATATTGCTTTTAAGCTGCTGGCTATTATCCGCCATAAGGTTTTTGCGGCGCTTAGAAAGCTGTGTCCTGCAAAGCTGGAAGGAAAAGACAAGGGCAATCTGATTTCCATTATCACAAACGATATTGAACTTCTGGAGGTCTTTTATGCCCACACCATTTCCCCTATTGCAATCGGTTTTCTGACTTCTCTGATTCTGGTGCTGTTCATTGGACATTATCATGTGTATGCGGGAATCTGGGCTCTGGTTTCCTATCTGCTGGTAGGAGTGGGAGTACCTCTCTGGAACGGAAGAAAAGGAGCGCAGACCGGAATGGAGTTTCGGACAAAGCTGGGGGATTTAAACAGCTATGTGCTGGATTCTCTGCGGGGATTGGAGGAAACCATACAGTATGGGCAGGAAAAAAAGCGGCGAAAAGGCATGGCAGAAAAATCCATAGAACTGGGAACTCTGCAGAAAAAACTCAGCCGTATGGAAGGCAATACACGGGCGATTACCAATCTGCTGATTCTTTTAAGTTCCTTTGGCATGCTGTTTTTCACCGTGTTTTTATACACCCAGGGAAGTATGGATAAAGAAGCCGTGATTCTCTGCACTATTTCCATGATGGGTTCCTTTGGTCCTGTAGTGGCTCTGTCCAATTTGTCCAACAATCTGAACCAGACTCTGGCAAGCGGAGAGAGGGTGCTTTCTATTTTGGAGGAAACCCCGCAGGTAGAAGAGGTGACAGGGGGAAAAGAGGCAGCCTTTGAGCGGGCGCAGTGTGAACATGTGACCTTTGCCTATGAAGAGGAGGTCATATTAAAGGATTACAGCATAGCACTGGAAAAAGGCGAAATTACCGGAATCCACGGAAAAAGCGGCTCCGGAAAATCCACGCTTTTGAAGTTATTTATGCGTTTTTGGGATGTGCAGCAGGGTCAGGTGCTGATTTCAGGGGAAAATGTAAAGGAAATTAATACGGCAAACCTGAGAGAAATGGAGTCCTATGTGACTCAGGAAACCTACCTGTTTCACGATTCCGTAGAAAACAATATCAAGGTGGCAAAACCTCATGCCACCAGAGAAGAAGTGGTAAAAGCAGCGAAAAAGGCTTCTTTGCACAGCTTTATTGAAAGTCTGCCAAAGGGATATGACACCCCGGTAGGCGAACTGGGAGATACCCTTTCAGGAGGAGAACGGCAGCGCATCGGAATCGCCAGAGCTTTCCTGCACAATGCGCCGTTTTTGATGTTGGACGAACCTACCAGCAATCTGGATTCTCTAAATGAAGGGATCATCCTGAAGGCGTTGCAGGAGGAATGCAGGGAAAAAACAGTAGTGTTGGTGTCTCACCGGCAGTCCACCATGAATATTGCAGATAGGGTATACAAAATGGAAAATGGAAGATTATCCTGACAGAAAGAAAAGGAGGCTGTGGCTTCATGCCGCAGTCTCCTTTCAAAATGTTACATATGTTTGTACACGTCAGCCAGCATATTCAGCAGAAAGTTCTGAGAAAAGCGACTGGTGTCAATGCAGAGCTGGTAGTTTCCCAAATCGTTCCACTTCCGGTCTGTGAAGAACTCATAGTAGGCTTTTCTGGTCTTATCCATTTTTTTTACCAGGGAGCGGGCGCTCTTTTCTTCACGTCCAAGGCGTTCCATTACATTTTTGACACGCTCCTCATAGGGGGCATAAACAAAAAGGCTCAGACATTCATCTCCCAGAATATAGTCTGCACAGCGTCCTACAAGGATACAGTCTTCTTTTGCCGCCAGGTCTTTGATAATCTTTGACTGTGTTTCAAAGAGGACATCGTTCATGGGATGAAAATGATACTGGGGCTGCATCTGCATTTGTTCGCTGATAGGCAGCCGCCACTGGTTCGCTTTCTTTTCATCTACCTTTAAAAGTTCTTCGTAAGGAATGTCATTTTCCTCACTGGCAAGGCGGATTAATTCCTTATCATAAAAATGAATCCCCAGTTTTTCGGCCAGTGCCCGGCCAAGAAGTCTTCCCCCACTTCCATACATACGGTTAATAGTAATCACACGATGAGTCATAGAAATACCTCCTTGCTGTATAAAATTCAATCTCTGTTTATGTAGATATTATAGCACAAATATGCCGAAAATTCCACGGGAAGGTTGATTTTCCAGGAGATTTATATTATATTAGGAACTGTAATGCCGCCGGAAGGCAAGCCGGAGGCAATAGAAAAAGAGGAGAATTGCATATGGAAAATACAAATCGCAGAAAAAAGATGAGTCCGGCGAAACGAAGAAAGAAGCGTATCCGGAAAGCGTTTCGGATTGCCGGAGAGGTACTGGTTGGAATTCAGATTCTTGCGACACTTGTTTTTATAGGCTTTACCTGGAGGCTGGGTATGGTTCCCACCAAATATCTGGCCGGTCTGGCAGGAATCCTTCTGGTATTTGCAGCCCTGTTGTTTACCATGCAGGTGGTTACCCGTGGAAAAGCTATTGTCAGTAAGCTCATCAGTGTTCTGATGTCAGCAGTGCTGCTTTTTGGTTCAGTTTATATGTATCAGACGCATAATGCAGTAGAAGACATCAGTGGAGACAGTCTGGGCAAGCAGGTCAATAGTATGCTGGTAGTTGTCAGAAGCGATGACCCGGCCGAGAAGGTAAAGGACACCAAAGATTATATCTATGGTATTCAGCACGCAGAAGATGCAGAGGATACGGATGCAGCTATGGAGCGTGTGAATAAAGATGCCGGAACGGATGTCATGACGGCAGAGTACAAGACTTTAAATGAGCAGGCAGCCGCTTTGTTGGACGGAAGCGTACAGGCCATTGTTTATAATGAAGGCTATGGCGGTATTCTGGACGAGGTATATGAGGGATACAGCAGCCAGGTGAAAATTATTGCACAGTACAGCATTGAAACAGAAAGTGATGATAGTCAGCTGGTACAGGGTAAGGCTGCAGAGGTGAACGTCAAAGACGAAACCTTCAGCATGTACATCAGTGGTATTGATGTATATGGCCCGGTATCTTCCAAGAGTAGAAGCGATGTAAATATTATTGCTACAGTAAATCCTACCACGAAACAGATTCTTCTGACTAACACACCGAGAGATTACTATGTAACCATCCCGGGCGTCAGCGGAGACAGCAAGGACAAATTAACCCATGCAGGTATTTATGGTGTGGATAAGTCCATGGCAACTCTGGAAAACCTTTACGGTATTGAAATTCCGTTCTATGCCAGAGTCAATTTTACATCTCTGATTACTATGGTAGACTCCATGGGAGGCATTGATGTGGAATCTGAGTACGCATTTACCACAAACGGAGATGGCGGCGCAGTCATCAGCGTACAGCAGGGCACCAATCATTTCAACGGAAAACAGGCCCTGGCCTTTGCAAGAGAGCGTTACAACGTTCCAGGCGGAGATAATCAGAGAGGAAAAGACCAGATGGCAGTTATCCAGGCCATGTTTAAGAAGATGATTACACCGGAAATGCTGGTAAAAGCCCCAAGTCTGATTTCAGAAGTCAGCGACAGCGTGGAAACCAACATGAGTATGGACCAGATTCAGAAGCTGATTCAGAGTCAGTTAAACAGCGGCGGAGACTGGACGATTAAGTCTGTTGCAGCAGAAGGAACAGGAGACAGCCAGTATTGTTATTCCATGCCGGGAACTGCATTGTACGTTATGCAGCCGGACCAGACTTCTGTGGACAACATCAAAGCGCTGATGCAGACCGTGAAAGACGGAGGAACACTTTCCGAATAAGGATTTCCAGGAAAATCCGGAAAAACCGGTCTTGGCATACGGAATCATTCGTGTTATAGTATAAAACAGAATAAGAAAAACATTTCTGGCGAAAGCCAGGGACGATATATGATAGAGGTGCAGGTTTCAAGAGTATCCTTGTGCAGAGGCTGGGCAGTCGCAGAAGGAGAAAGGGGAAACTGCCGAAGAAGGGAAATCCGCCCGGGATTTTCCTTCTGGGACGCTGCAGAATATGCAGCGTACTGTCACAATATGTGGAGCGCTATCATCATTGGTCACAGTCATATGTTTATTGGCAAACCATGAGCGCGTTCTCCAAAAGGGAGTATCGTTCATGGTTTTTCTTATGCAAGAGTTTCATAAGAAAAGGAGAACAAAACAATGACACAAAGAAGAAAAAAAGTCATGACAGTTCTCGTCACATTTGCGGCTCTGCTGCTTTTGATGACAGTGACTGTGTTTGCAGCCACCGGGGAGGAGCCAAAGCCCCATATGTATGCTACCTTCTGGTCCCTGATACCACCTGTGGTGGCCATTGCCTTGGCTCTGATTACAAAAGAAGTGTACAGCTCCCTGTTTGTAGGAATTTTAGTGGGGGCTTTGTTTTCCACAGACTTTCAGTTTGAGGGAACGGTTCTGAAAATCATAGACGAAGGCTTTATCCAGGTGCTTTCGGATTCTGCAAATGTGGGAATTCTGATTTTCCTGGTGATTCTGGGAACTATGGTCTGCATGATGAACCGGGCCGGAGGCTCCGCAGCTTTTGGGAAATGGGCAGGAAAGCACATCAAAACCAGAATTGGCGTCCAGATTGCCACCATTATTCTGGGAATCATGATTTTTGTAGATGATTATTTTAATTGCCTCACCGTGGGAAGCGTTATGCGTCCGGTAACCGACAGACATCAGGTGTCAAAAGCCAAATTATCATATTTGATAGATTCCACAGCTGCGCCGGTCTGCATTATTGCCCCGATTTCTTCCTGGGCAGCGGCAGTCAGCGGGTTTGTGGAAGGAGAGGACGGACTGTCTATTTTCATGCAGGCCATTCCTTATAACTTTTACGCACTGCTTACCATTTTTATGATGTTTACCGTGGTGCTCATGCAGGTGGATTTCGGCCCCATGGCCCTCCATGAAGCCAATGCCTTAAAAGGAGATATTTACACCTGCGGCAAACGTGCGGATGAAGAAAAAGAGACGGTAAAACCAAATCCCAGAGGAAAAGTTACGGACCTGGTAGTCCCCATTATTTTGCTGATTATCTGTTGTATTACGGGTATGATTTACACGGGCGGTTTCTTTAGCGGAACAGATTTTGTAACTGCTTTTTCCCAGAGTGAAGCGTCTCTGGCTCTGTCTATCGGAAGCTTTTTTGCCTTTGTTTTCACCGTGATTTTCTATGCGGCAAGGAGAGTTCTGTCTTTCCGTGACTGCATGGACTGTATTCCCGAGGGCTTTAAGGCCATGGTACCGGCGATCCTTATCCTGACTTTTGCATGGACGCTGAAAGCTATGACAGACAGTCTGGGTGCAGACGTTTTCGTGGCAACAGCCATGAAATCTGTAGCCGGAGGATTACTGAATTTTCTTCCGGCAATTATTTTCCTGGTGGGCTGTGCCCTGGCGTTTGCCACAGGAACCTCCTGGGGAACCTTTGGTATTTTAATCCCCATTGTAGTGGCTGTTTTTGAAGGCAAAGACCCGCAGATGATGATTATTTCCATTTCTGCCTGCATGGCCGGCGCTGTGTGCGGAGACCACTGTTCACCCATTTCAGACACTACCATTATGGCGTCTGCGGGAGCGCAGTGTAATCATGTCAACCATGTCACTACCCAACTTCCTTATGCCCTGACCGCAGCGGCAGTTTCCTTTGTAACGTATATCATTGCCGGTTTTGTAAAAACGGCATGGATTGCTCTTCCGGCGGGGATTCTGCTGATGTTTGGAACTCTGCTGGTTATTAAGAAAAAATACAGCAGAAAGACGGCATAGAAAAAGATTAAAAAAAGGAAAAGATGAAGTTGCTTTTTAGGACAGCTTCATCTTTTTGTTTTTCTGAAAAGTAAAACAGCAATATATCTAAAGTTTCCAGCAACATGACCCTAGCAATTTTTGAAAAATTTGTATATTCTAGGAGTACAGAGTAAGGCGAACTTGCGAAAGGAGAAAAAACATGAGCGACACAAATTTTAAAGGACGCGTTACCATTCCTACAGACGTGGACGTGGTACCGGAAACACTGGAACTGGTAAAAAGATGGGGCGCAGACGCTATCCGTGACTGTGACGGCACAGACTACCCGGAAGAGCTGAAAAACGTTGACGCAAAGGTATATTCCACCTATTACACTACAAGAAAGGACAATGCTTGGGCAAAAGCCAATCCGGAGGAAATCCAGCAGATGTATATTATGACGCCTTTCTACACGGCAGTGGAAAGCGAACTGTCCATTCATCTGATGAACCATTTATACCCGGATATGCTGAAAGTAAATTCCCACGATGATATCACACGCTGGTGGGAAGTCATGGACCGTACCACAGGAGAACCGCTTGAGCCATCCCAGTGGGAGTACAGCGAAGAAACCGGAGATGTGACCATTCACAATGCAAAGGGATTTCATGACTATACCGTCAGCTTCCTGGCTTACATCATGTGGGACCCGGTACATATGTACAATGCTGTGACAAACGGCTGGACAAACTTTGAAAAACAGATCACCTTTGATGTGCGTCAGCCGAAGACAAAAGAATATTCCATGAAACGTCTGCGCAAATTCATTGCAGACAATCCACACGTAGACGTTATCCGTTATACCACCTTCTTCCACCAGTTTACCTTGATTTTTGATGAGCTGGCCAGAGAAAAATATGTAGACTGGTACGGATATTCCGCTTCTGTAAGTCCCTACATTCTGGAACAGTTTGAAAAAGAAGTGGGCTACAAATTCCGCCCGGAGTTTATCATTGACCAGGGCTACATGAACAATACCTACCGTATTCCTTCCAAAGAATTTCAGGATTTCCAGGCATTCCAGAGAAGAGAAGTTGCCAGACTGGCAAAAGAAATGGTAGATATCACCCATGAGTGCGGCAAAGAAGCCATGATGTTTTTAGGAGATCACTGGATTGGTATGGAACCCTTTATGGACGAGTTTAAAAACATCGGTCTGGATGCAGTGGTAGGAAGTGTGGGAAATGGTTCTACTCTTCGTCTGATCAGTGACATCAAAGGTGTAAAATATACAGAAGGCCGTTTCCTGCCGTATTTCTTCCCGGACACGTTCCACGAAGGCGGAGACCCGGTAAAAGAGGCAAAGGTAAACTGGGTAACAGCAAGACGTGCAATTTTAAGAAGCCCTATCGACCGTATCGGCTACGGCGGTTACCTGAAGCTGGCTATGGAGTTCCCGGAATTTATCGACTATGTAGAAAGCGTATGCAATGAATTCCGTACTTTATACGAAAACATCAAGGGAACCACTCCATACTGCATCAAAAAAGTGGCCGTATTAAACAGTTGGGGCAAAATGCGTGCGTGGGGAAATCACATGGTGCACCACGCTATTTACTACAAACAAAACTACTCTTACGCAGGCATTATAGAAGCGTTAAGCGGCGCACCATTTGACGTACAGTTTATCAGCTTTGACGACATCAGGGAAAATCCGGCTATTCTGGACGATATTGACGTGGTATTAAACGTAGGCGGCGCTTACACCGCTTATACAGGCGGCGAAAACTGGGCGGACGAAACCATTGTAACGGCTGTGAAGAGATTCATTTACAACGGCGGAGGTTTCATCGGTGTAGGAGAGCCCACCGCTTACCAGCATGAAGGACGTTTCTTCCAGCTTGCAGGCGTTATGGGTGTGGAAAAAGAGACAGGCTTTACTTTAAACACAGACAAGTACAACTGGGAAGAGCATGAACACTTTATTACAGAAGACTGCAAAGGGGACGTGGACTTCGGAGAAGGCCAGAAAGCGATTTATGCTCTGCCGGAAACCACAATTATCAAGCAGACAGATAAAGAGGTACAGATGGCTGTCCATGAATTCGGAAAAGGAAGAAGCGTATACATCAGCGGACTTCCATACAGCTTTGAAAATAGCCGTGTGCTTTACCGCGCCATTATCTGGGCTTCCCATGACGAAGAAAACCTGCATAAATGGTTCTCCGACAACTACAATGTAGAAGTACATGCGTATGTGAAGAATGGAAAATACTGTGTGGTAAACAATACTTATGAACCACAGGATACCACAGTTTATAAAGGCGACGGAAGCAGCTTTGCACTGCATTTGGAGGCGAATGAAATTAAGTGGTATGAAATCTGAGAAAGTTCATTTTAAATAAGTATTTAAAATGGAAAAATTCTGCAGTCCTTATCCGGCGTTTCCCGATTATGCCGGATAAGGACTGCAGTTTATATGTCTTTTCTTCATCAGAGGAAAAACGAGTATATTTACATATCCGGCACATTTTGAGACGTTTTTTTCCTGTATTCATTAGGCGAGATCCCTGCAACCTTCTTAAACGTCTGTGAAAAATAAGACTGAGAGGAAAATCCCGTGATTTCGCCTATTTTTGTAACCGGATAATTGGTGGATTCCAGTAGATACCTGGCTTCCTCTACTCTGCGTCCAATCAGATAATTAATGGGAGAAATCCCTTTGTAGCTTTTAAACGCATGCACCAGGTAATATTTATTAATATGTACCAGAGAACTTAAAAACTCCAAAGTGATATCTTCTGCATAGTGCTCATTGATATACTGCTCCACCAGCTTACATTCCCGTGTGGTTTTCTGCTGGGGAGCAGTCAGAAGCTCCTGCCTGGTGCTGCGGGCTATAAAGAGCAGTATCAGCTCCAGGAGGTTCTGGCACACCGCTGTATAGTTTAAAGGCTGGCTCTGCACCTCATTTAACAGTGTGTCCAGATACCGGTGGATTTCCTGTTGGCCGGGGGGAAGGGAAAACAGGCTGTAGTCGTAAGGCGTTCCCTTCTGGGCGTAGCCAAACTGCACACCCTCGATTCCCAGGGCAATGTACTCCCAGGGGTTCTCACGGTTTCCCAGTTCCGTGTGCGGCGTGTTAGGGTTAATAAAAATCAAATCATTTTTCTGAACTGAAATTTTCTTACTGCCAATCTGAAAAAAACCGCTGCCCTTTGTGACGAAAAACAGCTCGGAAAAAGAGTGGGCATGTTCCATGCTGTGCCAGTCCCTGTCCGAAGTAGCACAGGTTACATATAAAAGCTGGGCCTTGGGGCGGTCCAGATTGTGAAAATCCAGAGAATAACGTTGGTTGCTCATAATCAATAGAAGTTCCTTTTACTTTTTATAAAGCTATTATAGCTGTTTTGGCAAAAGGAAACAAGGGGAAAGCCTGCAGCCTAGGAACGCAGATAGGCGCGCATGGCTTTTAAAGCATGTTTTTCCAGACGGCTGACCTGTGCCTGGGAAATGCCGATTTCCTGTGCAACTTCCATCTGCGTGCGTCCCTCATAAAACCGCATTTCAATGATATTTTTTTCCCGATCATCCAGACGCTTTAAAGCTTCCTTTAAAGACAAGTCTTCAATCCAGTTGTCTTCTTTATTCTTTTTGTCACTGATTTGGTCCATGACATACAGGGTGTCACCGCCTTCGGTATATACTGGTTCATACAGACTCACCGGGCTTTGGATGGCATCCAGGGCATAGACGATATCCTCTTTATCCATGCCGATTTCTTCGGCAATTTCTGTAATCGTGGGCTCTTTCTGGTGCTGCTTTACATAGTTTTCTCTGGCGTAAATGGCTTTGTAGGCCGTGTCCCGCAGGGAGCGGCTGACACGGATAGAATTGTTATCCCGCAGATAGCGGCGGATTTCTCCTATAATCATGGGAACTGCGTAGGTAGAAAACTTTACGTTTAGAGTGGTATCAAAGTTGTCAATGGCTTTGATAAGACCTACACAGCCAATTTGAAACAAATCATCCACATTTTCGCTGCTGCTGGAAAAACGTTTGATAACGCTTAATACCAGCCGCAGATTTCCCTTAATGTACCGTTCTCTCGCTTCCATGTCACCTGTTTTGATACGTGTAAACAACTGTTCCTTTTCCTCATTGGTAAGAACGGGAAGGCGTGCTGTATTGACGCCGCAGATTTCCACTTTGTTGAGTGCCATAGCAAGAATCCTCCAATCATGTAGTTTCAGCATCTACTAAAAAGATTCTCCCAAGAATGAGACAATATACCAAAGCGGGGAAAATTTCATAAAGTTTTAGTCCTTGACAAAGGAGAAAACAGGCTTGTATCTCTGTAGAAGCCATGATATGCTTTTTGAGAGGTGGACGAAATGAAAATTTTACTTATTGAGGATGACAAGGGACTGCGTACGGGAATTTCCTTTGCACTCTCTCAGGAAGGCTATGAGGTATGGGAGGCTGGAACAGCCAAAGAAGGTTATGCTCTTTTTGAAAGAGAGCAGCCAAAAGCTGTTTTAATGGACTTGAATCTGCCGGATATGGACGGGGTTTTACTGTGCAGAAAGATACGGGAAATCTCCCGTGTACCGGTGCTAATGGTGACAGCCGGAGACATGGAGACAGACGAACTTCTGGGGCTGGAAAGCGGGGCAGACGATTATATTACCAAGCCTTTTTCCATAGCCGTACTGAAACTGCGCCTGAAAAAACTGATGGAAAGAGAAAAAAAACAGCCGAAAAAAGACGGTCGGATAAAGTCCGGAAACTTGTGTATGGACACAGATTTCATGAAAATATGGGTGGGAAAAGAAGAAATCGAATGTAGTATGACAGAGTATAAACTGCTGAAATATTTCCTGGAAAATCGGGGACAGGTGCTCACACAAAATCAGATTTTAGAGGCTGTCTGGGACTGTAGAGGACGGTATGTCAATGCGAATACGCTGCAGGTCAACATAGGAAGACTGCGGAAAAAACTGGAGGGTGCAGGCTGTACTTCTTCGGTGAAAACCATTCACGGTATCGGTTATCTGTGGGAGGAGGAAGGATGACAGCAGAAGTATTTGTAGGTATCTGTCTGGGAACTGCAGCAGTGGGAATTGCTTTGGGTTTGGGAAGTTTTCTGTATTACCGCCGTCAGCTTCGTGTGTTTTCGGAGGTTTTAAATGCTTTTGAAAAGACGGGAGAACTGGTGGAAAAAGAGAACCGGGAGACCATGGAATCCAAGCTTATCAGCCGCCTGTGCCGGGTATTAAAGCGCAGCAGACAGAGGGAAGAACAGGCTGGAAAAGAGAAACAGGAAATCGCAGAATTGCTTTCCGATATTTCTCATCAGCTTAAAACACCCCTTGCCAATATTCTGCTGAATACGGAAATTTTAAAAGAGGGGAAGTTAAGCAGCAAGGACCAGCGGCAGTTTCTGCTGCGGAATCAGGAGCAGGCAGAAAAAATGCAGTGGCTCATGAAAACACTGGTGAAAGCCTCACGGATTGAGCAGGGAATTCTGGTGTTTGATACGTTTATGGCCCCTCTTACGGAGACTCTGGCCAGAAGTATCAGTGCAGTTTACGCCCTGGCAAAGGAAAAACAGATTTCCATAGAAACGGAAAAAGTAGAGGAATGTACGCCTGTCCACAATCCCAAATGGACGGCAGAGGCCATAGGAAATATTCTGGAAAATGCAGTGAAATACAGTCCGAAAGGCAGCCATATTTTTATAGAAACAACGGTAATGGAATTGTATGTGCAGGTGAAAATTACGGATGAGGGACCCGGTATCTGCGAGGCAGAATACAACCGGATTTTCCGCCGGTTTTACCGTGGAAAACAGGCGGAGCAGCAGGAGGGCAGCGGCCTTGGCCTTTATCTGGCGCAGGTGATTTTACAAAGTGAAAAAGGATATATTACAGTCGCCAAAGGCAGGAGAGGCGGGGCGTGTTTCTCGGTTTTTCTGCTTCTTGGGTGACAAAAGCGGAAGGAGTTCTGACAGTTTTGTCAGAACTTTTTTGGAAACTGTCAGAGGAATGTCAGATTTTCTCTGTAGAATAAAAAATAGAGAGACAACAGGAGAGGAGTTTGGCCTATGGAAATTTTAAAGACAGAGAATCTGAAAAAATATTATGGAAAAGACGCCGGCCGGGTAAAGGCTCTGGACGGGGTGAATTTATCTGTGGAAGAAGGTGAATTTGCGGCTGTGGTGGGAACTTCCGGCAGTGGCAAAAGTACCCTTCTTCACATGCTGGGCGGTTTGGATTATCCCACGGAAGGGAACGTATTTGTAGGCGGGAAGGACATTTTTTCCCTGAATGAAACCCAACTTACCATTTTCAGAAGGCGCAACATCGGCTTTGTATTCCAGAACTACAATCTGGTGCCGGTACTTAATGTGTATGAAAATATTGTACTGCCCATAGAACTGGATGGGGAAGAGCCGGATGAAGAGTATGTGGATGAAATTATCCGCACCTTAGGCATGGAGGAGAAGCGCTACAGCCTGCCCAATCAGCTTTCCGGCGGGCAGCAGCAGAGGGTGGCCATTGCCAGGGCTCTGGCTTCAAAACCTAGTATTTTATTGGCCGATGTAAACTGAACCCCATGTGCTTACTGTATATAGCGTGTACACAGTAGGATTACATGACAATATAGGTACATGATACACAAGTAATGAAAAAAAATGTGTATGAAGTAAATAAAAATTAGCAGGACTGGTATTGTGGAAATAGAATTCATGAACTAGTTTATTTTTATAAAATATTATGGATAAATGAATTAATAACATCATTGATTATCCAATACTATTATAGATGTAGGGAAAGCCGTTGACTGTGAAATATAAAATGTAGAAAGTGGAGCGAGAAATATCTTCTGTGATGGATAAATATAAAGTTTTATATGAATATAAAGAGCAAAATAAAACAGATAAATTCTAAAGTGGATTTTGAGAAAATGCTTGTTGGGATTCATTTAAATATGTTATAATTACAAAATTATAGTGTAGATTATAATTTAAATTTGAAAGAAATAACATATATTCACCTTGTAAAGAATATATATATTTGAGGTGAATTTGTATGTATGAGGGTGTATTTGTGACAGAAGAAAAAAGTTTAATTAGTTTTGCTATTTTAAGTACAGAATGGCATGAAGAAAAGAAAGATTATTTGGATATGTTTATTCCTTTTTTCTTACAATGTGTTGAGCAGCAGAGAAGTAGTGAAAAGCTTATTAGTTTAAAAAAGATAAAAGTTGAATTAAGAGACAAATTCGGAATAAATTTATTATCTAATGTTATAGAAATGCTTGCACGTAGGGTT
>DXFK01000199.1 GCA_019114495.1 Candidatus Blautia stercoravium
TATCTCCTTTCATTAATATATCCGAATTTGAAACGGATAATATTACTCCTCCTTTGTCGAATTTTGACTTTTTTTGTTATATGAATTTCGTTGCTATTTAAAATTATCGGTGATACACTACTATTGAAAAAAAGAAGGGGGATTTTATTTTATGTCTTCACCAATTACAACTCCTGATTATAAAGATTATAAAGCATTGTATCAGGAACTTCAGACACAGCACCAATTCACTTTATCCCAGATTTCTCACGAAATCAGAAATCCGGTAGCGCTGATAAACAGCTTTCTGCAATTATTAGAGACTCATCATCCTGAAATTTCTCAAGACTACTGTTGGGATAAAATTATGGAAAATATGGACTTTCTGAAAGCCTTGCTGAACGAATTTTCTACTTTTAATAATTCGGGAAAACTCCGCATGCAGAAGTTAGAACTTACACCTTTATTTCGCGAAATCATTACTTCTGTCGCACCTGCCTGTCAGAAGCAAAGCATCTCTATCACCCTGGAAGCAGATTCTTCTGTTCCTCCGGTATACGCAGATAAGACCAAAATTCAACAGCTCATCTTAAATCTACTCCGAAATTCTATGGAGGCCATAAGTACACAGGGTTCCATTATCTGTACCTTAAATTCTGACGGCGAAAATGTACATATATCCGTCAAAGATACCGGAGAAGGTATTCCCGACGACTATCGAAATACTCTCTTTGAACCGTTCATCACCCATAAACAGGAGGGAACCGGGCTTGGATTAGCCATATGCAAACGTATTGTCCTTGCCCATAACGGCACCATTTCCTATACCTCTATTCCTCAGAAAGGAACCGAGTTTAAAATTCTTCTCCCGGTTGCCTGACACTCCTCAAAAGACTCGTTTTCGTGTTCTTCGATAAAGCAGCAGACCCAATAAAAATCCACAGAGAAACCCTCCGAAATGAGCAGCGTTGTCTACTCCTGTACTGGTAACACCGAAGTAGAGACTCAGCGCTGCCATAAGTAAAAGCTGCCTTGTCGTAAAATTTTCAATTTTTCCTTTATTGATAAGCACTACATAGATGAGTGCTCCAATAACGGCAAACACTGCACCTGACGCTCCTGCAGAAACGAAATATTCTCCACTCTGCAGTTCCAACCATAAAGAAAGACAGTTAGCCCCAAATCCTCCCAGCAAATAAATCAGAAAATACCGCATTTTTCCCACATTACGTTCCAGACAGTCTCCCAAAAAGAGAAGAACCAACATATTATTTCCCAAATGCTGTATTCCAAAATGCAGAAACATAGAAGTGATCAAACGATAATATTCTCCCTTCTGTAAAATATCAGGGGCATACGCAGCGCCCCAACGGAGCATATGATTGGTATCTAATGCTGACCCGGTTCCTTCCACCCCCAGAAATACCAGCAGATTAAGAATAATAAATCCCGTATTGACTGGCACTCTTTTTCTCTGCCGGAAAAATTGCCGGATTTCTTCTCCTGTCCCTGACGCAGGCGGCTGCCCGTATCTGTTATTTTGTTCCATTTTTTCCGCCTTTTCGTTTTATATAAATATTTGCAGTATTAATGTATTAACATTATAAAACTTTTTATTTATCAATGCAAGATATACAAAAGTATACTATGAGCAATAATAGCAAAAGCGGCTTTCTGCAAAAATAATGGTACTTTTATCCTCCAAAAGATATTCCTCTTCCGGATTAATATATCTGCCGTTTAAAATGGTTCCATTTCTGGAGTTTAAATCGATAAGAAAATCTCCTTCCGTCTTTCTTACAATTTTTGCATGAATGCGGCTGATAGTGGCAACATTCAGCCATATGTCCACACAATCTTTTTTCTTTCCTATTACGTTCACTTCTTTCTGCAAAAAATACTGTCTGCCAAACTCATTCTCTGCCTGCTGCAGATAAGGCACCGCCGCATTTTCCCCATGCAGTACCACAGTTTTTCCCACTTCTTCCTGTTCTTCTTTTTCCTGCAGCGGCATTTCCATTTTCTCGGCTTCATCCTCTGCCCGTTCCCATTCCCAGGAAGGTATATTTTTCTTCTTTTCTGCCCTTACTCCTCTTCCAAGCAAATACCATACTGCTGCTCCCCCTCCTATTACCGCCAGAAGCGCAGCTGCCCCAAGACAAAGATATCCCACAGATATATCTGTAAAGTTCCGTATTGTCAAAAACAAAACTATCAAAAGAATCATCACTGTACAGGCAGGAACTTTTTCTCTTAAAGAAATTCCCTGTTCCTCTTCTTCTGCATTATAAAAATCATCCAGAATTCTCTGTCGCTCTTTTTCTTTCTCAGTTTCCTCCTCATACACAGGATTTTCCCGCGGTTCATCCTTTTTTTCCTGAATTTCCGTATAGATATATGCTTTTAACGATTCTGTACGCAATCCGCTTTCTACAGATTCCTTATATATCCCGTATCCCAGGGTTACAGCATCCTCATCCTGATGGTGAATTCGGGGAAGAATGTATTCTGTCAAATTCTGAAATTCCCGGTCCGCCATCCTACTGCCCTGGGGAAACCAGATAAAAAGATATTCTCCATTATCCAGATTTCGATATATATAAGAAGGATTCAACAGCAAAGAGTCTCTGTTCATTAAATACCCGTCCAGATTTTCCATTACCCGGACAACCGCCAAAAACAGTTCCTCTAAATCCTTTCTCTTAAACTTTTTGGTTTCAAATAAATTGCACAAAGTCTGACACCCTGTAATTTCATAATAAAAAAATTCCTTTCCGTCTATTTTTTGTATCTTGCAGGAACAGAGACCTACTATCTGGTTTTCCAATAAAATGTGGGTTTGATATGTATTCTGAAATTCTTCATCCGGTTCCTGCAGAACAAGATAGCTGCAGCTCATACTTCTCTTATAGGAAACCTCCACATCTTCTGCCTCCTCCCCTTATAATCCAAGAGTATCCCGTATTTTTCTGGCTTTCTGCACTTTTTCTATAAACAATACAGGACGGACTACTTTACTTTTTATCACCTCTGACTGCTTCCATTCCAAATTTTGAAAAGGTATGTGCAGTCTATTTTCCGCTAATACCGTAATCTCCCGTTTACTGCCGGACACACGGTATGACTTTCCTGTGCTCTGCCCTTTTCTTTTCGCCTCTCCCACACCGTCATAAATCCTGCTGACCGCCTTCCCACTTCCATACACAGCAGCTTCCACGCCGTCCGCTGTATTTATCACCTTTTCCATACTTCCCACAACCAAAAGCAGCGATGCAAAAATCACCAGCAGCCATACACCGCTTATCATAGCCATTTCTACCGTACAGCTTCCTCTCAGCTTAAAGTTTCTTAAATTCCCATCCATAATCTTCCACCTGCCATTCCCAGAAATAAAAAAGGCACAAAAGCTATCTGTTTCTTTCTTCCGCCTTTGTGCCTCAGCAACGTATACAATGCCGCAGCACCGGCTCCTATACTGGCAGTAAAAAGAATTCCCATAGTTTCCCAAAATCCCATAGATACTCCCATAATGAGTACAAGAAGTCCATCCCCGTATCCCACTGCTTCCTGAGATAATTTCCCCATACAAAGCATGACAAGACCCGGAAGACTGCCCAGAACACTTTTTAACAGCCATACGCTTCTTTGACTGTCCGCAGTGCTGTACTCCCATATTCCATACACCACTGCAATTCCTGCATATAATATAAATTTCCACATAGAAATTTTCTTTTCTCTATAATCTTCTACGCTGCACAGCCCCAGCATAAGCATATGCAGTATCCATTTTTTCATCATGAATGTCCCCCTCCACATCTGGTACATACTTTCAGATTTTTTAACTCCGATTTTTTTATAAGCTTTACATGTCTCGTAAGCCCACTGCATTCACTGCTGCTGTGATAGTGGCTTCCGCTTTCCGTGATATAAACATTTCCGCGGACAGGCTCTTTGCCCCAGCACTTGCCACATTTATGATAAGATTCTCCATACTGATTTTTTCTCTTGTCCAAACTGTCGCTGGTCACCTGTTGCAGAGAAAATTGCAGATAGCTGCAGGACTGACTTTCATGATATACACTTTCCCATTCGGTCACATACACCATCTCTTCACTCTCACCGGTTCCGTATTTTTCTCCGTTGTAACCGACCCAGGCCCTTGCCTCTCCTTCCGCCTTTATCCTTACCGGAAAACTTCTGAAAATATCTGCCGGCATATGATACAGAAAAACAGCTTCTAAAGAAACCATATCCCCTTCATAAGCAGAGCCCAAAAGACTGATTCCCTGTACACCTCCTGCTATTTGAGGAAGCCGTTCCTTTTTCAGCACTTCTCTGACTTTTCTGGTTCCATAAGCCATACAAATCCCATCATCCACCACACCCACCGGAGATTCCCTGTCCCCGGAAATGCAATACGCATACATGCCCAATTCCTTTGCCCCTTCACACAAGGCCGTCTGCACCAGAACAGTTGTATGATATAAATCCAACATTCCCGCAATCATCGTTATGGCAAAAAAGAAAAGAGGCAGAATAAAAGCACTTTCTACAGTGATACTCCCTTTACGCCAAAGAAATCGTTCCTCCTCATTCCTTATTTTCATCCGTCTGTGTATCCGCACCATACTCTGCCCTTCTTTCTTACTTTTACATATCATATGTATAAAATCTGTCTGCCTGCCAGTTCATATCGTTTGGTACTTTTATCAGAAAAGATAAGGAAACCGCATCCACACAAGCATCAAAGCGGAAGTTTTCCCTGCCTTCTGTCTTGCATATATTTCGTTCTATCATATCCATAGTTCTCATAATGCTCTTTTCCTTTGGTGAAAATGTAAACAAAATGCGAAGGTACTCCTCATAATCCAGCCCTCTTCCGCCTGTAATGGAAGTATTTTGATTCAGATTTTCCAACTGTGTCTTCCAAGCTGTGCTATCCTTTACCAAGGGCACTTTTCCGCCAGACAGCAAAATCCTCACATCTGATAAACTTTCCACATAAGCCCAGCCTGCTGCCAGCACACCCTGCACCAGTTCCATGCCTTCCGGTATCAGAAGAAGAAACGACAAAGCTGCTGCACAAGCCTCCAGTTCTGCCCTCTTCTGCGCATCCGTATACAAAAATGCCAGATTGGCCGTTTCCCGAATGATTAAAAGCCTGTTTACCACATAGGATAAATTTTCTTTATCACTTGCTTTTCCACCTAGTACATACTCTGCCTGATAGTCCAGGGCTCCTTCCTTTCCCGGTTCTGTAAAAGTACCCAGCTTTTCCAACGCATACTCCTGTATCAACAGCTTATCTGTCACAGAACTTTTCACATCCATCTGGGCAAAATCTCCCTGACCGGTTTCTAAAGTTCTCTGAGAAAGAACTTCCTCCAGCGGCTGCATTTTTTCTGAAACCTGGGTATCTGCAGGCAGCACCAGCCCCAGAAAGCCATTGTCTTTCAAATTTTTTATAATCTCCAGAGGGTTATTTTCTGCTGAAATTCCTTTCATGGGCGCAGCATTTTCCGGAACTGTCTCTTCCATGCCCTGTGCCTGAATCTTCTCCTGCTGCTGTAGAATTGTTTCGTTTTCTTCCAGTTTGTCTTTTAATTTTTGTATGCCTGCGACCCCGAGATTGCCTTTCATATACCGAATTATCTGCTGTTCTGCCGCTTTACCGTTTCTGTCTGAGGCAAGGCGAAAACCCTCTGCCCCACAAGCCTGTATACTGCACCTTGTCATGCCGGAAGATAATACCGGCTTGGCATAATGCTCTGCCTGACTAATCATCTGCCCAATGTCCAGCTTTCCGGTGCCGTATCCGGCGTCAAGAAAGAACAGATTGTACGTTTCCAGAAGTTCCTTGTCATATTCTGAAAAAAGAGAGTACAAAGCCGTATCTATCCCATTGACAGACTGTACTCTGGCACAGGCTGTCTGTGACGCACGGATAGTCACCGCTATCAAGGGCAGAAAGGCCAGAAGCATCAGGCTCATGGCGATTGTCATACTTCCTTTTTGCTTCATGCCTTCACCGCCTTATATACTGTTGCTTTGTTTTGTGATTTTAGAAAGAATATTTTTTACCAGACTATTGAGCTGCTCTTTAAAGATAATGACAAGACCGATTAATACCACCAGTATTAAAATAATCTCTACAACCCCCACTGCGTCTTCTTCCTTCCAGAATTCCTGTAACAACGTCATCTTTTTTCACCTCCTTACAAAAAACTCAAAAATGCTGGAACCATTAAGATAACCAAAACCACAATTAATTGCATTATCATGGGAAGCAAAAGCTTTACAGACGCCTCTTCTCCCCTGACTCTGGCTTCTCTCTTGCGTTCTTCACCTGCAGATGCTGCCTCTCTTTCCAATAATTCCAAAATGTTTTGATTCCCCTTTCTTAAATTTTGTACCAAAAGCACAGAAAGAATTTTGTATTGGGAAATTTCACACCGTTTTCCCATCCTTTCGTAAGCATCTGCCTCGTAAACACCCCCTTCTATTTTCCTGCACGTTTTTACAATTTCTTCATAAGCAGCCCTCTCTTTTATATGATATTTCCGTCGGTTTCTCTGATAGTCAGCGGCCAGCTTCTCCATTGCTTTCCGAATACTGAATCCAGCCTGTAAAAACAGCACCAGTTTGTCCAGTACATCCGGGTAATCTCTCTGCATTTCTTTTCTTCTGAGTTCCTCCTTCTGCCTTTCTCTCTCCTTTTTCAACGGAAATATGCCAAATCCCAAAAGAACAGAAAGAATACATACCAGATATCCTGTATTTCCTGTTGTCCTGCGGTAATGTACCGCTTTTCCCTGATAAGTTTCGGGTAAATACATTTTTTTCGAGCTTTCCTGGCTTAATTTCTCTGCCTGCCCCTGGATTTCCTCCTGGAGTGCTTCTTTTTCTGTCAGTTTTGGCGGATATACCCGCACCTCTTTCTGCCAGATTTGCATTTCCTCTTCCAATGTTATGGTACACATCAAGTCCGCAATCTCTCCTTTAGGGTCAACTCCTGTTCCCAGTACTCCTTCCCAGTCCAGAATCTGAGGCTGGCTGGTACTCCAGGACAAAATCACGGGGTTTTGTTCCAACTTATCGGGAAGGGAAAGAGACTGTCTAATTTCGCCCTTATCCCCGCATACCTTTTTAAACCAATTGTCCAGTTCTTTTTCTGCTTCTTTCAGATACCGCTTTTTCTCTGCTTCTGTATATTTCTGTTCTTCCACATGAATGCTTATTTCTTCCTTCTTCTCTGCCGTCTCCACCTGCAGAGTTTCCTCATAGGCCCCCTCTCCATACGGATTTCTTTCAAGGTAATCTGTTTTTGCAGACCTCTTTTCCACCGCTGCCATACCCATGCCCAGAAGATTTCCCACCACAATGATAAGTGCTGCCAGATACCATTCTTTTTTTCCGGACAGTTTAAACTTCAATTTCCGTCAACCTCACTCCCCATTGAAATGCCGCAAGATACAGAGCCAGACAAACCGTCATAATGCAGATTCCCATTCCATTCCCATACAGCACATCCAAAAACCCCGGAGAAGTAAGCTGCATATAAAGAATAATCCCAAGTGGAATCATGCTCATAATTTTCTGTTCCATCTTCCGGGAAGACAGAACCGCCTGTATCTCCTTCTTCACTTCCAGCCTTTCCTCTATGGAAGTAATACAGTTTTGCAGGACAATCCGCATATTTCCTCCCGTTTTCTTAGACTGTATCAATACATCCGAAAAATTCATAATATCCTCCACACCGCTGCGAAGTCCCAAATCATACAGCAGTTCTTCCAAGGATACGCTATGTCTTATCTGACTTTCCATGTAGGCAAATTCCTGTGTCATTTCTGCCTCTTTGCCATATATCCGCTCTAAATCTCTTCTGGTCTCCCGGACCGTGTTTTCCAGAGAATAGCCGGAAGCAATCCCTACCTGAATGGCATTCAATGCGTCTTTAAACTGATTCTGCAAACGCCTTTTCCGAAGAATCATCTGCTGCTGCCTTCTCTGACGGATATACCACACCGGAACAGGCAGCATAAACAAAAATACAACCGGACTTTTATAAAATAAATAGTTAATTCCGGCGCACAAAGCCACCGATTCTGCTGTATACTGTATCCATTGCTGCCATGATAAGTGATATATCTGATAGTCTGTCTTTTCCCGTTTTTTTCTGTTTTTCTTCATAACGCAATCCCCGCCTTCCTGCATTTTTCCCTGTGTATCATCTCTCCTGTCTTCTCCAGACCGGAAGTTCTCACATATAATGGATTTAAAATCACTTCACCTGCCTCAATTCTGTCAATTTCAGAGATTTCCTGAACCTTCCTGCTTTTATCCTTCATTCTTCCCAAATGAACAAAAATATCAAAGCCAGAAACAATCTGCCGCCGAATAACCGGAATAGGGAGTTCCATTCCCATCAGCACCATGGTTTCCAGGCGGCTTATCATATCCTTGCAGCTATTTGCGTGAATCGTAGATAAACTTCCGTCGTTTCCCACATTCACCACCTGCAGAAGTTCTGCCGCCTCTTTGGAACGTACCTCTCCCACAATAATCCGGCTGGGCCTCATACGCAGACACGTTTTCAGCAAATCCCCAATGGTAATCTCCTGAGATTTCTCAATGTTAGCCTGTCTGCATTCCAGACGCACCAGATTTGCAATTCCCTGAATCTGCAGTTCTGCATTGTCCTCAATGGTAATCACTCTTTCGTCTTTGGGAATGTACTCAGACAAGGCATTTAAAAAAGTAGTTTTTCCTGACCCCGTACCCCCGCCGATTAGAATCGTGTACCCTGCCTGTACTAGTTTCTCCAAAAGCTGCGCTGCCTCCCGGTTCAGGCTGTCCATCTCAATCAGTTTTTCCATGGTAATGGGTTCTTTTGGAAAACGGCGGATAGTCAGCGCCGGTCCATCCAGAGCCACCGGCGCAATGACTGCGTTGACCCGCTCTCCATTTTTCAGTCTGGCATCCACAATGGGCTGCATGGTATTTATCACCCTGTTGCACCGGGCCGCCATCTGCTGAATCACATCCTCCAGCTTTTCCGGAGAAGAAAAGCTTTTGTTCCAGGGAAAAATACGTCCTCCTCGCTCAATAAAAACCCGGTCCCAACCATTTACCATAATCTCCGTAATACTGTCGTCCTCCAGGAGTTCCTCCAAAATATCCATTTTTCTCACAGACTGAAACAGCTCTTTCCTAAGACTCTGTCTCTGGGAAATGGACAGATATGCCGTTTTACAATAACCAGACATCAATTCATCGATGAGTTCCAACACTTCCATATCTGAATCCTCCCAGGTTTCTTCCAGCCGCTGTAGCAGCCGGTTCCTGAGTTCCTGAAAATGCTCAGATTTTCCCTGCTGTCTTAAACTCTCCATTCTTTTCCAACACCTTTCTCACACAAGTTCCCCACTTCCCCCAGGAAAGGGACTCTATTAGATTTCCGTCTGTACATTCCGGCTGAAATGCCGGAAGACGAATTTCCCGGATTCGCTCTTCTTCTATGGAGCCCCAGCTTTTCACCAACTTCTGAAACTGAGCAAGTTTGCACCGTGCCATAAGGTCCTCCTGAACAGGCATATAGACATGGCTGCACAGGTTCAGAATACGAAAAAGCTGGTCTGTACAGCTGCCAATGTCCAGAATCAGAACTTCATATCTGCTGTTTTTGCGAATCAAATCAAAAAGCTGCAGCCACTCCGAAAACAAAATATCTCTTACATCCTCCGGTGACTCCGCAGGCGGCAGATAATCCATTTTTCCCATAGGTCGAATCAACTCCTGTATACAATGCAGAACCTTTCCCTCCTTGCATCGCAGTTCATAGAAAAAGTCCGTAAGATTCTTTCCCCTCTCCTCGGAAAACAACTGATCAAAACCAGAATAGTCCTCCATATTCACATATAAAACTGATTTTCTCTCCCCTAAAATCTGCCCCGCAGTAAGGGCAAACAGGGTCTTTCCACATCTGGAAACAGGAGAATACACCCCTATAACAGACATTCTGCGCTCTGACATAGCATAAAACACCGGCGCTGCATTTCGGGTATAGTAATTCATAACCTCCTGAATCACGCTTTCCGCAGACTGATATTTGTACACAAACTTATGCTTATCCTCTTCTTTGTCCTTTTCATCAGACAGCACAATCATGTTTTCTGTCCCCAGTTTTTCCACCTGGCTGTCCACATCGGCTTCTGCAATCAATAAAATTTCCGGTGGGTTTTTCCCTGCATAATCACAGAGCGTTTCTGCATTGGTAAACGCCTCTGCCTGAAAGGGCAGTTTTTTCCTGCTGTTTAAATATTCTGCAAAATTACAGGCATATTCTGCGTCGCTGTCACATACTGCTATTACATTTTTCTTCAATAGAAACCTCCCGCATAAAGCATGACACTCAAAAGAATGGGAACAGTAAAATGAAAATTTTCCGCCCTCTGTCCTTTTTGAATATAAGACTGTGGCTCATGGGTTACAAAATACTCATAAAAGTAGTGAAAGAAATAAGAAATACGTTCTTTCAGATTCCCGCAGGAAATAAGAAATGCCAAAGATAAAACAGCGCCTAAAAGAAACGAGCCGAACATGATGGATAAAACTTCGCAGCCGCCTGTCAGGCCTCCCAGTACAGCGAATACCTTAATATCTCCCGCTCCCAGCATACGAAAATAAAACAAAGGCAAAAGCAGCACACAGGGCAGCAGAACCCCAGCCGCATATAGGGGAATTCCCCGGATTCCACTATCCTGCAGGCACATCAAAAATCCTGCCAGCAAACCCAGGCAAATAAAACTGTTTATTACCTTTTCCATCAGAAAATCCATGAGAACCGCTGTGCCCGCAATCATTAAAACAAGACACGACTGTACAGACATAAAATCACTCCTTCTCCCGTATAAAATTGTAACTTTGTTTGGAAATCTCAGCGGAACCGCTGACTTGAAAATAAGACAATTGCTTTGAAGTTGATTCTGATTATACTTCTGCTTTTGGGATTTGTAAAGCAAAATAAGTGCCAAATTTACTATTTGTCCAGACTCCACAAAATTAGCGTTTGCAATACCGAGGATTTTCAGTTAAAATGTATTCTATAAACGGCAAAATCTACACAGCAGATTTCCCGCCGCAAAATAAATCTATATCCATTGTATGGATTAAGGAGTACAAGCTATGGGACTTATTGTATTTTTAGGTGATAGTATTACCGATGCCGGCAGAAAGGAATCCTCCAATCAGCTTGGCTTTGGTTATGTAAATATATTTTCAGAAACATTAAAAGACCAAAATCAGGACTGGACGATTATCAACAAAGGTGTAGAGGGCTACGTCACTGAACATATTGCCCAGACCCTTCATGGGGAGTGTATCTCTCTGCACCCGGACTATGTGAGTATTCTGGTGGGCATTAATGACATCGGATTAATTGTTGACGCAGAGGCTTCCGAGCAGGACAAGCTTTATATGCTGGAAGACAGCATTCGTGCTTACCACGAAATGCTTTTTGATTTATCAAGAGAAACCAATGCCAAAGTAATTATTTTGGAGCCCTTTATTTTCCCTAAAGACGGAAAATATGAGGACTGGGTTCCCTGGCAGAAAAAAATGTCCAAAAACATCAAAAAGCTGGCGCGCAATTACGGCGCCTTCTTTATTCCACTTCAGGAACCAATGAATGCCAAAATCCGAGAAATGGGATTTGAGGCCATTACCACAGACGGTATCCATCTGACGGAAACCGGCCAGCGTATGCTTGCCCAGATCGTCAAAGAATCTTTTTGTCTGTAGCACACAGCGGATTTTTCTGCATACTTAGGAAAATCCGCTGTTTCTTTTCTGAAACTCCCTTTTTCTTATACAGAAGTCCGTTTCCTTTTCCGAATATAAAAAATATTGCTGATAAGAAACAGACTGTGTCTGCGCACATATTCCTGATACTCCCACAAATTAATGTAATACATTTTTCCCCAGGAGGATATCTGCATCCAGAACCCGTCCAGAGCTGTGACAACTACAAAATGCGCCGCCACACTGCAGCTTTCCTCATAAGCGCTTCCCTTTTTCTCATAAAACGTCAGTTTATGCTTCTTTAAAGGCAGAGGAAAATTAGGACCCACAGCCAGAATTACCGGAATATCATGAGCCAACATGGCGCCGATTCTGTTTCTGAAATTTCTTCCCAGAACCCCGAAAGAGACTTTTAAAGGAATTCTGTTTGCCCGAAAATACCGGTTAATTCCTGTGGTCAACAGCCATCCCGGCATTCCTAGTCTGGGAAGCACCGGAAAATAGCGGCGTCTCATGCTTTCTGCAAGTTCCATATATTCTTCTGCCTCTAAAATCCCGTTTTTTTTCTCCCAATTCTTAAATTCTTTTCCCTTGCAATATTCTTTATGTAAACTCAAGTACAGCAGTAAATCTGTCCCTGCAATCACTCCGCAGCCGTATTTCTGCACAGTTTTCTTCCGGCTCCACTGCTGGTTTCCGCCATAGGACAATCTTCC
Source organism: Candidatus Blautia stercoravium (assembly GCA_019114495.1). Lineage (GTDB taxonomy): Bacteria > Bacillota > Clostridia > Lachnospirales > Lachnospiraceae > Blautia > Blautia stercoravium. Next base: position 12,495 of record DXFK01000199.1, read on the forward strand.
TTCCTTCATAACCGCTGTATATGGATATTTCAGCCTTCCGCATTCCATAATCTCTTCAACCTTTCTATACGTTCACTACTACTTTCATTTCCTCTGAAATCGTAACCGGACCGCCCATCTTGCAGGCTGTGACCTTTCCCTGTTCTCTGCATACAGAAACCTCAATTACACCTCCGGGCTGATTCAGTTCACAGGTATACCATCCATTTTCCTTTGCCCGGGAAAGGTACACCGCAGCTCCCATACTTCCGCTTCCGCAGCTGCTCTCCCACACCATGGAATCCGTTTCCTTCACATACACTACCGGCACCATATTTTTCCCCTGCAGAAACATTACCCCGTAAGCATCACAAGGACAGATCTGCTCTGCTTTTTTCATAAGCCGGTTCACAAAGCTCTGGTCTCTTGGTTCTGATTCCACAATCATATGACAAATTCCCTCAAATACCACAGCGGGGTAAATACCCTCTTCCCCCAGGTCAATCTCCTCTGTCTTCAAAGGAAGCGGCATCTCCACCCGGCTGGTGCCTTGTTCTAAATCAACCTCTGCTTTCAAGGCTTTCTCCGAACCGCTGACATCCACCATAACTACCTTTGGCTTGTCTTTAGAAAGCATGCTAAGCAAGTAGCCAAAGCTCCTAGTTGCATTTCCACAGAATTCTCCCCCCATCATCTGCATATGCATCCCCTGCCCTTCTTTTGTTTCCACAAATCCTACCTGCTCTGCGTGCAGTTCTTTCCGCTCCAGCAACTGTCTGGATATTCCGGCATAATCTTCCCTTTTCACCCTGTCCATGACAAAAATTGTAATATTCCCCGCCGGATCTGCTACACGAATCCTGATTTCCATAAACATATACCTCCTCGTTTACTGTCCCCTTTTTCCTTAGTTTTATCATACCATAAACCTCACCAAAAAATAGTAAAATTATTATAACTTTTCAATATCGACATTTTCATAAAGCTGTGATATATATACTTATGTATCTGCTATTTTACGAACAACAAGGGGGAATTTTATGAACACAAAAGAAAAGGCAGTCAACCAGATTACAGAAGGTGTTATCTGGAAACAGCTGCTGTTTTTCTTTTTTCCGATTATGCTGGGGACGCTGTTTCAGCAGCTTTACAACACAGCAGACGCAGTGGTGGTAGGACGATTCGTGGGAACCAGAGCTCTTGCTGCTGTAGGCGGCTCTACCGGACAGATGGTAAATCTGATTGTCGGCTTTTTTGTGGGTCTTTCCTCCGGTGCAACCGTTATCATTGCCCGTTACTATGGCGCCAAAAATAAAAAAGACTTAAATGACACGCTCCATACGGCGGCAGCCCTGTCCGTTGCAGGCGGTATTTTAATTACTATAGCCGGAATTATTCTCACACCTTCCATGCTGAAAATCATGAAAACACCTACAGATGTTATGGCTGACTCTACCACCTATCTTCGGATTTACTTTGGCGGCATTATTTTTGTGTTTATTTATAACGTAGGCTCCGCTATTCTCCGGGCTGTAGGGGATTCCACTAGACCGCTTTATTTCCTGATTGTATGCTGCTTTATCAACATCTTTCTGGATATTCTTCTGGTAGTTGGTTTCAATATGGGGGTTGCAGGCGCTGCCATTGCCACAGCAGTCTCCCAGGCGGTCAGCGCCATACTGGTCATCCGGGCTTTACTGAAGTCCACGGACATGTATTGTCTGCACCCAAAGGAAATCCGTTTTCACAAATTTTTGCTGGTTTCCATTATAACCATAGGGCTTCCCGCTGGTATTCAGTCTGTTATGTACAATCTTGCCAATATGATTATACAAACCTCTCTGAATGACCTTGGCACCAGTACCATGGCGGCCTATACCGCTTTCGGCAAAATCGATGCCATTTACTGGATGATTTCCGGCGCTTTCAGCGTGTCTATCACCACCTTTATCGGACAAAACTACGGAGCACAAAAATATGACCGTATGAAAAAAAGCGTCAAAATCTGTTTGTTTATGGATTTTCTGGCTTCTATCCTAGTAAGCACTCTGCTTTTATTCTTTGGAGAATATCTGCTGCGGCTTTTCACTACAGACCCGGAAGTTTTAAAAATCGGTATGAAAATTATTCATATTATTGCGCCTTCTTATGTACTCTTTATTTTTATAGAAATCCTTTCCAGTACACTAAGAGGTATGGGAAATGTTCTGGTTCCTATGCTGATGACCTGCGGCGGTGTATGTATCCTGCGTATCATCTGGATATTCTTCGTGGTTCCTCACAGACCGGGTGTTTCCAACATTCTGCTGTGCTACCCTATTTCCTGGGGACTGACCGCAGCACTGTTTATTCTCTACTATTACACACAGCAGAGAAAGTTCTTTCATGTGCATCAACAAATTTAATTTATAAAGGAGAACAAAATTATGTATTTTTCTTATGATGCTGACAGCAAAACTGTATCTCTTTTAGATGCAGGAACCAAGCTTTTACTGGAAGAGTATGCCGATTTGGCAAACCTCTGTGAAAAACTTCAGGTTTCCATAACTGTAGACTCTTCGGCCAATACACTGACGGTTTCCAAATCCGGAAATAACTGCAGAATCGTCTGCCGTGAGGCCGTTCATTACTTTCGGGGACTGAATTATCTTCTTCACCACAGCAGCGAAGATTTTGAACGTCAGGAAACACCTTTCTTTGAGAAAAACGGATTTATGCTGGACTGTTCCCGAAATGCAGTTGCTACTCTGGAAACGGTAAAAAAACTCATCCGTATTTTGGCCAAAGCCGGAATGAATCAATTACTGTTGTATACAGAAGACACTTATGAGGTACCCGGCCTTCCTTACTTCGGCACTTACCGGGGCCGTTACTCCCAGGAAGAACTGCGACAGCTGGATGCCTATGCTCAGAATTTCGGTATTGAACTGGTTCCCTGTATTCAGACTCTGGCTCATCTGAGAAATGCTTTAAAATGGCCTATGGGAAAAGATTTAAAAGACAGCGCAGATGTCCTTATGGTCGGTTCAGAAAAAGTTTACGCCTTTCTGGAACAGCTTCTGTGCTCTTTAAAAGACTGTTTTTCTTCCAGAAACATTCACATTGGTATGGATGAAGCCGTTATGCTGGGTCTTGGCAATTATCTGCGGGAAAACGGTTATAGAGAAAGTTCTCTTCTTATCCGGGAACACAGCCAGCGTGTACTGGAAATCTGCCGCAGGCTGGGTTGGAAACCAATGATGTGGAGTGATATGTACATCACCTCCAACAATGGAAAAGACTATTATGACGTGGACGAAAACACAGACACTTCATCCTGGACAAAACCAGATGACGGCCTGGGGCTTGTTTACTGGGATTATTATCATTGGGACAGGAATGTCTACCGGAATATGCTGCGCGTACATAAAGAACTTTCTTCACGAACCATTTTTGCAGGCGGTATCTGGAACTGGAACGGCATTGCCCCCAATTACGGAAAAGCCTTCCAGTGTACACGCAGTGCCTTGCAGGAATGTCAAAGCCAGGGAATTTCGGAAGTTCTGGCTACAGGCTGGCTGGACAACGGTGCAGAGACTCCTATTGACGCTATTTATCCGGGACTTATCCTGTTTGCCTCCCTTTGTTTCCAGGAAAATCCTTCCGAAGAAGAAGTCGCGCAACTCTTTACCGACTGTATTGATGCACGTTTGGAAGACTTTTATCTTCTGGATAATTTCGATGCACTTTTCCAGGGAACAGGCAAAAACCTCTCTGCGGACAATCCTTCCAAGTACCTGCTTTACCAGGACCCTATGCTTGGTATGTTTGATTATCATATTCAAGGAGTGGATACGCAAACATACTATGGAAATTTGGCCGATAAACTGATAAAATGCCAGGAAACTTCCTCTAAATATGCAGATTTCTTTGGTTTTTATAAATCCTTTGCCCAGGTGCTTTCCCAGAAAGCCGACCTTGGAATACGTCTGAAAAAAGCTTACGATACAATGGACTTATCCACACTGCAGAAAATCTGTACGGAAGTTATCCCCAATATTATGAAGAATCTCCAACATATGCACCTGCTTCGTGAAAAACTGTGGATGGAAGATGCAAAACCTTTCGGCTATGAGCTCATGGACATCAAACTGTCCGGTGTAAAAACCCGGCTGGAAAGCACGGCAAGAAGAGTCTCCTCTTATGTAAATGGAGATTTGGATCGGCTGGAAGAATTGGAACAGACACGCCTGCCCTACTGGACGGCAGATACCAAATATCCACACGACACCAAGGTAGAACTGAGGGAAAACCTTTGGAATAAAATCGTAAGCGGATGTGATTTAATAGACACGATTGGATAGAAAATCCAAGAGGCTGCCGCATGAAACAGCAATCAAAAATATTTTCGATATGCACTTCATACGACAGCCCCTTGATGTCACACACTTTCCTGCTGTAAATACTATTGTGGACGTTCCTAAGTCAGCCTGTACAGTACGGTATCGTGGGAATCTAGAGATACACTCAGACTGCCCTCGCAGCTTCCGCACTCTGCTTGTTTCCACATATCGTATACACAATACTGGCCTTCAAGTTCCAACTGTTCCAGACTAATACGGAATGTCTCTTTCCAATTGGTAATATTGAAAAATGCTATATAAGAATTGTTCTCGTCATCCTCTGCTTTCCAGACAATCAAATCATATGTACGCAAAATCTAATGGGCATTTCTGCTTTTCTTCAGCAGCCCCAAAACATCATCATTGGTAACCAGTGATTTGGTTGTTTTACTTGAATGTTAAAACGCGTTGCTTGAAGCAACGGGGATTTCCGGCTATAATAGTGATAACAACTGAAAGAAAGTTGGTTAGCCTAATGTTAAGCAAAAACATTAAAGCAATCAGGAAGTCAAAAGGACTTTCGCGACAAGAACTTGCTATCAAACTGAATGTAGTGCGTTAAACAATATCTAAATGGGAGCAAGGAGTTTACCAAAAAAAGGATATTAAGAGCAATCCATGAAATATCTGCTTACAATATATTATTTTAGAGTCCTATTAAACAAAAGTTTGAAGGACTTTTTTTATTCTTCAAAAAACCATTGACAATATTATGAAAAGCGAATATATTATAGATGTAATGTAGTTAGTTACTCTACTAACAAACTCACAAACAAAGGAGTGATATAGTTGAACATAAATTCAAATATAGAAAAACCTATATTCATTCAGATTGCAGAACAACTAGAGGATTCTATATTCACAGGGGTATATCCAGAGGAAACGAAAATCCCTTCAACAAATGAAATATCCGCTTTGTTGAATATCAATCCTCATACTGTTTTAAAAGGAATGAATTTGCTTGTGGACGATGAAATCATCTATAAGAAAAGAGGTTTAGGAATGTTTGTAAAAGAAGGGGCAGTTGAAAAAATACGTCAGAAAAGACAAGGGCAATTCTATGACCAGTTTATTGCTACACTGATAGATGAAGCTAACAAATTGCACATGACGAAGAATGAAATTATTACAATGATAGAAAGGGGTTATGAAAATGAACGCAATTCAAATTAAGAATGTAACTAAACAGTATAAAGATG
>DXFK01000200.1 GCA_019114495.1 Candidatus Blautia stercoravium
TTCTGTTTGAAAACCCGTCCATTTTCTTCCTGGGATACACGCTTTGAAGACTTTACCCAGCAGCTTTTCCTCCAGGAACTTTCATCCAATACGCTGAATCTCCACTACACTCTGGCTTACCCTGAAAAATACAATATCGAGAATTACAGCATTAGCCTTGGCAGTATGAACCCCAAAAACCTGCAGGAAAATTTTGACTCCATAAGAGCCCTGCAAAAGCAGCTTGAGCGTTTTCCTTCCTCCAAACTTTCCACAGAAAATCAAATGGTCTATGATATCCTGCGGCTGCAGTTTGCCACAGAACTTTCCTCTGAAAACTGCTATCTCCTTCAGGAACCCCTTAGCCCCAATCTTGGAATACAGGCTCAGCTTCCTGCACTTCTGGCAGAATATACCTTCCGAACCCCTGCAGATGTTAAAGATTATCTTTCCCTGCTCACTTCTCTCCCGGATTATTTTGAGGAAATCCAGCAGTTTGAGCAGGAAAAATCCCGCAAGGGACTTTTCATGAGTGATGACAGTGCAGAACGGACTGTACAGCAATGTAAAGAATTTTGCGAAGACCAAAACTCCCACTATCTCTCCGAAACCTTTAAAGACCGGGTTCAGAATCTGACAGACCTCAAAATCATCAGCAAAAAACAGAGAGATTCTTACATAAAAACCCACGAAAAAATCTTAAAAAACTGTGTCTTTCCCGCCTATGAATCCCTTGCACAAAGCCTGGAAAAATTGAAGGGAAGCGGAAAAAATCAAGGGGGACTTTGTCATCTTCCGGATGGCAAAAAATACTATTCTTATCTGATAAAAAGCAGTACCGGAGACTATCGTTCCGTCCAGGAAATCCAGAAACATCTGTATCAACAGCTCTTCCTGGATTTTGAAGAAATCCAGGAGCTGGTCCAGAAAGACCCGGAGATTTTTACCAAAGCAACACAGCTTCCCCAGACTGTTTCCTCCTCTCCGGAACAAATGCTGGATTATTTAAGCCGGGTTATGACAGACGATTTTCCCACACTGACCGTCAAGGACTATGAAGTAAAATACGTTCCGGATTCCATGGAAGAATTCTCCAGTCCTGCCTTTTATCTCACCCCCCCTGTTGACACCCTGACACCTAATACCATTTATATTAACCAAAGCACTACCGTCTCAGATGTCCAGATTTTCACCACTCTGGCCCACGAAGGTTTTCCCGGGCATCTGTACCAGACCGTCTATTTTGGAAAGCAGGATTGTCCCCCCATCCGACATCTTTTCGGCTGCAGCGGTTATGTGGAAGGGTGGGCCACTTATGTAGAAAATATGGCCTATGAATACAGCTGCAGCTTCCTGCAGGCATCCCCGGAGGTTATGGAATTTCTCCGCCTGAACCGCTCCGTCACCCTCTGCCTGTACTCCATTCTGGATATTGGAATTCACGATACCGGCTGGAATCTGCAAACTGTGCAGGAACTTCTGCAAAGTTTCGGAATTACAGATGAAAATGCCTGCAGAGAAATCTTTCAATACATTGTAGAGAATCCTGCCAACTATCTGAAATACTATCTGGGATTTTTAAATTTTACAGCCCTCAAAAGCAATGTCCAGGAAATCCAGGGAACGGATTTTAACCTGAAACTCTTTCATCAAAACCTTTTGGAAATCGGGCCCGCGCCTTTCCCCATTGTGAAAAAATATTTGCTCATGCGATACTGAAGCAAAAAAAGCCGACACCCTCTGTTAATTCAAAGGTGTATCGGCTCTTTTTATTGTTCTTTTTTCTGATAAGAATCGAAAAATTGTCTCAGATTCAACAGGGATTTCACCAGAACTTCCTGCTGGCCTTCATCCAAATCCTTCAGTACTGCCTGTATCATTCCCTCGTGAAATTTCTTATGATGTGCATTGGCTCTGCGTCCCTTATCCGTAAGAGAAATCAGCACCACTCGTCTGTCTTCTTCGCTTCTTTCCCGATGTACATAACCCTTTTTTACCAAACCGTTCACAGCAATGGTCAAGGTTCCCACGGTCACAGACAAGGTTCTGGCAACCGAAGACATATTTCTGGGGCTTTCCTCTCCAATGGCTTCTATAATATGCATATCATTAACAGAAATATCTTTAAATTCAGGAGTAATCAGTGCCTTCCTTTCAATATCCATGATTTCCTGAAACAGATTCACCAGAATATCATGAAAAACCTCATAATGCTTCACTTTATCACTGCCTTTTCTGCTTTTACTGTATTTTTTGTTCCTAATGCTTTCATTATAGCCGATTCAGGCAGCAAACACAATGAGATTTTTATAATCCGATTATTTTACAATCATTTCTCCGTAGCATTCTTTTCCAGGAGCTAACGCATTTGCTTCATCTGTATCGATGTGTGCTGCTGTTGCGTAAGACGCGCTTACACGAACCACTACGTCACCGAAAGTCAAACTTCTTCCGTTTGGAGATTCGATAGCCAGTTCTACAATCTGTTTGTCAGCTACGCCTGCTTTTTCAGCGTCTTCCGGCGTCATGTGTACATGACGTTTTGCAGCGATAACGCCCTCTGTCAGTTCTACTTCACCTGCCGGTCCTACTAACTTACAGGCACCGGATTCTTTGATGTCACCTGATTCACGAATCGGAGCAACTACGCCAAGACTTCTTGCGTCTGTTAAAGAAACTTCTACCTGTGTATCTTTTCTAACCGGTCCTAAAACAGACATTTTCAGGCTGCCCTTAGTTCCGACTACTTCAACTTTTTCTTCACAAGCGAACTGACCCGGCTGGCTCAACATTTTTTTCACTGTTAATTCATGACCTTTTCCGAACAGCGCTTCCAGATGTTCCTGTGATAAATGCACATGTCTTGCAGATGTTTCTACTAATACTTTCATGTTTAAATCCTCCAATTTTTGAAATATTCACTGTCTTTTATTATAGCTTTTTCGCGGGGCTTGTCAACTTCTATTCTTGTTTTCTTCCAGAAACCTGTCTTTCAGATAATGATATTCCTTCACAATACTTCTGGTAATCTCATCCTCACCAAAATCATTCACCGGTTGGTAAATCCGAAGCAGCGCCCCATATCTTCTTTTCAATTCTTCCAGATTCTTAATTCCCTTAAAATAATGTATGTGCACTTCTGAACCATTACTTTCTCCGATCCTATAATTTTCATCAAAAGCGGACCATTTGTAATCAGGACGCTTGTAAAAAGCCTTCAGGCTGTCCGAATTTCCCATGCAAAACTTCCATATCCAACTGCATATTGCCTCCAAAACCACCATAACCATGCCTACGCCCGCCACCGGTACATAAGCCAGCCCTCCGGCAAGGGCTACTGTCAGAAAAATAGATGCAATTCCCGGTCCTTTTCCCTGTATCTGTAAGATAATTTGTACCAGCACTCCAATGGAAACCACCACGGATGACAAAATACAGACAAACGAAACAACCGGTCCGCACAGCTTTAAGAAAAACTGTACGCACCGTATCAGAATAAATAGAACTGTCAGCGGTACTGCCAACAGGATTTTCAGTAATATCTTAAACGCAATCTTCTTCTTTTCTTCCTTCATAGTTTTACCTGCATTTCCATAAACTGTCTTTTTTCTTACTCACAGTTTACCATATTCGGCAGGATTTTCACAGAATAAATTATGAACAAATCGACAGAAATTTCATCCCCTGTTTCAGGTATTGTGGTCACTGACATGAAACATTTTCAAATTTCCTATTTTTTGCCGTCTCTCCTTCAGAATCCCTTCTACTTCCTCTACAGAAATCCCAGCTTGTACCATCATGACAATGAGATGATACAGCAAATCACAGATTTCATTGGCCGTATCTTCATTGTTTCCGTTCTTGGCTGCAATAATCACTTCACTGCATTCCTCTCCGCATTTTTTCAGGATTTTATCCAGCCCCTGCTCAAAAAGATAACAGGTATAAGAGCCCTCCTGCTTTGTCTCTTTTCTCTGTTTTGCAACTTCATATAAACCTTTCACGACATCCATCATAGCCTTTCTTCCTTTCCGATTTCTCTGAAAAAACAACTGTGAGCGCCTGTATGGCAGGCCGCTCCTGTCTGAACCACAGTGATTAAAACCGTATCCTTATCGCAGTCTCCCTTAATATCCACTACCTTCTGTACATGGCCTGAAGTCGCCCCCTTATTCCACAATTCCTGCCGGGAACGGCTGTAAAACCAGGTATATCCCGTCTCAAGGGTCTTCTGAAAGCTTTCCCGGTTCATGTAAGCCAGCATCAGCACTTCTCCCGTTTCCGCTTCCTGTACAATGGCGGGAAGCAGGTCTGCTTTTGTAAAATATTCCTCTATCTCTTTCATCTTTTTCTGTCTCCTTACCGGTATTTTATGTTCTTCCAGATGAGCTTTTACCTCATCTACCGTCAATTCTTTATAGTGAAACAGAGAAGCGGCCAACGCTGCATCTGCTCCTGTCTCTTCAAATACCTGGGAGAAATGCTCTATCTTTCCACAGCCTCCGCTGGCAATGACAGGAATGGAAACTACCCCGCAAACAGCCCTTAAAAGTTCCAAATCAAACCCCTCTTTTGCACCGTCTGCGTCCATAGAAGTCAGCAAAATTTCTCCCGCTCCCAGCCTTTCACACTCTTTTGCCCACCAGACAGCGTCCAGTCCTGTATCCTTTCTTCCGCCGTGAACCACCACATGAAATGCGCCCGTTTCATCTCTTTTTGCATCAATAGCCGCAACCACACACTGACTTCCGAATACCTCTGCCGCCTGTCGGATAAGGTGGGGATTATCCACAGCAGCCGAGTTTACTGCCACCTTATCTGCACCTGCCCGGAGGATTTCCCGGAAATCCTCCACACTTCGGATTCCTCCTCCCACAGTCAAAGGAACAAAGACATTTTCCGCCGTTTTTCTTACCACATCAACCATGGTTTTCCTTCCCTCATGGGTGGCTGTAATGTCCAGAAAACAGATTTCATCCGCCCCTTGTCTGTCATATTCAATGGCATATTCTACTGGGTCGCCAACCTCCCGGATACCTACAAAGTGAATCCCCTTGACTACCTTGCCATCCCTGACATCCAGACAAGGAATAATTCTTTTTGCCAGCATTACTGCTCACCTGCCTTTTCAACCGCTTCGCGCAAATCCAGGCTGCCTGCATACACAGCTTTTCCACAAATACAGCCATACAGTCCCAGCTTTTTGCACGCTTCAATGTCTTCTATAGAGCGAACACCTCCGCTTGCAATAATGTTACAGGACACCCTTTCGTTTAGCTTTGCAAGCTGTTCCAGATTCACCCCCTGCAAGGTTCCGTCTTTTGATATGTCTGTATAAATAATGGTTTTTACACCTGCCTGCTCCATCTTTTTTGCCAGTTCCAGATAGGAAAAACTGCTTTTTTCCAACCAACCTTCTGCTGCGGGCGCACCGTCCCTGGCGTCAATTCCCACTGCAATCTGACTGCCGAAAACCCGGACTGCTTCCTCTACAAGCACAGGATTTTTGATTGCTGCAGACCCCAAAATCACCCGGGAAATTCCCCTGGTCAGATACCACTCTATGGTTTCCATACTGCGGATTCCGCCCCCTACTTCTGTATGCAGTCCCGCCTCTTTTGCCACCTTCAGAAAGATTTCCTGATTGACCGGGTAGGCTGCTTTTGCGCCGTCCAAGTCTACCATATGTATCCATTTTACCCCTTGCAGCGCAAAGTTTTCTGCTGTTTTTAAGGGGTCTTCCGCTACCTTATGTGCTGTGCTGTAATCCCCCTGTACCAGGCGTACGCAGGTTTTATCTTTTACATCTATTGCAGGTAATATAATCATTTTTCCACCAGCCTCGCAAAATTTTTTAGCATATTCAATCCCACACTTCCGCTTTTTTCCGGATGAAACTGTGCGCCGTAAACCATATCTTTCTGCACCAATGCGGGAATCTCTTCCCCGTAAAAAGTGGTACAGGAAAGGTATTTAGGCTCCGTATCCGCTCTGTAGGAATGAACAAAATACACATAGCTGTTTTCCTCCATTCCTTCCGTCATACTGCAGGGTTTTAATGTCTGCAGATGATTCCAACCCATATGGGGAATTTTTTCCCCTTTTCCATCTATTTTTATAACTTTGCCCGGTATCAGACCCAATCCTTTTGTCCTCTTAAATTCCCAGCTTTCTTTAAATAAAAGCTGCATTCCCAGACAGATTCCCAGAAGAGGTTTCCTTGCCGCCTCTTCCTGAATCACGGATACCAGCTGCTTCTTTTCCAGCCTTTCCATGGCATCCGGAAAAGCTCCCACCCCAGGAAGAATCAGTCCGTCCGCCCGGTGTATTATCTCTGCTTTTTCTGTCACACAATTCTCTATCCGCAGGTAATCCAGGGCATTTTTCACACTGAAAAGATTCCCTGCACCGTAATCAATAATTGCTATCATCACAACACTCCTTTTGAGGAAAGAACTCCGCCTCCGGTTTCTGTTACAGCGTCTTTCAATGCATGAGCAAATGCCTTGAAAAGGGCTTCTGCCTTATGGTGGTCATTCTCGCCATAGAGGATTTTCATGTGCAGCGTAATCCCTGCCTGAAAGGCCAGCGCACGAAAGAATTCTTTTATCATACAGCAGTCCAAGATGCCAATACTCTGGTTTTTATATTCTGCTTCATACACCAGAAAGGCCCTGCCGCTGATATCCAAAGAGCAGAATCCCAATGCCTCATCCATGGGAATATATGCCGTACCGTAACGGCGAATACCGCCTTTTTCTTCTAATGCTTCTGCAATAGCCATCCCCAGGACAATGCCCAAATCTTCAGCGCTGTGGTGACAGTCCACTTCCAAATCTCCCTTCATAGACAGCTGGATATCAAACTTTCCATGCACGCACAGAGCCTGCAGCATATGGTCCAGGAATCCGATACCACAAGTGCCCTTATAAATTCCCTGCCCGTCTGTATTCCAAGTCAGCGCAATCTGCGTTTCCTTTGTATTTCTCTCTATTTTTGCTGTTCTCACTGGTCTCTCCCCTTTCTTTTTGCAGCGGTTTTCCTATTGCAGCAATTTCTCAAGACTCTGTAAAACTTCCTGATTTTCTCTTTGAGAACCAGCGCAAATACGCAGATATCCTTTCATAAAACGCACGGAAATTCCCGCCTTTTTCAGCCCTTCAAAGACAGTTTCTCCAGCTTCTATATCCATGTAAACAAAGTTTGCACTGGTAGGATACAGTTTGCGGATTTGCTGCTTTTTCTCCTTTAGCGCCTTTAATCCGGCATATAATTCTCCCACAGATTCTTTAATTTTCTCCGTACATTCCTGCAGATATTCCCTGTGTTTTAAGACAGCACAGCCTGCCGCCTGAGTCAGGGAATTCACATTATACGGAGATTTTACCGCCTTTAAAATCCGGGTAATTTCTTCATTGGCTGCTGCAAATCCCAGGCGGATAGCCGCCATTCCAAAGGCCTTGGAACAGGTTTTCAATACAATTAAATTTCCATAATTTTCGATTTCATCCAATACAGAACCTTCTGAAAAATCCATGTAGGCCTCATCTACAACCACCAGCGCATTTGTCTGTGCCACAATCCGAAGAATATCCTGCCGCTCCAGTTTCAGAGCTGTGGGATTGCAGGGGTTGGAAAAGATAATCAATTCTGCCCCGGTTTCTCTTGCTTTTTGAATCATATCCTCTGCACAGAGCGCCATATCCTGCTTGTCCAGAATTTCAACCTTAACCCCTGAAGCCTGCCCATAAAATCCATACATGGAAAAATCCGGACTCACGGTAAGCATGGTTTCTCCAGGTTCCAGAAAATTCTGAACAATCAGGGAAATCAATTCATCCGAACCATTTCCGGCAGTGAGAAGTCTGGAATCCACCTGAAAAAACTCACCAAAACACTGACAAAGCTCCTTTGCTTCCGGGTCCGGATAGCGGTTGAATTCCACCTGACTGATGGCCTCCAAAACCTCTTTTCTAATCTCATCCGGCAGGTCAATAAAGCTTTCATTGGCATCCAGGCGCACTTTGCAAACTTCTGTAATCGGCTCGTAAGCCTGGAGTTTTTTCAATTTTACCGGTATCTGATATGCCATAAGTGCACCTCCCTATTCTCTGCTTTTTACATCTTGCTCTATCTTCTCAATAAGTTTTTCTATTTCATTTTTCCGCAGCTTCATGCTGGCGATATTGACAATCAGACGGGCGCTGATATCGCAGATATTCTCTTTGACTTCCAGTCCGTTTTCCCTCAATGTAGTGCCTGTTTCTACAATATCCACAATGGCGTCCGCCAGTCCCAGCACCGGGGCAAGTTCTACAGAACCTTCTATTTTTACCAGATTAATGTCCATATTTTTGCTTTCAAAAAAGGCTTTGGCCACATTCATATACTTGCTGGCAATAGTTCTGGTTTTATATCCGTGATACACATCCGCCCCCTTTAAAGCTGCCAGGGCAAATCTGCATTTCCCGAACCCCAGGTCTGCAATTTCATAGAAAGTGCCGCCTTTTTCCATGATGGTGTCTTTCCCTACCACCCCCATATCACAGACTCCGGTTTCCACATAAGTAACCACGTCTGCCGCCTTGGCAAGCACAATCTCAATACTGCCGTCCCCTATGGGCATAATCAGTTTCCTTCCTTTTTCTCTCACACTGGTGCAGTTATATCCCAGCCTCTCCATCATTTCTATGGTTTTATCTTCCAGACGCCCTTTGGTAAGTGCCATTCTAATTGGTTTCATCCTCTTTCCTTCCTTTCCCTGTCTGATATTCCGTGATTTCTTCACCAACCAAATGGACTGTTAAAATCCCTTTCTTACGGGCATATGCAAGAGTTTCCTCTAAGGTATCAAAAACACTGTTTTCTGCTGTTTTTCCCTGTTCTTCCAGCGTTTTTCTATAGCGTACACTATCCGCAACTGCACTGATATCCCTGGCAAAAACCAGAATTTCCGGTATTTGTTCCGGCTCCGGATTAACCATCTGACTTGCCAGATCCACATTGATTCCAAAGCCAATGGAACCGTGATTTTCTCCAAATTGGCCCAAAAGCGTATCGTACCGGCCCCCGGAAAGTACCTGCTCTCCCACACCGTCAAAGTAACCGCGGAAGATAATTCCCGTATAGTATTCCGCCAGATTTACAAGTCCCAAATCAATAATAACCTTATCTCCCAAACCCAGCCTGCAGAGGTATTCATAAATGCCTTTCAGGTAATCCAGGCTTTCCTTTGCCCCGTTTTCGTCAAACAAGTCATATGCTTTTTCAAAGACTTCTTCCCCACCGAACAGCCTCGGCAGTTTCCGCAGTGCTCTGGCCGCTTTATTCTCCTTGGCCTTGCCTAAAATATCTGTCAGGCTGGCATAATTTTTCTGTTCAATCAGAAGACGAATCTCTTCTTTTGTATCCTCATCTGCATCCAGACTTCCCATAATTGCCTTAAAATATCCGATGTGGCAAAGCTCCAGCCGGTACTTGCCACTGCCGATTTTGTCCAGACTTCTTGCGGCCAGTTCTACAACTTCCAGGTCACTGCGCAGAGAGGAGCCGCCTATTAATTCGATTCCTACCTGGTTGATTTCTACACTTTTACTCTTTCTCTCAGGAAATCCGCGGTAAATATTATGGTTGTAATACAGTCTGAGAGGCAGCGGCATTCCTTTCAGTCTGGTTGCCGTCAGCCTTGCCACAGGAACGGTACAATCCGGACGCAGCACCATGAGTCTTCCCTTGGAATCTGTCAGCTTATACATGGTTTCCTTTGGCAGATATTTCGCTGCTCCTCCAAAAACATCGTAAAACTCCAGTGCCGGCGTCATCACCCTGCGGTATCCCTGGGAGACAAATAAATCCTTTAAAGTCTTCGTTACCTGGGAACGCTGGTCGCACTCGGCAAAGAGCAAATCCCTGGTTCCGTCCGGTGTTATTTTATCGTAATATCTCATCTTTATCCCCCTTTGCTTTAGCGTGTTACCATATTAGCATTATGATGTGTTTTTGTCAATAACTTTTATATTACATCATTCCCGCCAATACCACACTGGCTGCAATTCCCGCAAAAGAAGCCAGCAGCGCCCCCCACACCGTATACCTGGTTTTGTTCACTTTTGCAGCAATAAAATACACAGAAATCGTGTAAAAAATCGTCTCTGTACAGGACATCATAATAGACGCAATAAGTCCTACACGGGAATCTGTGCCGAATTCCCGGAAAATATCCAGCACCAGACCTGTAGCAGCGCTGGAAGAAAACATCCGTACAATCGTCAGGGGAACCAGTTCTGCGGGAAAACCCACATATGCAGTAAACTTCCCCAACAGTTCTCCCAGCATATCCAGGAATCCCGAAGCCCGCAGAACTCCTACGGCTACCATCAGGCCGATAAGAGTGGGCAAAATTCCCACCACGGTTTTTAATCCATCCTTTGCACCCTTTACAAATTCTTCGTATACATGACACTTCATCAGTATACCGAATCCTACTATGTAAAACAGAATAAGAGGAATACTGACCTCTGAAAGAAAAATCAGAAATTTCATGTGTGTCTCCTTACTGCTTTTTGTTCAGTTTACGCAGGAAAAGGCAAAAAAAGAAGAGGCTGGGAAATTACAGTCTCTTCTGCATGCTATTTTTCTGATTCTTCACCCTATTCACTTTGCAATCCCGTTTTCCTTTATAAAATCTTGGATTTCCTTTGAGAATGCCTCCCCGTATTTCTCATACTTGCTGCTTCCCACCCCATTTACGGAAAGCATTTCTTCCTTCGTAACAGGAAGATAGGTACTCATCTGACGCAATGTTTTATCGGAAAAAATAATGTAAGGCGGCACCTTGGCCTGCTGCGCCATTTTGTACCGTTTTTGCCGCAGACGTTCAAAGAGAACGGGATATTTCACTTCATCTGTGACTTTCTGTTTGCCGGATTTCGCACTGCTCTGCGTCCTAGGCAGCTCTTTTGGCAGCTTCAAAAGCACCTGTCCGTCTGCCCCGTCAAGCAGTGCTTTTCCCCTTTCCCCCAGCCTTAAAACAGGGTAATCTCCCGCTGTCAGCACCAGATAATCCTTTACCAGCAGGTCATTTAAAATCTGCCGTATCCGTACAATAGTTCGATCTTTCAAGGCTCCATAATATGTATTTTCGTTTAAATGAAACTGCCGTACCTTTGCGCTGTCCGAGCCATGAACAGCATCGGTAACAGCCTGTATTCCATATCTCTGCCCGCTGGTTTTTACCAGTTTTAAAATGCTTTCCGCCTCTTTCGTTACATCTGTATCCTGAAATTCAGTGAGACAGTTTTTGCAGTTTCCGCAGTAATTTCCTCCGTATTCACCGAAATACCGAAGAATATATTCCCGCAGACATTCATTGGTAAAACAATAAAATGTCATTTTCCGCAGCCGTTCAAAGTTTCTTTCCCGAATCAGTTCCATGTCTTCCCTGTCAAATTCCTCGTTTTCCATCTGCTGGTTAATAAGATATTCATTTGTCCTCACATCCTGTCCGGCATAGTACAGGACACACTCTCCCGGCTCGCCATCCCGCCCGGCGCGGCCTGCCTCCTGATAATAGCTTTCAATATCTTTTGGCATATTAAAATGCAGAACAAAGCGCACATTAGACTTGTCAATACCCATGCCAAATGCGTTGGTTGCCACCATAACAGGCATCCGGTCATAGATAAAATCTTCCTGATTCTGCTTCTTTTCTTCATCAGACAATCCGGCATGATACCGCACAGCAGGATATCCCTCCTGTATCAGACGACGGTGGATTTCTTCCACATTTTTCCGGGTATTGCAATAAATAATGCCGCTTTTTTCCCGGTTTTTGTCCAGATAATCCAACAGCGCCTGTACCTTATCCTTTGGCTTTTCCACTGAAAAACAAAGATTTTTCCGGTCATATCCCGTTACAGCCACAAAGGGATTTTGAAGTCCCAAAATACACAAAATATCCTCTTTTACCGCCCTTGTAGCTGTTGCCGTGTAAGCGGCAATCACAGGACGTTTCGGCAAAACCCGAATAAATTCTGTAATTTTCAGGTAGCTTGGACGGAAATCCTGTCCCCACTGTGAAATACAGTGGGCTTCATCTACAGCCACCATAGAAATTTCCACCTGATGGATAAGTGCCAGAAAGGAGTCTGTCATCAGCCTTTCCGGTGCCGCATAGATAATTTTATACCGCCCCTGGGCGGCAAATTCCATGGCCTTTCTATACTGGCCTTCTGTCAGCGAACTGTTGATGAAAGCCGCATGTACTCCTGCTGCATTTAAAGCAGCCACCTGGTCTTTCATGAGAGAAATCAGAGGCGACACCACAATGGTTATCCCCTGAAAAAGCAGGGCAGGCACCTGAAAACAGATGGATTTGCCCGCCCCTGTAGGCATAATGCCAAGCACATCACGCCCTGCCAGGGTGCTGTCTATAAGCCCCTCTTGTCCCTCTCGAAATGCATCGTATCCAAAAACATCCTTTAAAACCTTGTATTTATCCATAACCCTTTCCTTTGCCCTCTGTATCTCTGCAGATTATAAAAATTCCTGCACTTCCTTCATCAGCTTTTCTTCTGTTTTTATGATATTTTCCGCCAGCGCAAGACTTTGTCTGGAGGCATTTTTATACTGGTTCACAAATCCACCAAGAGTCTGAATCCCCATGTTGCAGCCATCCATAATCATCTTTGCAATCTGATTGCTGTCGTCCTTCATAAGCAGTTTCACATCCGTAGAAAGTCTGGAGAAGACAGAAGCCATAACGCCCGGCTCTTTCTCCTCGCTGCCTCCCTCCTTCAGCATTTTTCCAGCCTGTTCTTCGTATTCCTTGTGTTTTTTATCATAGGTATTCATAAGCTCTTTCAGCTTTTCATCTTCCACATAATCCCGCATCTGATTGAAGCTGTTGATTGCCATTTTACATCCTGCACTGCATTCCCGCAGCAGGTTTCTGGTCTGTGTTTCCATCCGAAATGCCCTCTTTTCTTTTTTATTAGTATTGGCATTTAAGATTTCTTTTTATTCTTCAGAAGACCTTTTTTCCTGAAATAACGAAGCTCCAGCCCAATGATAATAAGGGTCAGAAGCACTACGGTGGGATATCCGTACTTCCAGTTTAAAAGGGGAATGTTTCCGAAGTTCATGCCGTACCAGCCTGCCAGCAGCGACAAGGGCAGGAAAATAGTTGTAACTACAGTAAGCATAGTCATAATTTCGTTTTGCTGAATGTCTATCTGTGCCTGATATAGTTCATGCAGCTGCAGCAGATTCTCTCTGATATTTTCCGTATAATCATGAAGCCTTGATACTCTGTTTGAAAACACACTCCAGGCATTTTCCTCTTCCTTCACCAGAATTTCTCCTGCTGCTCCCTGCAGTTCCTCCGCCATATCCAGAAGCTGTACATAGAATGTATGAAGCCTCATCATGGCTTTTCTAAGTCCCATCAAAACCCTTGGAAAATCCCTTGACGGTTCCTCCAGAAGAATATTTTCCAGTTCTGTTATCTTCTCTTCTACCTTCTGCAGATAAGGAACCTCCTCATCAATCAGTCCGTTAAACACAGCCAAAAGAAGCTGTCCTTCTAAAGCATTTCCACCAAATTCCATATCCTTTATCTTCTCTAAAATCCGGCTAATCTGCCCTCCGTCATCCAGAAAAATCAACTTATTTTTCATAAAATACCAGGCGGCAATCCAGGGCTTTTGCTCTAAATTTTTCTTGTTGGGAATCTTCAGCACTCCGAACAGACACTGGGCGTACACTTCCGCTTTGCAGGAAACTGCCTGCTCCATGCTGTGAATCAGTTCTCTCTTATGAGGATAATTTCCCTTTAATGCAGAAAATTCTTCCAGGTTCATCAGGCTTACCGATATGGTGTGGGGTTTCTTTCCCAGCAGATATTCTGTCATTTTATTCTTCCTCTCCTTTTGGTTGTTTTATTTCCAGAAAATCCAGATTTTTCTCTATCCATCCGCGGTTTTCCCTTCCTTTAAAGAAGCCGCCATTGTATCTCTCACTATCCTTTTTGCTGACAGAAACCATAAACTGAATCCGAAAAAAAAAGTCCTCTGCCTCCAACAGCGTAAAAGGATGTTCCTCCATGGCCAGTATCTGCATACTGCCTTTTCGGAAAAAAGGATACGCTCCCGTAAAACCTTTTTCCTGTAATTTCCGGGATACTGCCCGCCTTTTTGCCTCTGTTTCCTCATTGCTTTTTCTTCCGTAATCACGGATGGGATAGACCTTGGACGCAGCTTCTGTTTTCCTGTACAGAACCTCATAAAGTGGGATTCCTGCTCTGCTCTCCATATGCCTCTGTATCCATTTTTCTGCCCAGGAAAAAGGAAATCTTCTGTAAACTCTCAGCAGGTGTGCCAGTCTCCAATCCCCGGCTTCCAATGCCAGCTTTTTCATACATTCCACCCCTTCCAGAGTATCCTGATATTCCTCATCCAGAGATTCCTTCACTGGCGAAAAAGCACGAAAAGGCGCCAGTTCCATAAGCGGAAGCAGTTCTTTTTCCGCCTGTGTACATACGGTATCCCCCATATAAGAATATTTATCGTAAAGGGTCCCCACAAGATACACCATCCGCCGCCACTGTTCCTGTCCTTTTACCCAGAAATGTCCGATGCGGTGATACTGATAACAGGTCATTTCTTCCCGAATAGACGAAAACCAAATGGTAAATACATTGTCGTCTCCCTGCCTGACTACCAAAAGATAAACTTCCCCGTCTTTTGCCACATGTGCCTGTGTTGTTCCCTTAAAATCCGTGAGATACCTGCCTGTCATGCGGCACCGCTCCAGAATCAGAAAACACTCCAGTGCGTCGTTCATCATATAAGGAATATAATACTTTTCTTCCCCGGTCGGCAATTTTCTAATATGCAGTTCAAAGGCCTGCGCCCGGAACAACTCTGCCAGCTTTATGCAGGAATCCGGCATGTCGGGAGAAAGTCCGGGGAGAAACTGCTGCAACTCTTCATAATACGTCTGCGTCATGATAAGTCCGTCCTGTCTTCAAATCTGTGATATTCTTATCTTATCACATGGCTGGAAATTTTAAAAGAAAGAGATTCACAAACAAAAATAGGCATACAGGAATGCTTCTACTCCTGTACGCCCATTTTTTACAAATCCGTTCCATACACTTCTATCTGTGCAAGAGCCGGAAATGGTGACGGTTCCGGGGAAGGAATCAGCTTGGACAGCTTCACCCAGGTCACTTTTTTCTTTTCAAAGGTGAATTCCTGTCCGCAGCCTGTCTTCTTTAAAGAAAACTCTTTTTCTTCTCTGTCTGAGAAGGTTACGGTCACCGTTTTCCACCAGTTATCGTGTGGAAAATCCGCCCGGATGTAGAGAATAATACGGTCGATTTCCACTTCCCGTCCGAAATCCACGGTCATTTCTGCGTCCGGATTCCGGTTGATTCCCCAGGAATCATAGGGCC
Organism: Candidatus Blautia stercoravium; assembly: GCA_019114495.1. Lineage (GTDB taxonomy): Bacteria > Bacillota > Clostridia > Lachnospirales > Lachnospiraceae > Blautia > Blautia stercoravium. The sequence goes on from DXFK01000200.1 coordinate 15,434, forward strand.
ATTCGCCGTGGCATTCATTGGCTGTTACTCCGTCAATGGCATTTTTTGCCGCAAAAACGGACTCTCCTCTTGTCTCCACATTGGCAAAAGCGTGAGGGAAACAGGTGGTATTTTCATGGGTATCGTTGACATTTAAAGCTAAATTCCGATAGCTTTTCACCTCAAAATCTCTGGCTTTCCGCGCAGTGATTAAGTGCTTATTTCCGGAAAATGCCTTTGGTGAAAGGTTGATTCTTTTCTCTCCAAAAGGAATTTTATACTGGGTATTTCCGGTAAGATAAACCAGATTTCTGCCCAGGGCATCGTCAAACTGTACCCATGCATATTCCCCTTCTTTGGAGATTTCCAGAACAATTCTGTCGCCTTCTTCATAGGTTCTCGCCACCATGAGATTGACTTCTTCTTCCCCTCTGGCCCATGCCACAGTCCGTCCATTTTTATCAATTACTTTCAAACTAAACACGTTTTTCTCCTCTAGCAGCCCAGGATTTCTCTTACACAGGCAGCGATTTTTTCACACTTACAGTTTGCAAAAAACAGTTCCTGGAAATGCTCTCCTGCCAGTGCGCCTTTCACCAGTTCTCTGTCCATTTCCATTAAAATGTCTGTGAATTCTCTGTAAGTAACCTTCTTTACTTCGTCCAAAATCTTCTTATTTCTCTGTTCCGGTACGGCTCTTTCTCTTGGATATCCCTGTCCGCTTTCTTCGCAGAACAGCTTTTCAAAAATGTATTCCAGGTTCAAATCACCGCCCCAGCCAAAGCCTTTTGCAAAGGGCAGGGAAATGGCATTTCCATCATTAATCTGTGCAAAAGTATAGGCGTCCAAAGCGTCTTCCACATGTCCGCAGATAACGCCTGGGAAAGAATTGCAGGCCAGCATAGCGCCTTCTCCTGTACCACATCCCGTAATTACATAATCTGCCGCACCGGAATTTAAGAGCACTGCTGCCAGGATTCCCACCTGTACATAAGTCAACTGCGCCTCGTCTTCTGCTGTATACATGCCGTAATTATCCACGGTAAATCCCATGGGTTCTACAACTTTTCTAAGAGATTTTTCAATCATCGGGTTCTTTGCACCCTGGCTGTTTTCATTCATTAATGCGATTCTCATTCTTATTTTCCTCCGCTTATCTTCCATTCCTTATCTCAAATTATTTCGGCTGTTTTCCAATGTAAGCTAAAATACCGCCGTCTACATACAAAATCTGTCCGTTTACAAAGTCAGAAGCCTCGGAAGCCAGAAATACGGCCGGTCCCATTAAGTCTTCCGGATTTCCCCAGCGTGCAGCCGGTGTCTTACTGATAATGAACTGGTCAAATGGATGTCTGGAACCGTCCGGCTGGATTTCTCTTAAAGGTGCAGTCTGAGGCGTGGCAATGTAACCAGGTCCGATACCGTTGCACTGGATATTGAATTCCCCGTATTCAGAAGCAATGTTCTTTGTCAGCATTTTCAGTCCGCCTTTAGCAGCCGCATAAGCAGATACGGTTTCTCTGCCCAGTTCACTCATCATGGAACAAATGTTAATAATCTTTCCATGTCCCTTTTTCAGCATGCCCGGAATAACTGCTTTGGACACGATAAACGGTGCATTTAAGTCTACATCAATGACCTGGCGGAATTCATCTGCACTCATGTCTGTCATAGGAATACGCTTGATAATTCCTGCATTATTTACCAGAATATCAATGGTGCCCACCGTCTTTTCGATATCCTGAATCATATCTGCCACCTGTGCTTCGTCTGTTACGTCACAGAGATATCCCTTTGCGTCAATTCCCTTTTCTTCGTATGCTTTCATGGCATGATCCATGTGTTCCTGACCTCTGCAGTTGAATACAATTTTTGCGCCTGCCTTTGCGTAAGCCTCTGCAATGGCAAAGCCGATTCCATATGCTGCACCTGTCACCAGGGCTACTTTTCCTTCCAGTGAAAAACTCTTCATAACGTCCATGTTTATTCTCCTTTTCTGCTTGGTTTCCTGTTATTTTAATTCCTGATTTGCAATGTGATCCATATCGTCAAAGTCCTGATTTTCCCCTGCCATACCCCAGATAAAGGTATATGCCTGAGAACCGGAACCGGAGTGGATTGACCAGCTTGGTGAAATGACAGCTTCTTCATTTCTCATCACGATGTGGCGTGTTTCTGTAGGTTCTCCCATGTAATGCATAACAAACGCATCTTCGGGAATATCAAAATACAGATAAACTTCCATTCTTCTGTCATGAGTGTGGCATGGCATGGTGTTCCATACGCTGCCCGGCTCCAGTTTTGTCATACCCATTTCCAGCTGGCAGCTTTCTACCTGTCCCGGCAGAATGTATTTACAGATAGTTCTGTGATTGGATTGTTCCAGTGTTCCCAGCTCTACCTTATTTTCATCTTTTACAATCACAACGCCTTCTTCCGGTGTTCCTTCCGGTTTAATCAAAACGGTAGGGTATGTGTGGTGCGCCGGTGTGCTGTTAAAATAGAATTTCGCCGGTACTGCACTTTCTTTGCTGTCAAAAGTGATTTCTTTTACACCCATGCCAATGTACATGCCTTCTTTGTGTCCGACTTCATATTCTTTGCCGTCTGCCACAATGACACCTGCACCGCCGATGTTGATAATCCCCATTTCACGTCTCTGCAGGAAATATTCTGCTCTTAATTCTGACCCTGCGGTAAGCACCAGTGTTTCTCCTGCCGGTACTGCTGCGCCTGTGATAATACGGTCAATATGGCTGTATACCATTTTAATTTCTCCTGGGACAAACAGGTTCTGGATGAGAAATTCCTCTCTTAAACGGTCTGTTGTATAATGTTTTACGTCTCTTGGTGATGACGCAGTTCTTACTTCCATGTTGCTTCCCCTTTCTGTTTCCTGTATGGTAATCTTTCCTATGGCTTCATTATAGCAGGTTGCTCTTTGGGGAAGGTTTCTTTTCCTGTTTAAAACCTTGCAAATCTTGAACTCTACCAATAAGATTTCCATTCTTGCAGGTTTTTCACAAGTGCTTCCAGATAAAAATAATCTCCCCAGAGATTACATTCATCTACACCCCTGTCCGCTACACTGTTATAAGGGCTGCTCTTTGCGTAAACTCCGTGCAGGAGCAGTCCATTCGCAGCACTATGGGGTCTGACGGCATAAAAGTCTATAAGACTTTCCAATATCTCCTCTGCTTTTTCCTTGTAATATTTGCTTTCTTCCTCTGTTAATCCCTTATTTTCGCACATTTCCAGAATTCCGCAGACAGCAATGGCTGCTGCCGAAGAATCTCTCGGTTCCCCGTCTTTTTCCTGAAAGCTCAAATCCCAGCATGGAACCTTATCTTTCGGAAGATGTTCGAGGTAAAAGTCTGTCACCTTTTTAAACAGTTCTATGCAGCTTTCCTCTCTTAGATAACGCCATGCCAGTGCAGTTCCATAAATCCCCCATGCCTGTCCTCTGGCCCATGCAGAATTGTTTTTATATCCCTGTGCTGTAACACCCTTTAGGGGTTCCCCTGTAATTGGATTGAAAAAATATGTATGATAGGTTGAAAAATCCTCCCTTACCAGATTTTTGATACTTGTCCTTGTATGACGCACTGCAATACTTCTATATCTTTCATCCCCTGTCACCTCCGATGCCCAATACAGAAGAGGGAGATTTAAAAGACAGTCTATAATCAACCGATAATGTTCTGCTGCTCCAAGCACACCCCATGCCTGCAGAAACTGTCCCTTTTCCTGAAAGCGTCCTGTCAGCTGGTCAGCCGCCATAATGGCAGCCTCCTTCCCCTTTTCACTTCCGGTCAAAAGATATGCTGCCACACAGGAAGGCGTATATAAAAATCCCATATCATGATGATTGACATCTATTTTATCGACAATCCTCTCATAAAAACTGTCCACCTGTATCATGGCCGCTGTCTTAAAAGCTTCATCTCCTGAAAGTTCATAAGAAAGCCAGTAGGTCCCTGTACAAAATCCTGTAGTCCATTCTATATTTTCAGAAATCGGGTAAACCTGATTTTCTGTATTGGACCCCGGAAATTTATCTGTATAATATTTTAAATTATTTTTCAGTATTTTCATTGCGTCCACAGCCGCTTTTTCTATTTTTTCCCGCTTCATTCTTACCTCCGAATACTCCTGAAAAGTGCCGCGCAGCTGCATGTTTTTGAATACTGAAATATTCTTTTATGCAGCCAATGCGGCACTTCCTTTATTATTTGGTTACTTTCATATAGTTGTCGTATGCTTCCTGCTGGATTTCAACAGCCCTGTCAATATTTCTCTCTTTCAGTTCTTTTACAAAGTCATCATATTCTGCCTCAATATCTCCGGAGCCCAGCACCCAGCTCTGCAGCTTTTCAAACACAATAGGGGTAATTCCTGACATTATGCTCTTATATTCGTCCAATGCATCCTTGCTCAATTTCAAATCCGGCAGTTTTGCCTCTTCATACCACTCTTCATGGGAATTATACAGTTCGTTGGCCGCTTTTCCTGCGTCATTCATAGTTGCATACTCGTAGTCAGCAGACTGTACATAACCGGCACGGTACTGGGAACCTAAAGAACGAAGATATTCCACGGGAGCCAAACCGGAGTTAAAGACTTCCTCGGTAAAAGCTTTGTTTCCATTTTCATCTACAGTATAAGTTTTGCCTTCAATTCCCCAGTTCATGAAATCCGAACCTTCTTCTGTAAACATATAATCCATAAATTTGATTGCAGCCTCCGGGTCTTTACACTGAGAAGAAATTCCCCATCCACATTCTGCATAACGACGATCTCTCTCTTTTACATTTCCGTTCTGGTCTGCAAACGGCGCTACAGCCACCATCTCAAAGCCGGGAATATCCTTTGCCAGAGAATCATTATAGTTTCCCGTACTTACCCAGTCATGGGTGAAACCGCCCGTATTGTTGCTTAATAATGTGTCCCTTGCCGACATACCGCGGGTAAAGATTTCAGGGTCAACCAAACCTTCTTTATACCACTCTGCCAGATTTGAAACTGCTGTTTTATAATTTTCTGTAACAGGTTCAAAGGTCATCTTTCCATCTCTTGGATAAAATCCTGTACCGGAATCCCAGAGAGCAAGATATTCTCCCATTTCATTTTCTGATGTTGCTGAACGGTCAAAAAGCGGAATCTCATCAGCTTTTCCGTTCCCGTTAGGGTCATTATTTTTAAAGGCATATAAAACATCATGAAGTTCATCTACAGTAGTAGGTACTTTCAGTCCCAGCTTATCCAGCCAGTCCTGTCTTATCCAATAGAACTGAGAGGACTGAAGTTCTTTTCCAAGGGGAATATTATAAATATTTCCGTCTTCCGCTGTCGCCTGATATTTAAAGCTTGCATCTTTCTCCAGCATTTTTTTGATGTTCGGTGCGTATTCATCAATTAAATCATTTAATGCCAACATTCCTCCGTCTTTCCCCAATTTCTCAAGATCCGACGTAGACTCACCGGCAATGATGTCCGCAAGCTGTCCGGAGGCCACCATGTTTTGAAAGGCTGTTGAATAATCCGAGTTTGAAGAGGCCACCACGCCTTTTAACTTAACCCCCGTCTTTTTCTCAATTTCTTTCCACACTTCCCAGTCTTCATTGAAAGGAGTTCCGGAAAGAAACATAAAAGCTGTAAATTCTTTACTTTCGCCCCCTTTATCCGCTGTTTCTTCTTTCTTGTCACCACATCCTGTCATAAATGCAGATACTCCAAGAATCCCTGCCAGCAAAAATGCTGTGATCTGTTTTTTCTTCATTTTAAAATTCCTCCTTTAATTTATCAGCCTTTTACACCGCCAAGGGTAAGGCCTGTCTTAAAATATTTTTGTACTAATGGAAATACTACCAGCATAGGAACAATCGCCATAATAATTAAAGCATAAACCTGTGTTGTAGGTGAAGTTAAAGAATCTCTCGTCACAATCGCCGCATCAGAAGGATTGGCTACACGTTCTACAATCAGCTTTTTCAAAAATACCTGCAACGGAATTTTGGAATCGTCTTTTAGCAGCTGCATCGTCCAAAAATATCCATTCCAACGGCTGATTCCGTAGAAAAGTCCTACTGTTGCCAGTGCAGGCTTGGATAAAGGCAGGTAAATATTCCAAAATACTCTGAAATGCCCGGCTCCGTCAAGAAAGGCTGCCTCTTCAAGAGCCTCCGGTACCTGCTCAAAAAAACTTTTCATGATAATCAGGTTATATGTTTCAATGGCAAAACCAAAAATAATGGCCGTTCTTGTATTTAACAACCCCATGTTATTGAAGTTCATGTAAGTAGGTATGATACCAGCATTAAACCACATAGTAAATACAACAAAGATTGTAAAAAACTTTCGCCCGGCTAAAGCTTTTTTGGATAAAGCGTAAGCCATGGTTGTGGTAAAAAACATATTTGCCGCCAACCCAAAAACGGTATAAAAGACAGCATTTCCATAGGCGGACCAAAGACCCTCCCGATGAAACACAGCCTCATAGCTGGCAGTTGTAAATTCCTTAATTCCTACAAGCACATCCCCATTCTCCACAAAGAACGGCTTGCTGAAGGAAGAAATCAACACATAATAAATAGGATACAAAGCAATAAAAGTAATAAGGATTCCCAGAACTGTCATAACGGTATTAAAGATTTTTTCTCCGGTCCCCATAACCTGTCCCTGCTTTATTTTCTTTCCTGTCATTCCTTTCCCTCCTACCATAAAGCACTGTCCGAAATTCTCTTACTGAATCTGTTCGCCAGTATTACCATAATAAATGCCACTACAGACTCAAACAATCCGGATGCAACCGACAGCCCATAGTTACCGTTTTCAAATGCCAGACGGTAAGAATATGTAGAAATTACATCGGCTGCTGAATATGTTGCCGGTTGATATAAAAGCAAAATGGCCTCGTATCCTACTTTAATAATACCCCCTAGCTTGAGAATCAGCATAGTGATAATTGTAGGTGCAATTCCGGGAATTGTTACATGAAAAATTTTCTTTAATTTTCCTGCCCCGTCAACAGTTGCCGCTTCGTATAGCTGTTGGTCAATTCCCATAATTGCTGCAATATACACCAATGCGTCAAATCCGGCGTTCTGCCACAAAGTCATCAGCGTATAAATTCCCTTAAAGTATTCCGGCTTTGTCATAAAGTATATAGGCTCTACCCCCAGCTTCTCCAGTACCAGATTTACAACTCCTGTACTTGGCGACAGAAAATTAATCACAATTCCGCATACCACTACA
>DXFK01000201.1 GCA_019114495.1 Candidatus Blautia stercoravium
TGAAAGCTGTGCAGTTCCGGAAGAACTGTTCACAGCAATAAAAGAGATTGTAACTCCGGAAGAAATGGAAGAAGCAGTCTTTACGGATGAAAAACAGGTGAGAGAAGAAAACATCCGCACAATTACAGAAAAACTGGAAGAGGCCTTTGCAGACAATGAAGAATGGCTGGCTGTATTGGGCGAAGCTGTTTACCAGTATCAGAAAAAAACAGTTCGCAAGATGATTTTAAAAGACCACAAACGTCCGGATGGAAGAGCTATTACACAGATTCGTCCTTTGGCAGCAGAAGTGGATTTGATCCCGAGAGTACATGGTTCCGCTATGTTTACCAGAGGCCAGACCCAGATTTGTACCGTTACCACTCTGGCTCCATTGTCAGAAGCACAGAGACTGGACGGCTTAGATGAATTTGAAGTAAGCAAACGCTATATGCACCACTATAACTTCCCGTCCTACTCTGTAGGAGAGACAAAGCCATCCAGGGGACCGGGACGCCGTGAAATCGGACACGGAGCTTTGGCAGAAAGAGCATTGGTGCCGGTGATTCCAAGCGTGGAAGAATTCCCGTATGCAATCCGTACGGTATCTGAAACTTTTGAATCCAACGGTTCTACTTCTCAGGCAAGTATCTGTGCATCTACCATGTCCTTAATGGCAGCAGGTGTGCCGATTAAAAAGCCGGTGGCAGGTATTTCCTGTGGCCTGGTAACTGGGGAAACCGATGACGACTATCTGGTATTGACTGATATTCAGGGACTGGAAGACTTTTTCGGCGATATGGACTTTAAGGTGGCTGGTACTCATGACGGTATCACAGCCATTCAGATGGATATTAAGATTCATGGTCTGACAAGACAGATTATTGAAGAAGCCATTGCCAGAACAAAAGAGGCCAGAGAATACATTCTGACAGAAGTTATGGAAAAATGTATTGCAGAGCCAAGAAACACAGTAAGCAAATATGCACCTAAGATTGTGCAGATTCAGATTGACCCGGAAAAAATCGGTGATGTAGTCGGACAGAGAGGAAAAACCATCAATGCTATTATTGATGAAACCGGTGTAAAGATTGATATTGATGACAGCGGTGCAGTATCTGTATGCGGTACTGACCAGGCCATGATGGATAAGGCTGTAAAATATATCCAGACCATTACCACGGACTTTGAAGAAGGACAGATTTTCACAGGAAAGGTTATCAGCATTAAAGAATTTGGTGCGTTCCTGGAATTTGCACCAGGCAAAGAGGGTATGGTTCACATTTCCAAAATTGCAAAAGAAAGAATCAACAAGGTAGAAGATGTGCTTTCTCTGGGTGATGTTGTGAAAGTAGTATGCCTTGGAAAAGATAAAATGGGACGTATCAGCTTCAGCATGAAAGATGTTCCGGAAGAGGCGTAAAAACTGTGAAAACAGGTTGATACGGAAATGAACAGGAGGGGCGGCACGAAGAAGGTGCGCCCCTTTTCAGATTTTTATAAAAGTACCGATTAGGTATGGCGGTGGCGAGACGTACAGAAAACAGACCCAAAAATGAGGATAAGGTAGACGGATATCATTCGAACTGTTATAATCTTGCTGTCAATGAAATTGCCCGCCATGGGTATGCTTTTCATACGGAAAGTATTCTCAATGGCTTTGAGAAAGAAAAGATGCAAAAGCTTTTAAATGGGAAAGAAACTCACAAAAGAGATGAAATTTCAGTGGAAAGACCATGTCTGCATGGTATCTGTAGATACAGATAGTACAGATGAGGAATTGACAGCTGGGATTTAGAAAATAAAAGAAACAATCAACAGAGTACAGAGGTGAGGATTCATGCGTTATCACAATATTACAAAAGATGATATGTTAAACGGGGACGGCCTTCGGGTGGTGCTGTGGGTGGCAGGCTGTGACCACGGCTGTAAAGGCTGCCAGAACCCGGTGACCTGGGACCCCAACGGCGGCCTGGTTTTTGATGAGGCTGCAAAGCTGGAAATTTTTGAGCAGATGGAGAAAAGCTATATTGCGGGGATTACTTTTTCCGGCGGAGACCCTCTGCATTGGAGAAATATGGAAGAGGTTACGGCTTTTGCAAAGGAATTGAAAGAAAAATATCCCAAAAAGACCATATGGCTGTACACCGGATTTTTGTGGGAAGAAATACAGGATTTGGAAGTTCTGAACTATCTTGATGTTCTGGTAGACGGAGAGTTTATTGAGGCTCAGAAAGATATTTCCCTGAAATGGAAGGGCAGTGCAAATCAGAGAGTGATTGATGTGCCCCAGACTTTAGAGACTGGTAAGATTGTATTGCATGCATAGGAGAACAACATGAAGAGAATTGCAAAATTTCATAAAGTCAGCGAAAAACAGTTTGCAGAAGGATGGAGAGATTCTTTTGGCGCGGTGAGCGAAGAAGAGATTCAGAAGATTTATGAGAACATCCGGCTGCCCAAAAGAGCCACAGCAGGAAGCGCTGGCTATGATTTTTTCAGTCCCCTGGACTTTGAACTGAAGCCAGGAGAAACTATAAAAATTCCTACAGGAATAAGGGCTGAAATGGAGTGCGGCTGGGTACTGAAGATTTATCCCAGAAGCGGTCTGGGCTTTAAGTACCGCCTGCAGTTAAACAACACTGTGGGAATTATTGACAGCGATTATTTTTATTCAGATAACGAAGGCCATATTTTTATTAAAATTACCAATGATTCCAATGAAGGAAAAACCGTGCAGGTAGCGGCAGGAACAGGATTTGCACAGGGGATTTTCCTTGAGTACGGTATTACTGAAGACGACGACACAGAAGCAGTGCGAAACGGCGGCTTTGGCAGCACTACAGGGAAACACTGAGAAAGCGGGGATAATATGCAGGAGAGGAAAACTCTTGCATATTATTTTTTTTTGTGCTAGAATATTTTGAAATACAAAATAATTGAAAATCATAGCAGTTTTAATGAAAATAATACGCTGCTTGCAGGAGGATAAGATGAAGGTTGAACCGAAAATTCGAGAATTTATCTGCACTACAGCCCATCCAGAGGGCTGCAGGGAGTATGTGAGAAGACAGATTGCTTATGTAAGAAGCCAAGAAATAAAGAAAGACAGGAAGCAATGGCCAAAAAAGGTGCTGGTGATAGGGGCATCTACAGGATACGGTCTGGCCAGCCGGATTACAGCCGGGTTTGGCTGTGGGGCGGCAACCATAGGAATTATGTTTGAAAAGCCTTCAAACGGCAAAAGAACAGCTACACCGGGCTGGTACAATACAGCTGCTTATGAAGAGAAAGCAAAAGAAGCGGGACTTTATGCAAAATCCATAAATGGAGACGCTTTTTCCAAGGCTGTAAAGGAGGAGACCATTGCCCTGATTAAAAGAGACTGGGGAAAAGCGGATATGGTGATTTACAGTTTGGCGGCACCCAGAAGAACCGATACACAGGGGAAGACCTGGGTATCGGCTCTAAAGACAACAGGGGAGCCTTTTACAGAAAAGAGCATGGATTTGCGCAATCATACCATTGTCACAAAAACGGTAGAGCCTGCTGCAGAGGAAGAACTGGAAGGTACGATAAAGGTTATGGGAGGAGAGGACTGGCTGGATTGGATAAAGGCTTTAAAAGAAGCAGATGTATTGGAAGACAATGCCCTGACTGCAGCCTATTCCTATATTGGTCCCAAGCTCACATATCCTATTTATTATGACGGAACCATTGGACAGGCCAAGCGTCATCTGGAAAAAACTGCCCATGTGATTCAGGAGGAATTTCCGGACGTAAGGGCGTTTATTTCCGTAAACAAAGCCCTGGTCACTCAGGCAAGCGCAGCCATTCCCATTGTGCCGCTGTATTTTGCTGTTCTTTATCGTGTGATGAAGGAGGCGCATACCCATGAGGGATGTATCGAACAGATGGTGAGACTGTTTGGGGAAAAGCTACTGGAGGAAAATCTGCCCACAGATGAGGCGGGCAGAATCCGCATGGATGACTGGGAACTGGAAGAACACATCCAGAGCCGGGTGTGGGAAATATGGGAACAGGTTACCACGGAAAATGTAGAAGAACTTGCAGATATTCAGGGTTACTGGGAAGATTTTTATCATATGTTCGGATTTGGATTTGACAATGTGGACTATGAAAAAGACGTGGAAATCCAAATCGGAATTCCCAGCATAAATTCTGCTGAATAAAGAGAGGAGAGGCTGTCGATATGCACAAAATACGACAGCCTCTGTTGCTTTATAAAAAAGATTATTTTTCTGTTTCTGCTGCCAGGTCTTCCTCACTTTTCAGGTTTGCAATGAAGTCATGGAATGCTTCCGCTGCAGCCATATATTCGTCTTCTCTTTCAATATTGCTTACAACAGGAGTATTGCCTTCTTCTGCATAACGGAAGAGATAAGTTTCTCCGTCTGTGTTTTTTCCGTCTTTGTTCAGGGGAACAAGGGCAATGTATTCGCCAAAGCCTTCTACCGGGAAGGTTGTCAGCACGGCACATTCCAGGACAGAATCGTCATCCAGAGTCAGTTTGATGGTAGGATTTGGAACCTTTGGAATGCTGCCCTGGCTACTGCCGCCTGCGCTGGAACAGTTGGCGGTACAGGATGCACAGTCGCTGGGATTACAGGAATCCAGATTTGTTGTATAAGTTTCTTCGCTCATAATTAGCCTCCTCGTATGTAATATCTGCTCATATTTTAACAGATGGACAGGGGGAATGCAACCACAGAAAGGATTTGCAATTTTGCCATAGGGCAAGTATAATGAAAATGTCTATATTAAGAAAAGAGGGAAAAAACGTTGAAAAAAGGTACATCATATCTGCTGAAAAGGGCGGAACATTTTAAAACCATTCTCACGGCAGAAGGGTTTCTGATAGGTTTCATTGCCGGACTGGTCGTGCTTTTGTACCGGGTGCTTTTGGAGTACGCGGACAGGGGAATGAATGTTGTTCTGGAATATGCCCGGAAATATCCCGCTCTTTCAGGAGCCTGGTTTCTGGCATTGTTTGTTCTGGCCTGTATTGTAGGGAAACTGGTGAAGTTTGAACCCATGATTTCCGGCAGCGGTATCCCTCAGGTAGAGGGAGAAATGATGGGAAAACTGGATCAGGTGTGGTGGAAAGTACTTCCAGCCAAGTTTCTGGGCGGTTTTCTGTCCTTGTTTTCCGGTCTCTCTCTGGGAAGAGAAGGTCCGTCTATTCAGATTGGGGCCATGGTGGGAAAGGCAGTTTCAAAGGCATTAAAAAGAGAAAAGACGGAGGAGCGTTACCTGCTGACCTGCGGCGCCAGTGCGGGACTTGCGGCAGCCTTTCACGCTCCTCTTGCAGGGGTTCTGTTTTCCCTGGAAGAAATACATAAAAATTTCTCTGTATCTGTACTGGTATCTGTTATGACAGCCTCCATTACAGCAGACTACATATCCAGCGAATTTCTGGGATTTACTTCTGTGTTTCAGTTTGATATCGGACCGGAAGTAGCGCCTCAGTATTACTGGCATATTGTGATTCTGGGTGTCTTGCTGGGCGTTATGGGAGCCTTTTATAATAAGATGACCATATGGGTACAGGGGCTGTATTTTAAGGCAAAAGGGCTGAATGAAACAACGAGGCTTCTGATTCCTTTTCTTCTGGCAGGTGTTCTGGGGCTTTTGCTGCCGGAGGTACTGGGCAGCGGTCATGGGCTTATTGATATGGCGGCACAGGGAAATATAGTATTGCAGTCTCTTGCAGTGCTGTTTGTGGTGAAGTTTTTGTTTTCCCTTATCTGTTTTGGTTCCGGGGCGCCGGGCGGTATTTTCTTTCCGCTTCTGGTGCTGGGGGCTTTGCTCGGGGGCATGTACAGCACCTTTGCCGTGAAATATATGGGACTGGAGGCTTCTTATATCAGCAATTTTGTGCTTTTGGCTATGGCTGGGTATTTTACAGCTATTGTAAGAGCACCGATTACAGGAATTATCCTGATTTTTGAGATGACGGGGCAGGTCAGCCAAATGTTATCTATGTCGCTGGTATCTATTGTTGCTTATCTGGTAGCTTCCGGACTGAAATCTGAGCCTATTTACGAAAGTCTTCTGGATTCTCTTTTAAGAAGAAGAGGCCAGCAGGTGCCTGAAAAGACAGGAGGGAAAATTCTCCAGGAATTTATTATCTGCCATGGAAGTCTGCTGCATAATCAGCAGATACAGCAGATTGACTGGGCGGGTGACTGCCTGCTTGTGGCCGTAAAGCGAAACGGTACAGAATTGATTCCAAAAGGAAAAACCATGCTGCGGGCCGGTGATGTACTGGTTACGCTGACAGATGAAGCCCATGCGGGGCTGGTTTATGATAATATGAAAAAAATGTGTGCAGAAAAGGAATCTGTGCCTTCATGAGGCAGAGAAATGAGGTGACGGCATGAACAGCAAAAGGATAGAGACAGAAGAAAAAATACAGGCAGTACCGGGAATCCCATGCCGCCCGGGCATAGAAAAAAAAGGGAGAACCTACATATTTACGGCAGAGGTATCTCCAAAAAGCAGGGCAGAACTGCTGCTGTATGAGCGAAGAGACGGAGAAAAAATCTTTACTGTATTTCCTTTTCCGGAGGAAAGCAGACAGGGAAATCTGCTGTCGCTTCAAGTTACAGGACTTACGGGCACAGAAGTCTGGTATAATTTCCGCATAGACGGAGCTGTGCGGCAAGACCCTTACGCACAGAGCCTCTACCATATGCCGGACTTTGGAAAAGCGGGAGAAGAAGAACCTTGCTGCAGATATAAAGAAGAAAAATTTGTATGGACAGACAGGGAATTTCGGCCAAAGACTCTGTCGGATTCTATTTTATATAAGCTTCAGGTGCGCAGTTTTACCATGCACAGAAGTTCCAAAGTGAAGAAAAAAGGCACATTTGCAGGACTGGAGGAAAAAATCCCCTATCTGCAGGAACTGGGAGTTACCGGTGTGCTTTTAATGCCTGCTTATGAGTACCGGGAGCGTATGGGACTGCAGACCAGAAGCAAAAAATATCCCTGCGGGCCGAATCAGGAGAAAGAGGACGTCTGGCAGGTGAACTGTTGGGGCTATACAGGGGAGGCCTGCTATTTTGCTCCAAAGGCGGCATTTTCTGCCACGGCCAGCCCGGTGAAAGAATTTAAGCATCTGGTAAATGCTCTTCACAGTGCTAACCTGGAATGTCTCATGGAATTTTATTTTGAAAAGGAGACAGCACCCTCCACTATGCTGGATATTCTGCGCTACTGGAAAACCAAGTACCATGTGGATGGATTTCACCTTATGGGAGAAGACATTCCCCAGGCGCTGTTTATGAAAGACGCTCTGTTGGCAGGAAGCAAACTGTTTTTCCACGATGTGGATGGAGAGACCATTCTGAACAGGGAAAAGCCTTTTTATAAAGGGGCGGCAGAATATAATGAAGGATTTCTCTACTGCATGCGCCGTATTCTGAAGGGAGAAGAGGGCATGATGGAGGAGTTCATGTTCCGCAGTAAAAGAAATCCCCTTTACAGCGGTGTCATTAATTATTTGGCAGACCAGGACGGATTTTCCATGATGGATATGGTATCTTATGAGGAGCGGCACAATGAGGCAAACAAAGAAAACAATCAGGACGGTATCGAATACAACTGTACCTGGAACTGCGGAACGGAAGGCCCAACCAGGAAACAAAGTATCCGGAAGCTGCGTCTGCGGCAGCTGAAAAATGCCTTTGCACTTCTTTTGTCTGCCCAGGGAACGCCGCTGATTTATCAGGGGGATGAGTGGGGCAATACACAGAAAGGAAACAACAATGTCTGGTGTCAGGACAATGAACTGGGATGGATAGACTGGAGCGGCATACAGCGCAGCAAGCCGATTTTTACCTTCGTGAAGAAAGCCATTGCCTTTCGGAAAGAAAACAGAGTTTTTCACATGGAGGTGGAGCCAAGAGGTACAGATTACCAGGCCCTTGGGTATCCTGATATTTCTTATCACGGCAGTCAGGCATGGTATGTGCCTAAGGAAAAAAGCCTCCGCTGTCTGGGCGTGATGTACTGCGGAGATTATTGCGGGCAGGAACGGGAGTTTTTGTTTTTTGCGGCAAATTTCCACTGGGTTGCTCACGAAATTGCACTTCCAGGAATGGCGGGAGAAATTCTCTGGAATATTGTGATGAGGACAGATGAAGAAGAAAATGGAGAATTTTCGGAGGAAGAACACCGGGGAGAGGAAAAGACCCTGCTGGTTCCTCCCAGGACAATTATGATTTTAAGAGGAAAGCAGGACGAAAAGACATGCGGAGCTGGGAACATTTTAAGACGATTACAAGGCACAAGCTTTTAGTAATGAAATATTGCTTTAAAATAGGACTTTACAAACAGGGGCTTCTTCACGATTTGTCCAAGTATTCCTGGACAGAGTTTTCCGTGGGCTGTAAATATTATCAGGGCAACCGGAGTCCCAACAATGCAGAGCGGGAGGCCACCGGGCTCTCCACCTCCTGGATACACCATTACGGGCGGAACAAGCATCATTTTGAACACTGGGTAGATTACGGTATTGACTGCGATACTGTTATCCGGGGTGTGCCCATGCCGCGGAAATACATTGCAGAAATGGTTATGGATCGCATCAGCGCCTCCCGGAATTATCATCCGGATACTTATACAGACGAGGCGCCTTTGCAGTATTTTCTGGCCAGCAAGGAAAAACTGTGGTTTGTCCATGAGGACACCAACCGGGATTTGGAACACTTGCTTCGCATGCTGGCGGAAAAAGGCGAAAAGGAAACACTGAAATATATTAAGCATGTATATCTGAAAGGAATGTAAGGACTTATGAATGTACAGGTATCACAGGTACTGGAACGTATGAAGGAGTATTGGGATACAATTCCACAGCAGTATATGGTGGTGATTTATCTTGCGGGGGCAGTTTTTGCACTTTTGAACTGTTTCATGGGCTATCGGCTTCGCAAAGTCTGGGGCTGTATCCTGGGAATCCTGGCAGGAGCCGGAGGCGGCGGAGCTGCAGGATACTATTTCCTGCAGGACAAGGTGATGGCTCTGGTCTGCGGTGCTGCAGGAGCTTTGATTTTTGGTCTTCTGGCCTGGCTGCTTTATAAGTTCGGTGTTTTTTTCATGTGTACCGGGCTGGTTTACGCTCTGATACTCACTTTCTTTGAAGATGCATCTCTGACCCAGCATATCATTGCCCTGGTGGCAGGCGTTTTTGCAGGAACGCTGGCTCTGGGATATGAAAAGCAGATGGTCATCGGGATTACAGCAGTCTGCGGCGGTATTGGAGGTATCCACCTGCTCTTTGCTATGACGGCAAGAAGTACAGGCGGAGAGCTGGTGCTGGGTATCATACTGGCCGTTATCGGAGCCGCAGTACAGGCAGCGCCGCTGATGAAGGGAGAGGACTGGGAAGCAAAAGTATTTCACTTTCCTTCCGGCAGCAGTAATAAGAGAGGCGGGCTTTCCACAGGAAGGAAAAAGAAAGTTGTAAAGAAAACCAAGGTGGTTCAGAAAAATTCCGCAAAGAAGTCGGCAAAGGACAAGGCCCTTGAAAAGCGGAGAAGTATTTTTACAGATGATGATTATGATGACGGAGATTATGACAGCGATTATCAGCCGCCAGAAGAAGCTGCAGACAGAAGTGTCAGGGAAGACCTGGACAGAACCCAGGAATACCAAGTGGGACAGCGGCAGTATGAGCCGAAGGAAAAGCAGCAGATACCCTATATGGGAAGCGGAATCGGCATTGATTTGGATGATTTGAACCGGGAATTGTCTCAGGAAATCAAAAAGATATACAAGGACGACAGCCAGTGATGGGTCGTCCTTTTTTAACACCTTTCAGAGAAGGTAAGAGAGGGAAAAGAATTGACAAAAGGCAGAAAGAAAGGTATACTGAGTACAATAGTTTGAAATACAAAATATTTGAAATAGAAATCAAAAGGAAGAAAGAAAGGAAAAAACATGGCAGAACAGAGAACAGGAAGAATTACAGGAACAGGAAGCTGTGTTCCTGATTTATGTATCACAAATGAAAGGCTTTCGGAAGTAGTGGATACCAGCGATGCATGGATTTATAGCCGTACCGGGATTCACAGGCGCAGGATTGCCGCAGACGAAACCGTGGCGGATTTGGCGGCAGAAGCGGCTAAATCTGCCATGGAAAAGGCGAAAATTTTGCCGGAGGAGATTGACCTTCTGCTGGTAGCTACCTGCTCTGGGGAAATGCTCTTTCCGGGGACTGCGTGTCAGGTACAGGCTCGTATCGGGGCTGTCCGCGCGGCAGCCTTTGATATGAATGCGGCCTGCTCAGGGTTTCTCTTTGCCCTGGGTACAGCCTGGGCCTATTTAAAAAGCGGGCTTTATGAAAAGATTCTTGTAATTGGGGCAGAGAAGCTGTCCAGGCTCCTGGATTGGGGGGACCGCAGCACCTGTGTACTTTTTGGAGATGGGGCAGGGGCTGTAGTGCTGGAAGCGGACGGGAAAGGTATTATGGGAATGGTGCAGCATGCGGACGGCAACAAAGGACAGGTACTGACCTGCCCGGAAGGCCATGAAACAGCCGGGAGCAGCAATCCCTTTTTGAGAAAAACGGAAAGGATACCGAACATCAGCAGTCTGGAAATGGAAGGGCAGGAGGTCTTTAAATTTGCCGTGAAACAGGTGCCTCGGTGTATCGAAGAAGTGCTGGCACAGACCGGCACGGCAAAAGAAGAAATCCGGTATTATATTCTCCATCAGGCGAACAGCCGGATACTTTCCGGTGCGGCGAAACGGCTACAGGAACCGGAGGGAAAGTTTCCCATGAACATGGAAGAGTATGGAAATACCTCTGCGGCCAGTATTCCACTTCTGTTGGATGAACTGAACCGGGAGGGAAAGCTGCAGAGAGGGGATAAGCTGGTGCTTTCCGGATTTGGAGCAGGGCTTACCTGGGGGGCTCTGTTACTGGAGTGGTAATAGTAAAAGACCGCCGCACAAAACCGGATTGATTTCGTGCGGCAGCCTTTTTTGCAGCCTGAATATGGTTTAGTTCAGGCAGTTTTTCATTTCTTCATATGTTCCGTGTGCTTCGATGTTTTCTACAATAGCAGCGACTTCTGTCTCAAATCCTGGAATTTCTGTTAAATCTTTGCCCCAGAATTCTGTGTTGGTGCAGACAGCATGTACCAAATCTTTTGCACTGTCCTCTTTGTGTGCATAGTAGAATTCCAGTACTGCGCGGTCATCAGAGATAGTGTAAGTATCTCCGTTTGGACGTTTTGCCACAAGACCTGCGTCGGTCAGTTCGGTTCCGCGGTAGAAGGAGATGTAGAAAGCAAAGGAAGCTGTAATACATTTCGGCAGTTTGTTAAACTTGTTTACATAGCCTTCTAAGGACGGCATAACACGGGCTCTCCACTTGGAAGTAGAGTTCAGGGAAATGGACATCAGCGCGTGGTCAATAAACGGGTTTTTGAAGCGTTCTGTGACAGCAGCAGCAAAGTCCTTGCAGTCTTCCTCAGAAAGAGACAGGGTTGGAATGATTTCATCGTAAATGGTCTTGTTCATGAAGTTTAAGATCGTTTCATCATGCATACAGTCTCTTACAATATTCTGTCCTGCCAGGTAAGCACCTAAAACCATGGAAGTGTGGGCGCCGTTTAAGATACGGACTTTTCTCTGTTTGTATGGTTTGTGGTCGTCTGTAATCAGTACAGGAAGTCCTGCTTCGGCAAATGGAAGTTCTTTTTTCAGAGATTCCGGTCCTTCGATAACCCAGAAGCCGAAAACCTCTCCAGTGTCGATGATGTTGTCTTCATAACCGTTTTCTTCGTTGATAGCAGCAGCTTCATTTCTTGGGAATCCGGTTACAATACGGTCTACTAAAGTAGAGCAGAAGATGTTTTCCGTTTTAATCCAGCTAATGAAATCTTCGCCCAGGTTCCACTGCTGTGCATAGGTGAGCACGCATTTTTCCAGCTCTTTTCCGTTGTTGTCAATGAGCTCGCAGGCCAGAATCACAAAGCCTTTTCCGGCTTCTTTTCCGAATTTTTCAAATCTGCGGTATAAGAACTGTGTCAGTTTTGCAGGATAGCTGACTGGTGGTGTGTCTGTAAACTGGCAGGAGGGGTCATAGGCAATACCGGCTTCTGTAGTGTTGCAGGTAATGTAGCGCAGTTCCGGATTTTCTGCACAGGCCATAACTGCTTCATAGTCGCTGTGAACATTTAAACAGCGGCTGACACAGGAAATCACTCGCTTGTCATTTACTTTCTGACCGTTTTCAAAACCTCTTAAATACAAGGTGTACAGACCTTCCTGTTCATTGATAACGTCAGCCAGATTAAAGCCGCCATGGTTGGCAATTGGCTGCACCAGAACGACCTTGCTGTTAAAACCTGCTTTCTCATTCATCATGTCAATAAAGTAATCCACAAAGGCTCGAAGGAAGTTTCCTTCTCCGAACTGGAGCACCCGCTCCGGTGCGTCTTTTAAAAGATATCCGTTGTAACCCTGTTCTTCCAGTGTCTGATAGTTTAATTTTTTCATGTTTTTATCCTTTCTTCTTCGAAATTTGAATTATTATTAAAGAGTGACTCCCTGCTTAAAGATT
>DXFK01000202.1 GCA_019114495.1 Candidatus Blautia stercoravium
CTAATATATTGCTCACCATTCACGTCTCCTTTTCTTATCAGGAAATTATTTTCCTAAATCATTTTCCTTATTGAAAATATATCATCTTCCTGTTTTTTTGTCAATATTTTTTTATGTATTTTGTACTTTTATGTAATTCATCCCATAATTTTTGTGCATATCATCCTATTCCATAAGTATCCCTTACGATTCTCTGTATTTTATGGTTCGCCCTGACAAACTTAATCCTGGTAATCGTCAAATATTTTTTTGCTTACGGGGGAAATTTATGATAGAATAAATCTTAATTCGTATGCATTTGGCATATTCAAAAAAAGGAGACTTATTATGGCTTTTGATGGAATAACCATTGCCGGCATGGTGCAAGAATTTAATGAAACCATTGTTGGCGGAAAAATCAACAAAATTGCCCAGCCCGAACCTGACGAGCTGCTGATTACCATAAAGAACAATAAAACCCAGTACCGGCTTCTGATTTCTGCCAGTGCTTCTCTTCCGCTGATCTATTTTACGGATAAGAACAAAACCAGTCCCTTAACGGCTCCCAATTTCTGTATGCTTTTGAGAAAGCATGTGGGAAACGGAAAAATCACGGCAGTAACACAGCCGGACATGGAGCGCGCCATTGAATTTCGCATTGAACATTTAAATGAGCTGGGGGATTTGTGTTTTAAAACTCTGGTTGTGGAAATCATGGGCAAACACAGCAATATTATTTTCTTGAATGAAGAGCGCATGATTCTGGACAGTATCAAACACGTATCCTGTAATGTCAGTTCTGTCCGGGAAGTGCTGCCCGGAAGAGACTACTTCCTTCCAAAAACCCAGGAAAAAGCAAATCCACTGACCATTACCCAGGAAACCTTTTACAGCATGGTATATACAAAACCCACAGCCGTAGCCAAAGGAATCTACACTTCCCTAACAGGTATCAGCCCTTGTATTGCTGAGGAAATCTGTTTCCGAGCTTCTGTGGACGGAAGCCTCTCTCCCCAGGCTCTTAGCGAAACTGCACGAGAACACCTGTTTCACACCTTCTCCCGTGTCATGGAGGATGTAAAAAACGGCGATTTTCAGCCTAATATTGTATACAATGAAAAAGGAGAACCTCTGGAATATGCAGCCATTCCTCTGACTAAGTACACCACAGCGGAAAAGAAAGATTTTCTTTCCATATCCACTGTATTGGAACAATACTACGCACAAAAAGACCAGATTACCCGCATCCGCCAGAAATCTGCTGACCTGCGCCGGATTGTCCAGACCGCTTTGGAACGCAACCGCAAAAAATACGATTTGCAGACAAAGCAGATGAAAGATACTGAGAAAATGGACAAGTACAAAGTCTATGGAGAACTGATTAATACCTACGGCTACAATCTGGAAAGCGGCTGCAAAGCCTTCCAGGCTTTGAATTACTATACCAACGAAGAAATTACCATTCCACTGGACAATACTCTGACTCCCCAGGAAAATGCCAAGAAATATTTTGACCGTTATAACAAGCTGAAACGAACCGCCCAGGCTTTGGAAGAACAGTTAAAAGAAACCCATGAAGAAATCCTGCATTTGGAGTCTGTCAGCACGGCTCTCGATATTGCACTGACAGAAAGCGACCTGTCCCAGATTAAAGAAGAACTGACCGAGTGCGGTTATATAAAAAAGCACTACACCAAAAAGAAAAAAGCCCTGGAAAAATCCAGGCCTCTCCACTATATTTCCAGTGACGGCTATCATATTTATGTCGGAAAAAATAATTACCAGAACGAAGAACTGACCTTTAAGTTTGCCACCGGCAATGACTGGTGGTTCCATGCAAAGAAAATGGCCGGTTCCCATGTGATTGTCAAAAGCAACAACGAAGAACTGCCGGACAGAACGTTTGAAGAAGCAGGGCGACTGGCTGCCTACTACTCCAGCGGACGCACGGCTCCCAAAGTGGAAATCGACTATATTCAGAAGAAACATGTGAAAAAGCCAAACAGCTCAAAACCCGGATTCGTGGTGTATTATACCAACTATTCCCTGATGATAGAGCCCGACATTTCCGGTATCCAACTGGCAAAAAACGACTGATTTCACCAAATAAAGGCCCTGTGACACCGCTGCTTTTTCCGGCAGCTTCGTCATAGGGCCTTCTCTTATTTCTGAAAACTTTATTCTGTCATCCTATGACTCTGCTTTGTCTTTACCTTTGTTTTCCAACTCCAAAAGGGCTTTTTTCATGGGAAGACCGCCTGCATAACCGGTTAGTTTTCCATTTGCCCCGACCACACGATGACAGGGAACTACAATTCCAATAGGATTCCAATGATTCGCCATGCCTACAGCTCTGCTGGCTTTGGGATTTCCAATTTTTTCTGCTATCTCTTTGTAGGAACGGGTCTCCCCATAAGGAATTTCTCTCAAAGCTTCCCAGACTTTTTTCTGGAATTCTGTTCCCCGCAAATCTAAAGGCACAGTAAATACCTTCCGGTTTCCGGCAAAATATTCCTCCAACTCTTTGATTGTCTGTTGGATAACAGGGTTATTTTCTTTATCCTCTGCAGATTCCTGCTCTTTCCGAACCCCCAAAGACAGCAATGCTGTTTCTGTACATACAATAAGCAATTCTCCTACCGGGCTTTTATATACAGCCCGACTTAACTTTTCTTTTGTCATTGCATACTCCTTTCCCTATCCCATAAACGTAAAAACGAAATCACATCCACATCATAAGCGCAAAGCAGTAAATTCCGCTATAATACAGCGCAAGCGCCAGATAGTGAACCCCTTTTGTCTGCTCGTGAAAAAAACTTTTCCCCACCATCATATCGGAAACTGCAAACAAGCCTGCCCCCAAAGCTATCCACCCGTACTCCTTTCCCAAACGGAAAGGCAGAGAAAGAGCCAGCACTGTCATTCCCATCAAAACAGCAGGATACAACAACATGGCATACAGTTTTGGATTTTCCCTGGCACCTTTTACTTCTTCCCGGAAAAGAAACAGGCAAAGCCCCATAAGTATCAGCCAAAGAATCATTTCCGTCAGATAGAATCTGCTTTTGGACAAAATCCAGACTATCAAAAATATATGTCCTGCTGCAAAGGCGCCCATTCCCCAGAAAAATTTCACTTCCAGCAAGGCGTCTGCCAGAAGAAACAACAGCAGTGCAGACAAAATCCACTGCTTTCCCATTATGTGCATATCTTCTGTCTGACAGAGTCCCCATACTCCGGTAAA
>DXFK01000203.1 GCA_019114495.1 Candidatus Blautia stercoravium
CATGGATCTTCTCGAAAAGTTCTTTCTTTAATTCTTCTTTCTTAGCTACCAGAAGCTGTTTTCTGTCACCAATAACACGGCGTCTTTTCGGATTGAACTCTGTGATAACGAATTCAATTTCCTGGTCCTGATATTTTGTCAGGTCTTTTTCGTAAGTGTCGGAAACCAGACTTGCAGGGATGAATACTCTTGCTTCTTCTACAAGTACGCTTAAACCACCGTCTAATACCTGGTTTACTTTTGCTGTCAGCACTTCTTTATTTTCAAATGCTTCTTCCAGTCTCTTGTTGCCTTTATCAGCAGCCAGTCTCTTGTATGTTAAGAGAACCTGTCCGTCTCCGTCGTTTAACTTCAGGACTTTTGCTTCCATAGTGTCACCTGGCTGAGCAACAGTTCTAAGGTCTAAGGTCTGGTCATTAGAATATTCACTTCTGGTAATGATACCGTCAGCTTTATAATCAATGTTCAGAATAATCTGGTCTTCTTTCACATCGATAACTGTACCTTCGACTACCTCTCCATTCCTAATTGTTTTAAATGTTTCATCCAGCATTTGTTCAAAACTTAATTCTGACATGTTTTGAAACCTCCTCAATTATTTTATTTGGGGTTGATGCCCCTGCTGTAATACCTACACATTGAACGGATCGGAAACTATCAGAATCCAAGTCAGCAAGTGTCTGTATATAATAAGTATTTTCACATTCGCTTTTACAAATTTCATATAGCTTCTGAGTATTGGAGCTATGTCTGCCTCCCACAACAATCATGGTATCTACTTGCTTAGCGATTTCTTCTGCTTCAGACTGTCTGTCTTGTGTTGCATTACAAATCGTGTTTATAACAAGCCTATCATAACGCTTTTCGCCCAAAATTTCAACTATTTCTTGAAAATTATTGTAATTAAATGTCGTCTGGGATACAATACACACCTTTTCATGGCCTTCTTCCAGGAATTTTTTTGCCTCTTCCTTTGTCTTAATCACCGTGCAGGGACCCTCACACCAGCCCTTGATCCCCACCACTTCCGGATGATCCGCATTGCCTACAATAACGATGTGGCGGCCTTTTAAGCTTTCCTCCGCCACAATCCGGTGAATTTTCAAAACAAAGGGACAGGTAACGTCCACACAGGCTATCTGCTTTTCCTTCAAAAGGTCATAAATATATTTCGGCACACCATGGGACCGGATAATCACCGTGCCCTCCTGCAGATTCCGCAGTTCTTCTTCGGACTCTAAAACCCGGATGCCTCTTTTCTCCAAATCCGACACCACTTCTTCGTTATGAATAATGGGTCCATAAGTATAAACCCCGCCAGAGGTCTGTTCTGCCACTTCATAGGCTTTTTCCACTGCCCGCTTCACGCCAAAGCAAAAGCCCGCGGTTTTTGCAACTTTTACTTCCATATGCCTCTTCCCCGCTTTCTTTATTTCCGGCTTTCCCGGTAGAGACGGATAATAGTCTCTTTTACTTCCTCAATAGACATTTCAGAGGTGTCTACCAGCACAGCGTCTTCGGCCTTTCTTAGGGGAGAAATCTCTCTGGTCATATCTCTGTGATCTCTCTCATTAATGTCTGCTTCAATTTCTTCCAGCACGCAGGGAACTCCCTTTTCTTCCAGTTCCCGGCACCTTCGCAGGGCTCTTGTACGGGCGCTGGCCGTAAGATAAATTTTCACATCTGCGTCCGGCAAAACGCACGTGCCGATATCCCGTCCATCCATAACCACATTGGACTTGGAAGCCAGCACGCGCTGCAGCTCCACCAGTTTTTCCCGGATACGGGGTCTTGCAGAGCTGACGGAAGCCATATTTCCCACTTCCTCCCTGCGCAAATCTCCGGTCACATTCTCGCCGTTTAACAGCACCTGCTGGGAGCCGTTTTCATATACAATGGAAATTTCTGCATTTTCGCAGGCTACATCCATCTGCGCTTCTTCTCCGGGCACAATCCCCTGGCGCAGAAGGTGCAGCGCCATAGCGCGGTACATGGCGCCTGTATCCACATAAATAAATTCCAGTTCTTTTGCCACAGCCTTGGCTATGGTGCTTTTTCCGGCACCTGCCGGGCCGTCAATGGCGATATTTACTGACATATCTTTTCTCCTTTGCTGTTTATTCAAAACTTTCCTCTGCTGCCGCTTTGGCTGTAGACCAGGCAATCTGCAGATTAAACCCGCCGGTTACGGCATCTAAATCCAATACCTCACCGATAAAGTAAAGCCCTTTTACCTTTTTCGACTCCATATTTTTGGGCTGAACGTCTTTTACGCTGACACCTCCCTGCGTGATAATGGCCTCCCGAAATTCCCTGAGGGACGTAAGCGTCAGAGGGAAGTGTTTTATCACTTGAATGAACCCTCGCCTCTCCTCTTTCGTAATTTCGTTGACTTTCTTTTCCGGAGGAATCCCTCCCAGAGAAAGCATGACAGGATACAGCTTTGCCGGAAACATGCCGGTTATTACATTTTTAAACTGCTTGTTCTTTCCGTTTTCAAATTCCCGCAGAAGCCGTCCGTCCAGCTGCTCCTCTGATAAAGCTGCCTTCAAATCCAGAAAAGCCTGAAGCTCCTTTTTCTCCAGCTTCTTCCCAATGCGGGAACTGGCTGCCAGCACCAAAGGACCCGAAATCCCAAAGTGGGTAAAAAGCAGTTCTCCGAAATCATCATACAGCACTGTCTTTCCGTCTTTTACGGTAAAGCGGACGTTTTTCAAAGCCAGCCCCTGCATGTCTTTTATATATTCTTCCTTTGTCTCTATGGGAACCAGAGCAGGACGCAGTTCCGTCACTTTATGATTGGTGTCCCTTGCAAAGGTGTAACCGTCTCCCGTAGAGCCGGTGGCCTGATAAGAACAGCCCCCTGTGGCCACAATGACCCTGTCTGCCAAAATTTCGGCTCCGTTTTCCAAAAGCACGCCCCGTACCTTCTCTTCCCCCTGCAAAGAGTTTTCCGTCAGCACTTTTTCTACCCTGCTTTTTAAATGTATCTTCACACCCAACGCTTGCATCCGCTGCTCCAAAACCTTAATCACATCAGAAGAATGGTCAGACACCGGGAAAATTCTGCCGCCCCTCTCTTCTTTTACAGCCAGTCCCAGACTTTCAAAAAAAGCAATGACATCCCGGTTTGTATAGCCGTAAAAAGCGCTGTAAAGAAACTTGGGATTACTGACAACGGATTCAAAAAAAGTCTTCTCATCACAGGAATTAGTGATATTACAGCGTCCCTTTCCTGTAATAAACAGCTTTTTCCCAAGCTTTTCATTTTTTTCAAAGAGGTGTACCTGATGGTTCTGTTCTCCCAGAAAGACTGCCGCTGCCATTCCGGCGGCACCGCCTCCTATAATTATTATTTTAGCCATAAAATACTCCTTTAATCCCTGGATTTCGGGGATACTTCCGCCTTTTTCAGCTCAATCTCATGATTGTCCGCCAGATTAATTTCGTCTTTGTTGTATACCTGGTACTCATCCCAGATTTTTTCAAGAGACCCCAGCGTCTCCACTACTTCCTTCTGCTTCCGCATACTGAGCGCCACCACCAGGGCATTAATCACACTTAACGGCGCAACAAGGGAATCCACAATAGACGCCATATCACTTCTTGCAATCAGATTACAAGAAGAATACAGGTTCATGGGAGAATGGATACTGTCTGTCAGAGTGATTACTTTTGCGTTTCTGTTGTTGGCAAATTCCAGCGCCTTCAAGGTTCTCATGGAATATCTGGGAAAACTGATACCGATAATCACGTCTTGTTCCCCAATCCGAATCATCTGTTCAAAAAGTTCGCTGGAACTGTTGGTATCTAAAAGATGTACGCCATCGCAGATAAGATTCAGGTAAAACGACAAAAAGCCCGCTAGCGGGGCACAGCTTCGGATTCCCACAATATAAATATTCCGTGCCTTTAAAATCGTCTCAATGGCCAGCTCAAAAGCCTCATGGTCCACGGCCTCCAGCGTCATCTTAATCTTTTCAATATCTGAATGAAGGACTGTATCCAGAATCTCAGACTGCGGCACCTTTCCATAGGTAACTTCCATTCTCTGTATCGAATTTAATTTGTTGCGTACCAGTTCTTCCAATTCCCTCTGGAACTCCGGATAGCCCTTATATCCCAGATAAATAGCAAAACGGACCACCGTGGACTCACTGACTCCTACGGTTTCTCCCAGCTTTGCAGCCGTAAGAAAGGCGGCTTTATCATAATTTTCCCGAATATAGGCCGCCAGCTTTTTCTGTCCTTTACTGAAATTCTGATACTGTTGGTTCATTTTACTGAGCAAATGCTCTGTATTGTTCATCTTCTGACCCCTCTTTGCTGATTCTTTCACATGTACCCTATCATAGCACAAAAAAGAAAAAGTTTCAGCAAAAATTTTCTTTCTGTTGACTTTTTTCCTACTCTCCTCTATACTGTTTCCAACTCAACCCCTTTTGCAGAGAAAAAATACATACACAGGAGGCACTTATTTATGATGAATCCTTTGAAGCTTATGGAACTTCACCGTATGAAAAATACCATTGAGAAAAACCATCCAAAGCTTTTCCCTTTCCTGAAAGCTGTATCCAATCACGCGGCTCAGGAAGGCACTGTCATTGATGTGCAGGTCACCTGTCCGGACGGCAAATCCTATAAGACCAATCTGAAGGTCACAAAATCTGATCTTGAAGTGTTAAAAAAAGCGAAAACCCAGATGTCCCGTTAAGGACTTCTGAGCTTTCGCTTTTGTTTCTCTGCTTGGACAATGCTATTTTATACCGGATAAGCTCCGTTTTTGGTATCTGCTTCCTTAGGGTCTACCTTTGTCTGCTGCGCTTCTCTGTATTTGAAGAAGTCTGTAGCCACCTGTGGGAACAGTGCGTAAGAAAGTACGTCTTCTTCCTGTTCGGACCACTGAGCCATTTCGCCTCTTAAGGTATCCAGCTCAGGCTGAATCAAATCAGCCGGACGGCAAGTAATGACTTCTGTGTCACCGATACATTTCTTCTGTACTTCTTTGTCAAACGGTTTTACAGTTGCACCGTATTTTCCGCTTAATACATCTTTGGTTTCTTTTGTCACCATCTTGTAACGTTCGCCCATGATGACATTAAATACAGCCTGTGTGCCCACAATCTGAGAAGACGGAGTAACCAGAGGCGGTTCACCAAGGTCTTTACGCACTCTAGGCACTTCTTCCAGAACATCGTAGAATTTGTCTTCTGCGTGCTGTTCTTTTAACTGGGATGTCAGGTTGGAAAGCATACCGCCCGGTACCTGATATAACAGTGTTTTGATGTTTACGCCCAGGTTCTTCGGGTTCAGAAGACCGCTGTCTAAAGCCTCGTCACGGATTGGACGGAAATAGTCGGCGATTTCTGCCAGTAATTTCTGGTCAAAACCTGTGTCGTATGGAGTTCCCTTGAAGGTCTCTACCATAACTTCTGTAGCTGGCTGGGAAGTTCCCAGAGCGAACGGTGACATAGCAGTATCAATAACGTCTACGCCTGCTTCTACGGCTTTTAAATACGTCATGGAAGCAACACCGGAAGTATAGTGTGTATGCAGCTGAATCGGAATATCTACAGCTTCTTTTAAAGCTGTTACCAGTTCGGTTGCTGTATACGGAAGCAGAAGACCTGCCATATCCTTGATACAGATAGAATCTGCACCCATATCTTCTACTTTCTTTGCCATTTGTACCCAGTAGTCCAAGGTATAAGCGTCACCAAGCGTATAGGACAGAGCCACCTGTGCGTGTCCTTTTTCTTTATTGGCTGCTTTTACTGCTGTCTGCAGGTTGCGAAGGTCGTTTAAACAGTCAAAGATACGAATGATATCAATACCGTTTGCAATGGATTTCTGTACGAAGTATTCCACTACGTCATCTGCGTATGGACGGTATCCGAGGATATTCTGTCCGCGGAATAACATCTGCAGCTTTGTATTTTTAAATCCATCACGGAATTTACGAAGTCTTTCCCATGGGTCTTCCTTTAAGAAACGCAGAGAAGCATCAAAAGTTGCTCCACCCCAGCACTCTACGGAATGGTAGCCGACTTTATCCAGCTTTTCCACCATAGGCAACATCTGCTCTGTTGTCATTCTTGTAGCAATCAGAGACTGGTGTGCGTCACGCAGAATTGTTTCAGTAATTTTAATTGGTTTTTTTACTACGTCTGCCATCTTTTTTTCCTCCATTTATATTTCTTGGTTTATACACCAAAGATAGCCATGAAAGTACCTGCTGCTACGGCTGTGCCGATAACACCGGCCACGTTTGGCCCCATTGCATGCATGAGCAGGAAGTTCGTCGGGTCTGCTTCTGCACCAACCTTCTGGGATACACGGGCAGCCATAGGTACTGCAGATACACCGGCAGAACCAATCAGCGGATTAATCTTGCCGTGAGTCAGCTTGCACATCAGTTTACCCAAAAGCACACCTCCGGCTGTACCGAATGCAAACGCTACCAGACCTAATACTACGATTTTCAGCGTATCCAGTTTCAGGAATGCCTCTGCGCTTGTTGCAGCGCCTACAGAAGTACCCAGAAGGATAACAACAATGTACATAAGAGCATTGGAAGCTGTCTCTGTAAGCTGTTTTACCACACCTGATTCACGGAACAGGTTACCCAGCATCAGCATACCTACCAGAGGAGCTGTTGTAGGCAGAATCAGACAAACAACAACGGTAATGATAACGGGGAACAGGATTTTTTCCAGTTTGGATACGGGACGAAGCTGTTCCATTTTAATTTTTCTTTCCTCTTCTGTAGTCAGAAGTTTCATAATCGGCGGCTGAATAATCGGCACTAAAGACATATAGGAATAAGCTGCTACGGCAATAGCTCCCATAAGTCCTGTCTGTCCCAGCTTTCCTGCCAGGAAGATAGAAGTCGGGCCGTCAGCACCACCGATAATGGAAATTGCTGCTGCTGCTTTTCCGTTGAAGCCCATAAAGATGGCCAGGAAGTAGGCAACATAAATACCCAGCTGTGCTGCCGCACCCATTAAGAAACTCTTTGGATTGGCAATCAGAGGACCGAAGTCTGTCATGGCACCTACACCAAGGAAAATCAAAGATGGGAGCACACTCCATTCATCAAGAATATAGAAAATATGAAGAAGTCCGGCTACTCCATTGGACGTTTCTTCTGCGCTGGCCATAATATCCGGGTAGATATTTACCAGCAGCATACCAAAAGCGATTGGCACCAGCAAAAGCGGCTCAAATCCCATTTTAATAGCAAGGAATAAAAAGACAAATGCTACTAAAATCATAATCAGATTGCCCCATGTCAAATTCATAAAAGCTGTCTGCCCAATCAGGTTTGACACTGTATCTGCAATGTTAGACATTTTTTTACCTCCCATTTATTTTGTTATTCACAGGTATCTGTACCTGTTTCTTGGGAATTTACACTGTATGCAAATTCTAGTTCATGGATGCCAGTACAGCACCGTTTTCTACTGCATCGCCTACAGCTACGTTAATGCCTGCAAGTGTACCATCCTGAGGTGCAACAACCGGAATTTCCATTTTCATGGCTTCCAGAATGACAATCGGGTCACCGGCTTTTAAAGCCTGTCCTACGTTTGCTTCGATTTTGCAGACTTTACCCGGAACAGATGCTTTTACTTCAATCGCGCCTGCTGCCACTGCTGCAGGTTTTACAGCCGGTGCTGCTTTTGGAGCAGCTTTTGGTGCTGCCTTAGGTGCTGCTGCAGGTGCAGTGTTTCCGCTTCCTTCTTCTACGGTTACATCATATGCAACGCCATTTACTGTAATTGTATAAGATTTCATATTTTTTTCCTCCTACCACTAAAGCTTATTTCCAGCTTCTTTTTTTTGATTTTCTGATAGAACGCACCACAAAGCTGTCTGTGGACGTATTTTCTGCTGCTGCAATGGCTGCGGCGATAACGGCCACCAGGGCACCGTCATCTGCCAGTTCCTCTTCCGCTTCAGGCAGCGCTTCCTGTACTGGTACAGGCACAGGCGCCGGTGCTGCTTGGGAACCTTTCTTTTTCGTCAGGGCTGCTTCCAGCTTTGGTACATATTTCATCAAAGAAATCACAAAGCTTAAGAAAATCAGCATAATAAATACGGTTGCAAGACCTACAATGGCATTCATAACCGCAGATTCCATTTTTTCTCCCATGGTATAATTTGCACTGAAGCCTACGCTTTCTGCGTTCAACTTGCCGTCATATACCATTTCTACGGTAGCGTCTCTGTTTTCAAATTCAGCCTGTAAGGTAATGACATACTGATTTCCGTCCTTCTTTACAGCTTTTTCCGGTGTTGTTTCCTTGAACTCTTTAAATGCACCCAGTTCTTTGGAAGAATCTCCCCAGGAAACAAAGGCATTCTTGGTAAAGTCGTCCATGTTTGGATTCTCTTCCATGGACTGTTCCATTGTATCCTTGTCATACTGCACCAAAGACTGTACCGTAGCAACAGTAGTCTGATAGAGGTTATTCTGTACCGTACTGTTGATTTCGTCTTTCGTCTGACCGCAGGCGGACAGAGAAAATACCAGAACACCGATTGATACTAAACTGCCTATTTTTTTCCATCTCTGTTTCATATCATCTCCCCCTCGCTTAAACTGTGCCATGTTTCTTGCTTGGGCGGTCTTCTCTCTTAGTGAACAGCATTTCAAATGCACCAATTACATATTTTCTTGTATCTTCTGCTTCAATGATCGTGTCCACGTAACCCCTCTTTGCTGCAGAAAGAGCGCTGGACTGCAGCATTGCATATTCTGCTGCTTTTTCATTAATAGTAGCTGCGTCTGCGTCTGCATACATGATTTTGGCAGCCAGTTTTGCATCCATCATACCAATCTGTGCGTTTGGCCATGCAAATACCATATCCGCACCTGTAGATTTGCTGTTCATAGTCAGGTAAGCGCTTCCGAAAGCTTCTCCAATCACAATATTTACCTTTGGAACCGTTGCACTGATGAAAGCATTTGTTAGTTCTGCTGCGTTTCTTGCCATATTGGACTCAGAGCATTTTGTCGCTTTGTATCCTTTTACATTGGTAAGCGTCAGAACCGGAATTTCAAACGCATCACAGAATTTCACAAATTCAGCCGCTTTCTTGCAGCCTCTTGCGGATAATACGTTTTCAAAAGTTTCTGTCTTTTCACCTTCTTCGTTGTAAACTTCGCTTCTGTTTGCAACACAGCCTACAGTTGCTCCGTTTAAGCGGATAAAGCCTGTTACCATGTCTTTTGCATAAGCTGCTTTTACTTCAAAGAATTCCTGGTTGTCTGCAATCTGGGAAAGTGCAATAGAAGTATCTCCCACACAGTTTTCCAATTCCGGGCAAACACGGTTCAAATCATCTGCACACTCTACATAGGAAGAATTGTCCTCAAAGTTAGACGGAAGCATGGAAATCAGAATTCTCATCTGTCCTAAAATTTCTTCTTCACTTCCTAAAACATCTACCAGACCTGCATGTTCGCTCTGGTATGCAGCGCTTGAAGTATCACACTTGGAAATTTCGTTTCCTTCCAGTGCATTCGGGGAATTTACAAACAGTCTTCCCTTAGAGTCTTCCATGAAAGTAAAGTCTGTCAGTGCGGGAACCACTGCAAGTCCGCCGCCGCAGGTGCCGAAAATCCCTGTAATCTGAGGAATCACACCAGAGGCCATAACCTGTTTTGTGTAGATTTCACCAAAAGCGTTTAATGCATCCGTTGCTTCCTGCAGTCTTAAGCCGGCACAGTCAAGCAGACCGATAATCGGTGCGCCTGTCTTCATGGCCAAATCGTACAGATTTGCAATTTTTTTCGCATGCATTTCACCAATGGAACCGTTTAATACGGAGGCGTCCTGGCTGTACACATATACCAGGCTGCCGTCAATGACACCGTATCCGGTAATGACACCGTCTGCCGGTGTTTCTTTTTCAGATAAGTTGAAGTCTGTGTTTCTGGCTGTTACATAGCCGCCGATTTCAACAAAGCTGTTCTCATCAAGTAAGGAATTGATTCTCTTACTTGCTAAGGTTTGTGCTGTACTACTCATTGTTCAGCCCTCCATCTTGAATTTATTTTTCACAGCAGAAAAAATCTGCCTGCTGTTTACCGGGATTTCCGCACTATTACCACACGCCTTATCCGGTTTTCGCGCAGAAATCATCTTCGGTTCACTGCATTACATTACAATAGTAAAACCAATCTCTGCCAATTATAATTGTACCTTGTTACAGCTTTTTTTTCAATAGTTTTTGACAATTTTTTAACAGTTGTAACAGAAGATTTTTACTATTTTTTAGATTTTCTTTTGAAAAGGACTTTTGTTTCTGACACTCTGTCTATAGAATGTACCTTTTTTCTTTTTTTATTTCGTTTTTTCACTTTCCAGACAACTCTCCCACATCTTTTGACAGGTTTTCATACAGCCGTACAAAAGGGGATACGTTCCGTTTTTCTCTATCTGCACTTCCAGTTCTTCTGCAAACAGAAATTCCATACATAAATAGCCGATCCCCATAAAACGTTCTTGGTTTTTCTCCCTTGCCCTCTGGCAGATAACCTGAAAGGTTGTGCGGGGAATCCCTTTGAAAAAGCAGTAGGCTTCCTGAAAGCCTTTATTAATCAGATACCAGAATCCAATCCAGGCCAGTTCTGCCCTTTCTTCCTCCTGCCCCCGAATATCCTCCAACAATCCCAGTGCCGCTTCTGCACATTCTTTCTCCTCTCCTGTCAGACTGCACCAGAAGACTTCTCCCTGATAGATACTGCTCCTGGCCCGCTCCTGGAGATAATCCCGCCACTGCGTTTCCATATCCTGCACCAAATTTTTGCACATCTGGTTTTTGCCTATAATGTAAAGGAGAAAATAGGTAACGTCTGCATATTTTTTCTCTGCTTTTTTAGCGGGGTTTCTTTTATTATAATAAAACCCTTCCTCCTCCACAAAATCCAGTCTCTGCTTTTCCTGTATGCAGAGACCCTGAAACAAAATTCCCTCTTTCTTCATAAGACAGCCTCTTTCCGTCTGCACCTGCACGATGGGAATGTTTCTTCTTTTTACTACTTTATCCGGGAAATAAAAGAATCTGATGAAAACGAAGATAAAATGAAAATAAGAATGAAATAGAATCCAATAGAAAATGTATACACGCCGAATGGAATGCAGCGCAGACTTGCTTTAATTTTGTTTTCATTCTACTACAAACTCAGAGGAAATTCAATAAAATTTTCTGGACACATCCCTTCCTGATGGTTGGGGCAATGATTATATTACAAAACCTTTCATTTTTGCTCCTGCCCTTATTGCCCTGTATACTCCTTCCAGACGTATGCGCAACATGGAAATAACAGAAACCATATAAGAGCTGCAGCTTCTGTTTCTTCTGCCAAAAAGGCTTCACAGCCTGTATACCTTTGCTGTGAAGCCTTCTTTTTACGCCATAGTTACTTTTCTGAAGTTTTTCTTACCTTTTTTCAATACAATACCTTCGCCCTGCAGTTTTTCTCCTGCAAGCAGGTACTTGATATCTGTGATTTTCTCTCCGTCCACAGACACACCGCCCTGTTCAATGGCGCGTCTGGCTTCAGAACGTGTATTGGCCAGTCCACTGTTTACCAGAAGGGAAATCAAGTCAATGTTTCCGTCCGTCAGTGCGCTTTCCTCTATTTTTGCAGAAGGCATGTTTGCCGCATTTCCGCTGGTGAATAATGCTCTTGCTGCTTCCTGTGCCTTTTCTGCTTCTTCTTTTCCGTGTACCAGCTCGGTCAGCTCGTAAGCCAGGATTTCTTTGGCTTTGTTTAACTGACTGCCTTCCCAGCTGTCCATTTCATCAATCTGCTCTAACGGCAGGAAGGTGAGCATACGGATACATTTCAGTACGTCTGCGTCTGCCACATTTCTCCAGTACTGGTAGAAGTCGAAAGGAGACGTCTTGTTGGGGTCTAACCATACAGCACCGGACTGTGTTTTGCCCATTTTCTTGCCTTCGGAGTTCAAAAGCAGGGTAATGGTCATAGCACAGGCATTTTCACCCAGCTTTCTTCTGATTAACTCGGTTCCGCCCAGCATATTGCTCCACTGGTCATCTCCGCCGAACTGCATATTACAGCCGTATTTCTGGTACAGCATATAGAAGTCGTAACTCTGCATAATCATGTAGTTAAATTCCAGGAAGCTCAGTCCCTTTTCCATACGCTGCTTGTAACACTCAGCCGTCAGCATACGGTTTACAGAGAAATGCGGCCCCACTTCTCTTAAAAGTTCCACATAATTCAAATCCAGCAGCCAGTCGGCATTGTTGACCATCAAGGCTTTTCCTTCAGAGAAATCAATGAAACGTTCCATCTGCTTTTTAAAGCAGTCACAATTGTGCTGAATCATTTCCGGTGTCATCATGGAACGCATATCGCTTCTTCCAGAAGGGTCCCCGATGTATCCGGTTCCGCCGCCAATAAGAGCAATAGGCTTGTTGCCTGCCATCTGCAGACGTTTCATCAGGCACAGAGCCATAAAATGTCCCACATGAAGGCTGTCTGCGGTAGGATCAAAACCAATATAAAAAGTCGCTTTTCCGTTATTCACCAGTTCTCTGATTTCTTCTTCATCTGTTACCTGGGCAATCAGTCCTCTGGCAACCAGTTCGTCATAAATTTTCATCTCTGTATTCTCCTTTTCTTCTGCTTTTTTCGGAAAGGAGAGGGTTTTTGAAAATAAAAAGAGCCCTCGTCCTTTCTCATTTATAAAAGGACGAGAACTCTGGAATTCCCGTGTTACCACCTTTATTCACAGCCAGTTCGCACTGGTCTGCCTCTGCAAGTACAGCATAAGCGATACTCATGGTGTTGTAACGTACACCCATCCGTCACAGCCTACTCATTGCTTTTCGGTGTGAAGCTCAAGGAGGTATTCATCTGTCAGATTCCCACGCGCCTCTCATCTGCCGGCTGCTTTCTGTCCGTTCCTCTGAAAACTACTTGTTCCCGTCTTTGCTTTTGTCTCATACAAGGACAGTATACAAATCCCGCCTGCTTTTGTCAAGCCATGTTTCGCCCGCTTTTACAACTCACATTGACGCAGTATTCCACTGATACTCTCCATTTTCTTTAATTCCGTAAAAATCTCCGAAGTTCAGAGCGAAAATATCTTTCCCAATGGTATCTACCGGAATACCGTTCTTAATCAGATACTGCCAGATACCGCCATGGGAAATATCTCCCTGCAGAAGCACACCTGCAACCTTGCCTTCTCTTAAAATCACACGTTTGTAGCTGCTTGCCCCTTCTCTGGCTATTACAGTATCTCCCTCTTCAGGCACAATCAGCCCCACGCACATGGAAACCAGGCCGAAGAAATTCATGGTATTCTTCATAGCATATCGGTCTGTATAGGCCACTTTGCCTCCGCACATGTTAAGGGCTGCGGTTTCACCCTGTTTCTGGGCATTTGGCCAGATTCCGGAAAGTCCTGTCACGTCGCCTGCTGCGTAGACATCTGCTGCTCCGGTTTCCAGATATTCATTTACCTGAAGACCCCGGTCAATGACAATACCTTCGCCGTCCATGCCTGCCACTGCAGAGCGGACACCTGCTGCCACGATAACCAAATCACAAGGAATCTCTGTACCGTTGTCCAGCACCAGACAGGTAATCTTTCCCTCTTCGTTCATAATGGTATCTGCAGCTTTTCTTCCCAGATAGAAGGTAGCACCTGCTTTTTCAAAACGCTTCTGGTATTCATAAGCGCCTGTCTTGTCCAACTGAATAGGAAGAATCTGCTCTGCCATCTCGATAACCGATACTTTTTTGCCTGTTTCCACCAGACCGTAAGCTGCGTCCAGACCTACCAGACCGGAACCGATAATAGCAATGTTTTCTGCCTTTTCCGCCATAGCGTCAATGGCCTGTGCATCCCTTAAATGGCGCAGTCCGAAGACGTTGTTTGCCTCTCTTAAATTTCCCACCGGAGGAATAAAGCTTTCCGCGCCTGTGGCAATCAGCAGCTTATCATAAGAGATTTCCTCTCCCTTATCCGTCATTACTTTTTTTGCAGTGGTATCCAGCTTTGTCGCCGTCACGCCCGGTTTCCAGTGGATTCTGTTCTTCTCAAAGAAATCCGGTTCTGCAAAGTTCAGCCCTTCTGCAGTTCTTTCATGGCTTAAAAATTTGTGCAGCATACAGCGGGAATGTACCTGTGTATCTGTGGAAAGCATGATGATGTTTCCCTGAGAATCTGCTTTTCTGATGGTCTTTGCCGCAGCCATACCTGCTGCTCCGGCTCCTAAAATCACATATTCCATCTGCTACACCTCCTCAACCCAGATAGCCTGCTTTGGACAGGCCTTTACACAGCTTGGTTCTTCGCCTTTTTCAATACAAAAATCACATTTGATGACTTTCATATGTGTACTGTCGTCCGGTTTTAATACCCCATACGGACAGTTCATCACACACATAAAGCAGGAACCGCATTTTTTCTCATCATACTGCACATGCCCTGTCCGCTCGTCCTTGGTAAGCGCGCCGCTCATGCAGGACATGACACACTCCGGTTTCTCGCAGTGTCTGCAGAAAACAGGTGTATAGCTTCCGTCAGGATTTTTGTAAATATAGTTGCGGGATTCATTGGCAATGTCTGTCAAATCCAGAGTATATACATTGCCTTCGTCCTTTCTGTGTGCCTGCATGCATGCGATGGAACAGCTCTTGCACCCATCGCATTTGGCAGCATCTATCATTATTCTTTTCATGAGATACCCCCGTTGATTTTAGATATTCAGTCCTGCACGTTTTTCTTCAATAATCTTGTTCAGAATGTCTGCGCTTTCCTTTGCGTCTCCGTTGATGATAACCTGTCCACCTGTGAGATTCTTCATATCCTCTGTAAGCAGTTTTACAGCCGTTTTGCTTCCTGTTACAAACGGAGGAAGTCCCAGGTGCAGCGGCAGTCCCAGAGCCAGACCGAAGCAGCCGTCTGCCAAAGCCTGTTCTTCCAGCCACTGTGCAGCGGAAAGCACTAATGGAAGTTGCGGAATATCCACACCAATAGCTTCTGCCAGTTCAGTAGCCACGATTTCCAGACGTCCGATAGCCAGACATGGACCAAAGTTTAATACCGGAGGAATGTTTAATTTTTCACAAACTGCGCGAAGTTTTGGTCCGGCCAGTTTTGCTGCTTCCGGTGTCATAAGACCGCAGTTTTCAATACCTCCTGAAGAACATCCTGCTGTCAGAACCAGAATATCCTTTGCAATCAGTTCCTTGGTAAGCTCTACGGAAAGTACATCATGGCCGCCTGCAGTCAGGTTGGAACATCCCACTACGCCTGCAATACCTTTAATATCCCCGGATACAATAAGGTCAATAAGCGGTTTCCAGTTGCCGCCCAGGAAATCTTTTAAGGAGCCTTCGGAAACACCGGTTAAAGTGTGGTCATTTCCGTGTTCCGGCATAAGATTCATGGGTACATTTCCTCTTCTTGCCTTATAAGCCTCTACGATTTCATCAATGATTTCTTCGCTCTGTTTTTCTCTCTCTTCAAATATGAATGGTTTCAATTCTGCATTGGCTTTCTTTGCCACATCATCCAGACAAATCTGTTTGATTTTCAGTTCTTCACAGATTGGCTCAATACCCGGAAGCGTACAGTTAAATTCAGAAAGTATGGCGTCAATACCGCCTGTAGCCAGAACCGCTTCACTGGTGTAGTTGTTTCCTGCATGTCCATCAAAGATTTCCTCGTAGTGTGCGCCCCGAAGCTGTAAATCCTGACCCACACAGGTGCAGCCTACCAGCTTGAAGCCTTTTGCACCTGCTGCTTTTGCCTTTGCAACAGCGGCTTCGGAAGTCAGTCTTTCCTGTAAATCCACGAAAATGGTGTGCTGATGCCCGGTAATCATGATGTTGATATAATCCGGGTCAATGACGCGCAGACCTACCGGCGCCATACGAAGTTTCGGTTCGCCTAAAAGTACATCGTTTAACAGGTTTGTAAGTGTGAGACCGTATAAACCGGTGGAAATACCTAATTTCAGACAGTCTGTATACATATCAACCGGGTCTGAATTTAAGTTTGTGGAGCATTTTACTACGCCGTGGAAAACTTCGCTCTTTGCGCCGCCTGGCAAAATGCCCAGCTCCTGCCATTTTTTGAAACGCGGTGCATAGGCCATTTTCTCCACCAGTTCCATTTTTTCATATTCCGGTTTGTATAAGTCGTCCAGAACCTTCTGGGCTACCTGTTTTGCAGTATCCCATTTGTCCGTTCCCTGTACACCGAAAATTTCAGCCAGTCTTGCCAAGGATTTTTCGCCTTTGATTTCCCCTTTGATTTCTGCTGTTTTCTTCACATTTAATGCAGTATTTTCCACAATATGAATGTAACAGCCAGAACCGCTTGCTACTGCGCGCAGGAAGTTGCGGGCTACAATCACGTCTGCAGTTGCGCCGCAGATTCCTCTTGGTGCTTTCGGTGTGATACGGCACGGTCCGTTGGCACACAGGCGGCAACAGACACCCTGCAGACCAAAGCCGCATTTGGTACTCTGGCCTTCTACTCTATGATGAGAAGTTTCCATTGGCAATTCACGGATAAATCCTTCCAGCGGTTTATCTGCGCTGGTGCAGGTGTTGCAACCAAAACACTGATTCATTCTTATTTCCTCCTGATATGTACTTTCATTTTTATTTGTTAAGATTATAACAATTCTTGACTAAATTAGTCAAGAATAACCTGCAAATTTTTCCTTTTTTCTCTTAAATCTGCTTTTGAAAGTCCTGAATTTCTTTCTTTAAGGCTTCTTCCGCTTCACTGGCCAGCAGGATTTCTCCTTCTTTGAGGTAAGCTTCACAGCCATGCTGCCGGATGAAGTCCATAATCTCTTCATTACTGGACAAATGCGTCAGAAAAAGCGCCAGTTCCTGGCCTTTGGCGCACACTTCTTTCATAAAGGCAATGCTGTATTCCAACGCATCTTTGACTTCCTCTTCTGCTCTTTTCAGTTTCAGCGTCTCCCTGTAAAACGCTTCTTTCAGCCAGGGAAAACCCAGGTCTTCTGTATGCCCCTTCAGAAGTTTCATTTCCTGCCGCTTTTCCTGAAGCCACCGGATAACCCGCTGCCGAATTTCCCATTCTTCCCCGGAAAGCAGCCCTTGTTCTTTCAGGATGGAGTCCCGCTCTTTTTTTCCGCAGATACAGCTTTCCAAAATTTCATCCAGCGCTCTGCCGCCGGCAGCCTCTTTCTTTATCCTGGCAAGTTCTTCATAAATCCCGTTCATATAGGCTTTCTCCAAAAGGCAGGTCTTGACCCGTTCTGTAAGCCCTTGCTCCAGTCCATTCATCAGCAGAATCTTTTCGTCTAGCCCGGCCTCTTCCAAAAGTTTTGCCTTTTCTTTTCGATTTTTCCGGTTTTCCAGAGAAAATAACCTGTCCGGTTCCCATTCTTTTTCGTATTTCCTGCAAAGCTGATAAAACCCTGCAAAGTCTCCGGCAATTTCCCCGTCCCGGATATACTCTTCTGCCAATTCCTTTGTTACAGGAATCTCCATTTCCTCATACACCTGCAGAATCCGGGATAAATCTTCCCAGCCTCTGGCTGTGACAAAGCAAGTTCCTTCCTGTTTTTCCCGTATCTGATAAAAATTTTTCTGTTTTAAATCCAGATAAGCCAAAACAGCGTTATGTATCTGCCTCTTTTGAGCATACACTCTCCAGACTTTATAGTCTGCTTCAATTTCCATACTCCGCACCCGGTCTAAAGTTACCATATCAAACTCTCGGACAGATTTGTTGTATCTTTCCGGATTCCCTGCTGCTACAATCACCCAGCCTGTGGGAAGGCGGTGCGTTCCAAAGGTCTTGTTCTGTAAAAACTGCAGCATAGTAGGCGCCAGAGTTTCCGATACACAGTTGATTTCATCCAGAAACAGTATCCCCTCGGAAACCTGCTGCTGTTCCATACACTGGTATACAGAAGCAATGATTTCACTCATGCTATATTCCGTTACGGTGTACTCCTTCCCGCCAAAATTTTTCTTTTTCAGAATGGGCAGTCCCACTGCACTCTGACGGGTGTGGTGGGTAAGCGTGTATTCCACCAGTCCGATTTTCTCCTCCCGGGCAATCTGTTTCATAATGGCAGTCTTGCCGATACCCGGCGGTCCCATAAGCAGAATAGGGCGCTGGCAGACCAAAGGAATCTTATAATTTCCCCTTTCATCTTTTGCCATGTAAGCCTGTACGGTGTGGATAATCTCCACTTTTGCCTGTGCAATGTTTCTCATGTCTTATCTCCCTGATTTCTTTCATCCATGTACATTATCTGAATCCAAAAAGGTATCCTTGTTTCCTTAGGCGGCTGGCGAGTCAGCAAAAATATTGCCTCATAATCTGTTTTCTTTGTGGGATAAATCCCATCGCCGTCTGTATAGTAAAGAAGAGCCTTTAAATGCTTCAGTTCTCCCTTCTTCTGCAGTTCCTCCACATACCGGAACACAGGACGAAAATCCGTGCCGCTTCTTCCCTGTATCCGGATTCGTTTCAGATACTCCTTCCATTCTTTGTCACTGGTTATCGCGGCCGCTTCCTGAACGAAGCAGTCGCACTGCAGGATGTAAATTTTGATCTTTTTGAATAAATCTTCTCTGCGGCTGAGTACCCCGTAAGTTTCCTCCAGAAACCGCTGCACCACCGAACGGCTGCAGGAACCGGACGTGTCAATGGCAATCACCAATTCCTCCAGTTTCCGGGCATCTGTGTATTCCAAAGGTTCCAAAAGCGGAAGATTTCCGTATCTGGCCAGTCCCATCAAGTATGGAAGATAATCAAAACTCTCCAGGTCCAGCTGCAATTCCTCTCTTTCTACCGCAAATTTTCTCAAAAATCTGTAATAGTCCCGTTTTCTTTTGGCCTGTACCTCATACCATTCCTGCTGTTCTCCTGCCTCACTTCCCCGCCTTCCCGAACCGCCCTGTCCCTGTGACTGGCTGCCCTTTTCAAGGTTCTGTGCAGCCTGTTGGATTTCTCTGACACGCCCAGGCTTCAGGGGCTTCCAAAAGCTATGGCTGTCCCTGCGAAAAAAAGCCTTTCTGCAGGCTTCTTTTCCTTCCTTTTCATACCGGTTTTTCAGTTTGCCATAGACTTCTTTCACTGATAAACTGTTCTCTTTCTCCCACAATTTCCTGCATAGTCCTCTTTCTGCTTCTGACATGGTGCCTGTCAGTTTCTCCATACCCAGACAGTCTATGGTGTATTCCGCCACAATGTCACAGGCCAGGTGATAAAATTCTTCTTCATAACACTCTTCTTTCACATTCATATGGAAATACAGCACATGAAAAAGGGTGTGAAGAAAAAAACGGAGAACCCCTTTATTTCCTTCCCGGCTATAGAGCGAAAAAAATTCCTCCGGAGAATAGTAAAATCTGCTCCCATCTGTACCCGACAGATTTTTTTCTTCCATACAGAGAAAAATTCCGGTAAACGTTCCGTAAAGACCGGGACTTTCACAGCACAGCCCAGTAAGCACTGTCCGCTTTAGCTTCTCCCATAGCATTGTTTGTTCTTTCATCCTTTTACAATTCCCAGCTTTCCTCTTGAAATCCCTGTACTTCTCTCTTTTTCTGCAAAAGAAGAATCTGCGCCTCTGTATTTTTATATTTTTCCGCTTTTAAAAGAAGATCCTCCAGTACAGCGCCTTCCACCGGAAACGCTTTCAAGAAGCGTTTCAGCGTACATGTTTCGCCTTCCCGAATCAACTGCTCCCCTGCCGGACGGATACGAAGGGAAAGATAAGATGCATATTTCTTTTCCCCCTCAAAGTAACGTTTCAGGGCAATCTCCAGCTTCAGGCTTTCCTGTTTGCTGGAGAGAAATTTTTCATCCAGTTTTCTGCTTTCTTCCTCATAAATCTTCTGTCTTTCCAGTGCTTCCTGCAAACAGTTCCACAAGGCTGCGTTGGTTCTGCGGTTGATGTTCAAGTCTTCTTCTTTCGGCGGCAGAGCTGTGTCCTGGGGATT
Organism: Candidatus Blautia stercoravium; assembly: GCA_019114495.1. Classification (GTDB taxonomy): domain Bacteria; phylum Bacillota; class Clostridia; order Lachnospirales; family Lachnospiraceae; genus Blautia; species Blautia stercoravium. Next base: position 20,000 of record DXFK01000203.1, read on the forward strand.
TTCTCCGCAGACATCCACGCCCAGAATCCTCCGGTGGGCAAAGGCCAGTTTTATCCACTTTAAAAGCTGCTTTAGAGATACCTGTCCCTGATCCCAGTTGGTTCTGGCCTCTTCTTCTGTCAGAATATCTTTATCAATGGAAAGATACAGGGGCAGCTGACTGCTTTTCAGCCAGTCCAGCAGCTTTTCTTCTCCGTTTTGGGAGAGTTCTTCTTCCGCTACAGCAGTCACACCTCTTTCCTCTGCCTGACACTCTGCAAAGGCTGACAGGGAAGGACCTGCAATACACATGTCCCGCAGATTTTCGTTGGTATCCAACACCTCTCTTCCCCAGCTTCCGCAGGAAAGCAGGCCGAAAAATGCAGCCTCCTGCATATCTGTGTGGTGGTCAAAAACCAGCAGAGCAAAAGGCTCCTGTATTTTTTCCAGCCAGAATTTACTCAGATAATGATAGTTTCCAGAATCCAGAAAATGAATTCCCTCCCATCTGAACTTACGGATACGCTGCCGTATGATTTCTGCTGCTTCCTCCGTGCAGTAACAGTTCACGCCTTCCAAATCTGTCATATCCAGCCAGGTTCCCTGTTCTTCAAAGCAGTCCTCCTGAAGATAAATACCGGAAAAATTCATTACAACTGTTTTATTCCACATAATGTACCGTCCCAATTTTCTTTACATCCTGCTTTGGCTCTGTTTCCGCATATCCAAGAGCCGCCATGCCGAACACCTGATGGTCATCGGGAATCTCCCAACCTCTCAGTATTTCCCGGACTTCCTCCTCTTCACATACGTCTCTCAACTGATTAATCCACACAGAACCCACACCGAAAGAATGGGCTGCCAGAAAAATATTTTCCAGCGCGCAGGCATTATCCTCCATGGCATGGGGATTGTCTTTTTTATTGGAAGGTATCAAAAGTACCTGGGGCTGATACATGTCGTAATGCTCTCTTTTCAGCTTCTCCCCTATGACTTCTGCAAGCTTCTGTATTTCCTCTTTGTTGGTCACAACTGTAAATTTCCAGGTCTGGTAATTGTGTCCGCTGGGAGCGTAAAGTCCTGCCTGCACAATCTGTCCCAGTTCTTCTTTCGGAATTTCTTTTTCCTGAAACCCCCGGATACTTCTTCTTGTCAGAATATTTTTCATAATTTCGTTCATAGCCAGATTTCCTTTCTTTTGTGGTTTTTTGTTTGCTTCTTTTATTTTATCATGTCCCGTCTTTTTTTCAACCGGCTGCAAATCTTTTTACGGTTTGTTTCAGGCACCAGTCAAACGTGATTGCCTCTACATCTTCCTTTGCCGTAATTTCTTCGGTTTTCCATATCCATCCCTCTGTAGCATAGGTCAGTTTGCCGATTTGCTCCCCTCTTTTTACCGGGGCCGAAAGGCCTGACACCCCTTCATAGGTGACTTCAATGGTTTCTCCCTCTTTTAGGAGCACCTGCCGGTCTTCTCCCTGACTGCATACAAGGGGAACCTCACTCATTTCTCCCAGAATCCGGCTTTGTCCGTTCTCCACCGGCAATTCTTCAGGGACAGAAGGTCTTACGGATTCCGAAAGGGAATGCAGGGTATAATTCTTTAGACCATACTCCATAAGTTTTCTGGTATCCGCCCATTTATACCCTTTGTTGTTGGGCCATCCACAGCCTAAAAGCGCCACAATAAAGGTTCGGTTATCCCGTTTTAAGGCCCCTACATAACAATAGCCTGCTTTGGCTGTAAACCCTGTTTTCCCGGTGAATGCGCCTTCCATCATGGTAAGAAATGAATTGTGATTACTGCAGGAAAACGTCCGTTTTCCATCGCAATCAGAAAAACTATAGGAAGGTGTTCCCGTAATTGCAAGAAACTCTTCCCTCTTAGGGGATTCACTGATACAATAGCGCAGAATCCGGGCCAGGTCCGCGGCCGTGGTACTGTGTTCCCGGATACCATCTTTCGTCTCCTCCTGTGCGTCCAGGCCGTTTGGCGTAATAAACCAGGTGTCTTTACACCCAATTTCTTCTGCCTTTTCATTCATAAGAGCCGCAAATGCTTCCACACTGCCTGCCACATGTTCAGCCAGCACCACGGCCGCGTCGTTGTGGCTTTCCAACATGAGGGAATAGAGCAAATCCCCTGTCAGATACCGCTCCTTGGGCTGTACCCCCAAACGGACTTGGGGCATGGAAGCCGCATAAGCGGAAACCTCTGCCGTTTCATCCAGGCGGCTGTTTTCCAGAACCAGAATACAGGTCATGATTTTCGTAGTGCTGGCCATGGGCCTTTTTTCGTCTCCGTTTTTTGCGTAAAGAATCCGCCCGGAATCTCCGTCCATCAATACGGCAGACAGAGCGTAAAGGCTTCCTACCTCTTTTGCTTCTGTATCTGCATAGCATACCGTTCCAGTCAGAAAGAACTCTATGCAGAAAACAACCATCAAAAATAAAAGAAAAGGGTGTCTTCTTTTTTTCATAGTCCTGTCTCCTCTTCTTAAAACTTATGTGTAGGTACAAAAAAAGATACCACAAAACCCCCTTGGTTTTGCAATATCTTTTCTGTTTCCTTATACATTCAGCTGCAGCTGAATCTCTTCTTCCGCTTCTGCCTTGAAGTCCTCCATCTGTACCGGGTCGATTTCCGGCAGTTCGTCCAGCCCCTGCACCCCGAAGTTTCTCAAAAACTCCTCTGTGGTTCCCAGAAGGATAGGCCTTCCCGGCGCGTCCAGACGGCCTACTTCCTGCACCAGTCCATATTCCATCAGCTTGGCAATGGCATGGTCACACTTTACGCCCCGGATTTTCTCAATTTCCAGCTTGGTCACCGGCTGCTTATAGGCAATGATAGACAGGGTTTCCAGCATGACATCGGAAAGTACAGCTTTTTTCGGCTGCAGCGCCATTTTCACCAGATAATCATAATACTCTTCCTTGGTACACATCTGAAATGCGTTCTCCAATTCAATAATCTTAATACCCCGGTCTTCCTCCTGGTACCTTAACATCATATTCCGTACGATTTTCGCTGTAGTCTCCGTATCGTGTCCAATAGCCTTAGCCAGTGCACTTAACTCCACGGACTCTCCCATGGCAAACAGCAGCGCTTCTATGGCCCCTTCCAGTTTTTTCAGTTCCATGTTCTATCTTTCCTCCTGAAGGGCTTCTATTTCTATCTCGTCAAAAATATATCTCTGGCTGATGTGGATAATGCCCATTTTCATCAATTCCAGAATAGCCAGAAAGGTAACAATAACCTGGACCTTGCTGGGCTGCCGGCTGAGCAAATCCCGGAAGCCGAAATGCCTGTGCACTCTGGCATATTCCCTCACCTCTTCCATCTTATCCGGCAGACTGACCTCTTCCTTCTCGATTTTTCCAAATTTACTTCGGATGGGGTCTACCTTGTCCTCCTGCCTGCGTATGACGCTCTGAAAAATCGTATTCAGCTTCTTCAGGGTCAGCCCGGACAGCAAATCTGTAGTATCCACCGGTTCCCGATAAGCCAGCACTTCCTCCGGAATGGTTGGCAGTTTGTATACATTTTTTGCTGCCGCAGCCATACGATCCCGCAGTTCATAAGACATATATTTATACATTTTATATTCCAGAAGCTGGCGCACCAGTTCTTCCCTGGGGTCTTCCTCTTCCCCTTCTTCATTCACCTCTCTTGGCAAAAGCATTCTGCACTTAATGGAAATCAGCGTTGCCGCCATAACCATGAATTCGCTCATAATATTTAAGTCTTCCCGTTCCATGGCATGAATGTATTCCATGTACTGGTCTGTAATCTCTACAATGGGAATATCATAAATATTCACTTTGTTTTTTTCAATCAAGTGAAGCAAAAGGTCCAGAGGACCTTCAAACACCTGCAGCTTTACCGGGATTCCCATATTGTTCTACCTCTTCCTGCTTTTTACCGCTGAAAGCCATTTTACACTATTTTTCTCCAAAAGTCCACCCTATCCCCGGCTTTTAGGCAGGCAGTCTATGAGCAAAAGTTCCCTGGGATTAAAAATCCGCAGCGGGACGGTATGTTCGCCCAATCCAGCGCTCACCACCAGATGGCTTTCTTCCTTCTGGAAATGCCCCCTGCAGTATTTGGGAAAAAGACGGAAATCCGGACTGATGACACCGCCAAAGAAAGGCAGTCTTATGGTACCACCATGGTAATGTCCTGCCAGAATCAAATCCCCGCCCCAATCCAGATAAGCGTCTCCATACTTAGGGGTATGGGCCAACAGAATATGAAACTGCTCTTTGGAGGATTTTCCCACCAGACGATTTATGTCCCGCTTTTCAAGCTGCTTCTTCCCCCTTTTGTCATAATAGGAGTAAGGCAGCATAAGTCCGGAAATCAGCAGCTTTTCCCCTTTAATGTCATACGCTTTCGTGGCATTTTCCAGCATAATGACGCCCAGGCGCTGAATCTTCTTCTCAAACAGCAGATAATCTCTTCCGAAAACCTCCGGTTTCTGCTTCATACGCTGCTCATGATTGCCAAGTCCATAAAACACAGGGACAATCTTCACCGCCTGACGGAGGAAATCATAAGCAGCCCTGACAGAGGCCTCTTTTTTCCCAAGAACCATGTCGCCTGCAAGCAGCAATATATCCGGCTGTTCTTCTTCCAGTTTTTGAAGCAGCCGCTGATTTTTCTCCCCAAATTCCACATTGTGCAAATCACTGATAACAGCAGCGCGAAAGCCCTGCTGTTTCAGTTTGTCAGATTTTATTTCATACTTGACCGTTTTGAATTTTTTAAGCAAAATATCTCTCCTGATGTTTCATAATTCTAAAGTACATGACAAGCAGAAGTCCTCCTGCCAGCACCCAGGCACTGGGACTGGCCAGACAGGCTCCCAAATAGCTGTGCTTCCAGGCTGCAATCACAGCCACAACACCTCTTCCTGCAAGTTCCGCCACACCTGCCATCATAGGAAGCAGACCGTAGCCCATACCCTGGATTCCATTCCGGTACACATTGACAATGGTGAGAGGGATCAGGAATATTCCCACACATTTCAGATAAATATCTGCCTGCCCCATAATGCCGGACACATCGCCGGACACAAAGAAGTACACCAGATATTTTCCCACCGTCACAACAGGGATTGCCAGAATCACGCTGTAAATACTACCGATAATGGTAGCCGCCCGGAATCCCTGACGGATTCTCTTAATTTCCCCAGCGCCCATATTCTGGGCACAGTAGGTCGCCATGGTTGTTCCCAAAGCCACATAAGCCTGGGTTCCCAACTGCTCAATCTTATTGGCCGCAGTAAAAGCTGCCACAGACATAGAGCCCAGCAGATTCAGAGCAGACTGCACCATCATGGTTCCAATGGCGGTAATAGAATACTGCAGCGCCATGGGAAGCCCAATAGCCAGCTGCATTTTTGCCATATACGATTCCACCTTAAAGTCGCCTCTGTGCAGCTTCAAAAGCGGCACCTTTTTTATAATATACAGCAGACACCCGATACCGGATACTGCCTGGGAAATCACAGTAGCATAAGCTGCGCCTGCCGCTCCCATGTGAAATACAATAATCAGCAGCAAATCCAGCCCTACGTTTAAGGCTGCCGATAAAATCAGAAAATACAGCGGTGTCTTGCTGTCTCCAAGAGCCCTCAAAATACCGGACAGCAGGTTGTAAAGCACCGTAGCCGCAATTCCTGCGCAGATAATCATAATATAGGCATAGGCATCCTGAAAAATATCATCCGGCGTATGCATAAATACCAGAAGCGGTTTCATCGTCAGCATACTTCCCGCTGTCATCACCACTGTAATTCCTACGGAAAGCACCGTAGCCGTTCCCACGGTTTTCCGCATGCCGTCCATGTCTCCTGCGCCGAATCTCTGAGCTGTCAGCACGGAAAAACCGGCAGTCAGCCCCTGCAGAAACCCCAAAATCAGAAACATAATCGTTCCTACGCTTCCCACTGCAGCCAGAGCCTTTGTCCCCACAAACTTTCCCACAATGACGGTATCCGCCATACTGTAAAGCTGCTGAAACATATTTCCGATGAAAATAGGAATGGTAAAGTTCAAAATGATTTTCATCGGACTTCCGGCTGTCATGTCTGTCTGTAATTGTTCTTTCTCCAAAGTAAACCCCTCTCTCAAATTAAAATCTTTTTCGGTAACTTTGGCTTATTATAGTATAAAGCAATCCGACTTTCAACATGTTTTTTATTTCTTTTCAGTAATATTTTTTGACCTTCCCTGCATGAAAATTTTCCAGATTTTTTCAACATAATCCCAGTATTTCGCCCTCTTTACATCCCCATCAAAGACAAGGTCTACGCTTCCGATTTTCTTCCCGTCCAGATAATAATCAACCCTTCCCGCCTTCTCACCCTTCTTCACCGGCGCCTCTGCGGTTTTCTTCATATAGATTTTCTTTTGAATGGAATCTATATTCGCCCCGCTGGTATCCAGATAGGAGAATTTCTCTTTATAACTGCAGGATATTTCCTCTAAAATTCCGCCTTTTATCTGTACAGTCCCCGGCGACTTTGTATTCTCGTCCGTATAGAGTTTACAGCTTCCAAAGCCCAGATTCAGCATGGCAGCCGCATCTTTAAAACGCACCTTGTAATCCGGCGCTGTCATAACCACACTGATAAGGGTGATTCCGTTTCGCCTGGCCACTGCAGACACACAGTATTTTGCCACGCTGGTGCTGCCGGTTTTCAGCCCCACACAGCCGTCGTAACTGCGCACCAGTTTATTGGTGTTGGTAAGCCCAAACTCACTGCTTCCCTTATCAGTGACATGAGTAATATTTTCCATCCACACAGACGAATATTCCAGAATTTTCGGGTATTTCGTCACTAACTCTCTGGACATTAGCGCCACGTCATGGGCACTGGTATAGTGATTATCGGACTCCGTAAGACCGCAGCAGTCCTCAAAATGGGTATTCTCCATTCCAAGTCCTGCTGCTCTCTCGTTCATCCGTTTCACAAATTCACTTTCACTGCCCGCAATATGCTCGGCCATAGCCACACTGGCATCATTGCCCGAAGCAATGACAATACACTTTATCATAGTTTCCACGCTCTGCTTTTCGCCCTCTTCCAAAAACACCTGGGAGCCTCCCATAGACTTGGCATAAGCGCTGGTCACCACCTGGTCTTCCATATGTAAATTTCCCTTTTCCAGCTCATCAAAAATCAGAAGCAAGGTCATAATCTTGGTGATACTGGCCGGCTTTACTCTGGTATCCATGTCCTTTTCATAAATAACTTTTCCGGTAGATGCCTCCATCAGCACACCATGAGGCGCTGTAATCAGTTCTCCCTCCTCTGCCAGAACTTTTTTTGGAAATCCTGTCAGCAAAACAGAGAACACCAGCATGAAGCTCAGTAATACCGCTGCTTTTCTGCCCATTTTTATCCTGCCTTCGCATTTACTCTTATAGCATTGTAAGCAAAAGCTCCGGCATTTATGACAACAGAGCCTTATCTCCAGCGGAAAGCCAGAATTTCTTCTTTAAACTCCTGGAAAGAATCGGGAATACAATCTTTTTTCTTTTGGTACAGTGCATGGGCAAAATCCACTGCAAAAAGCAGCAGCAGAACTCCGCCCAGTCTGGTTCCTGTCTGGAAGGAATAACTCTCCACTACCCGTTCCACACCTTTGTGAAGGAAAAGAAACAGTCCCAGCGTATAAAAGCCCCAGGCAATGGTGCTCTCCAGACATAAGATTCCTTTATAGTT
>DXFK01000204.1 GCA_019114495.1 Candidatus Blautia stercoravium
CATACTGTGCCGGAGAAATTTCCTCAATATGGCAAAGTCTTGATAAAAAAGAAAAAAGGCCTACAATAGTTCTTTGAAAAACAGTTCTTTTTAGAACTATTATAAACGGGAAAGGAGAGGTGGAAAATGAGACCGGAAGCATCAGATATGCGGCTGTTGATGCGGTGTGTGACAAAGCTGTATGAGCAGTGTCTGGAAAGTATTCGAGGAGAATATGGACTTTCACAGATAGAAATTGCCATTATCGGATTTCTGTATAATAATCCGGGAAAGGATACTGCTGCAGAAATTGTGGAGCTGCGAAGGTTTCCAAAGGGAAATGTGTCCGAGGGCGTGGAGCTTTTGGCAAAAAAAGGGCTTGTAAAACGAAACACTGACACAATGGACCGCAGAAAAGTGCATTTGTCTTTGGAGGAGGCGGCAATTCCCATTTGCAACGGAATTGAGAAGGTGAACAAAAAGTTTGAGGATCAGCTTTTGGCCGGTCTTTCCGGGGATGAAAAAGAGATATATGAGAGAATAAACAGACAGCTCATGGAAAATATTGAGAAAGGAATGAATCTTCATGAAGTATGCCTTTAATTATGATTGTGTCTGCCTTTGCGGCGCTGGTTGGAAACGGCGGTTCCCCCAGAGCCTCTATTGCCATGGGGAAAGGTGACAACGAGTCTGCGGAGAAAATTCTGGGCAACTGCTTTACTTTGCAGATAGTGATTTCCGTTATTTTAACAGCCGTGCTGCTGTGGAATCGGGATTTTCTCATGGCCTTTGGGGCCAGTGGGGACACCATTGAGTACGGTGTCAGCTATATGAATATTTAGGCACTGGGAACTATTTTTGTACAGCTTACCCTTGGTATTTTTCCGTGTATTGCTTTGGGTTCTTCTGTTTTTGTTATGCAGGCCAGTGAAAGTATTATTTCCATCTGCTTTAACTCTTCTTTGCAGAGGTACGGTGGAGACATTGCCGTAGGCGCCATGACGATTCTTACCAGTGTGATGCAGTTTGCTATGCTGCCGCTGCAGGGACTGGTTATGCTGTTCCCAAGGGGTTTTGCCGGAATGTTTACTTCTGACGGAACCCTGATGGATTTTACAGAGACTGCGCTGCGTGTCTATATGGCCGCTCTGTTTATTTTCGGTATTCAGATGGCGTGTCAGATGACTTTTATGTCAATCGGAAACGCAAAGGCCTCTATCATTGTGGCCGTTATGAGAAAATTTGTGCTGCTGATTCCTCTGATTTACCTTATGCCCCTGATTTTTGACGGGGATAAGACGAAAGCAGTCTATATGGCAGAACCGGTGGCAGACACTTTTGCAGTGATTTTTACAGCGGTTCTTTTTGCCTGTCAATTTAAAAAGGCACTTACTGAAATATCTCGTTGAGATATGGGGGGAAAAGGGATATAATAGGGGCTGTAATAGATTAAGAGGTGGGAAATCGTCTCGGATAGGAGTAATATGAATTACAAAGAAGCAAGAGTATATTTGGATGAAATTTCCAAATACGGAAGTGTACTTGGCTTGGAGAATATGAAAGAGCTGTTGGTCAGACTTGGTAATCCCCAGGAAGATTTAAAGTTTATCCACATTTCCGGAACAAATGGGAAAGGGTCTGTGCTGGCTTATCTTTCAACGATACTGTCCGGCGCGGGATATCGCACAGGAAGATACATATCCCCTACACTGTTTTCTTATCGGGAACGGATTCAGGTCGATGAGAAAGAAATTGAAAAAGAATCTCTTGCCCGTTATGTGACAGCTATTTCAGAGGCTGTGAAAGACATGGCGGAGCAGCATGCGGGAACACCTACGATTTTCGAGGTGGAGACTGCTTTGGCTTTTCTCTATTTTAAGGAGAAAAAATGTGATGTGGTAGTGCTGGAGACAGGCCTTGGAGGGTCTCTGGATGCTACCAATGTGATTACCACCACACTTTTGGAGGTCATTACCTCTATTAGTATGGACCACATGGAATTTCTGGGTGATACTCTGGAGAAAATTGCCGTGCAGAAGGCAGGTATTATTAAGCCTCATACCCAGGTTGTCTGTGCAGCCCAGAAGGAAGAAGCCCAAAAGGTGATAGAAGAAACCTGCAAAAGACAGCATTGCTGTCTGCGGACGGTAAAGCGGGAACAGATAACCCAGGTTTCCTATGGACTTTCCAGGCAGAGCTTTACCTACGGCAAGTGGAAAGAGGTAACAATTTCTCTGGCCGGAAGTTATCAGGTCGAAAATGGTGCTTTGGCGCTGGAGGCTGTGGAGGCTTTGCGGGAAATAGGCTTCGTTCTTTCTGACGAGCAGGTTCGGGCAGGTATGTACAAGGCTTGTTGGAGAGGCAGGTTTACACGGATTGCCCAAAATCCGGATGTGATTCTGGATGGTGCGCACAATCCTGCTGCAGCTCTGGAATTAAAGTGTTCCATAGAATTGTATTATAAGGACAGAAACCTGCATTATATTTTCGGTGTGTTTAGAGATAAAGACTACCGGAAAATTATCGAATTGACCGCACCTTATGCAAAGGATATTATAACCGTGGAAACACCGGGAAATCCCCGGGCTCTGCCGGCCGAAGAACTGCGGGACGCGGTAGCAGAGGTAAATCCGTCTGTGGAGGCAGCCAAAAGTATCCAAGAAGCAGTCCAAAAGACTCTGGAACGTGCGGGCAAAGAAGACGCAGTGATTATCTTTGGTTCCCTGTCTTTTTTAAAGGATGCAGTAAACTCTATTTCATGTGAGGGTAAGGAAAATGACGAAGAATAAAATGGATAAAGAAAAAATCGAAGAAGGCGTAAGACTGATTCTGGAAGGAATCGGAGAAGATATTAACCGGGAGGGACTTTTAGAGACTCCGGATCGGATTGCCAGAATGTATAAGGAACTGGCAGCAGGTTATACAGATGATGTGGCAAAACATCTGAAAAAGAGGTTTCATGTAGACAACAACGATATGGTACTGGAAAAGGACATTCATTTCTATTCCTTCTGCGAACACCATATGCTGCCGTTCTACGGTACCGCAGCCATTGCCTATATTCCAAACGGCGAAGTGGTAGGACTGAGCAAGATGGCAAGAACTGTCGAAATGTTTGCAAAGCGTTTTCAGCTGCAGGAGCGTCTGACCGCGCAGGTAGCGGACGCTTTTATGGAGGAGCTGAAGCCTCAGGGCGTTATGGTACTTGTGGAGGCAGAGCATATGTGCATGACCATGCGGGGTATTAAAAAACCGGGCACAAAAACCGTTACTGTGGTTACCAGAGGCATTTTTGAGGACAATGAAAAGTTGCAGAACAATTTCTACCGTATGCTGGAGAGAAGATAACAATGGACAGAGTGAATAAAATCTGCAGCCATCAGCTGTGGCAGAAGGCAGCAGCGGAGATAAAAGAACTGGAAAAGGATCGGATTTTCTGCGGTCATGATGTGGCGCATTTTTTGGATGTGGCAAGACTGGCTTATATTGAAAATCTGGAAAAGGGGCTGGGCTTTGACAGGGAACTGATTTATGGTGCTGCTTTGCTTCATGATATCGGAAGAGGACTGGAATATACCCAAAACATTCCCCATGATCAGGGTAGCCGGCTTCTGGCCGGGAAAATTCTGCCGGACTGCGGTTATACAAAAGAGGAACAGAGCGCCATTCTGAAAGCAATTTCTAGTCACAGAACAGCAGATACCGTAACCAGGGACGATTTGGCCGGACTCTTATACAGAGCCGACAAGAAATCCAGGGCCTGTCTCTTTTGCCAGGTGCAGGCAGAATGTAAATGGAGCACAGAAAAGAAAAATCTTACCATAGAGGTGTAAGCTAGGAGGAACTTCTTATGATGAAAATCGGAAATCGTATGTTTGATGTGGAACATGACTGTTCCATTATGGGAATTCTCAACGTAACCCCAGATTCTTTTTCTGACGGGGGCAAGTGGAATGATATAGAAAAGGCAAAAAAGCACACGGCAGACATGATTGCGGAAGGTGCGGCCATTATTGATATTGGGGGAGAATCCACCCGCCCCGGTCATGTGCAGATTTCCATTCAGGAAGAAATCCACCGGGTAGTGCCGGTGATTGAAATGGTGAAAAAGGAATTTGACATTCCAGTATCCATTGACAGCTATAAAGGAGAAGTAGTGGAAGCGGCTTTAAAGGCAGGGGCAGACTTGGTCAATGATATCTGGGGATTGAAATATGACGCAAAAGTTGCCGAACTGATTGCCAAATATCAGGTGCCCTGCTGTTTGATGCACAATCGGGAGAATGCTGAATACAACAACTTCCTAGATGACATGTGCCAGGATATGCGGGAGTCTCTCGCTATCGCCAAAAAAGCAGGTATTGCCGATGACAAAATCATTCTGGACCCAGGCGTGGGATTCGGGAAAACATATGAGCACAATCTGATGGCTATTCATAACTTGGAACGTTTGGCAGAACTGGGCTATCCGGTACTGCTGGCCACTTCCCGGAAATCCGTTATCGGAACGGCTTTGGATTTGCCTTCTGACGAGCGTGTGGAGGGAACTTTAGTGACTACGGTTCTGGGTGTACAGAAAAGAGCAGCCTTTGTCCGTGTCCACGATGTAAAAGAAAATTTAAGGGCTATCCGCATGACGCAGGCCATTTTAAGGGAAGGGAAATAAACCATGAAAACATTGCAGTATGATGAAATTCATGTGGAAAATCTGGAAGTCTTTGCCAATCACGGAGTCTTTCCGGAGGAAACCAGTCTGGGACAGAAATTTGTGATTTCCCTTACCATGTATGTGGATACCAGAAAAGCGGGGAAAAAGGACTGTCTGGAAGAATCTGTGCATTACGGGGAAGTCAGCAGCTTTATGACAGCCTATACAAAAAAACATCCCCGGAAACTTATTGAGGCGGCAGCAGAAGACCTGGCAGAAGAGGTGTTGCTGCAGTATCCTCTTTTAAAGGGTGTGACTTTGGAACTGAAAAAACCCTGGGCGCCGGTGGGACTGCCTCTGGAAACGGTTTCCGTGAAAATTACCCGGTTCTGGCATACGGCTTATCTGGGCCTTGGCTCCAATCTGGGAGATAAAGAGGGGTATTTAAACCAAGCTATCAAAGAACTGGACAGCACAAAAGACTGTCAGGTGGAAAAGGTATCTTCCTATCGGGTGACAGAGCCTTATGGCGGTGTGGAGCAGGACGATTTCTTAAATGCCTGCCTGAAACTGAAAACTCTGCTGTCTCCTCAGGAGCTTTTAGAACGTCTGCATGAAATTGAACAGAACGCCCACAGGGAACGGTTCATTCACTGGGGTCCCAGAACCTTGGATTTGGATATTCTTCTGTACGATGACGAAGTGCTGGAGACAGAGGATTTAATCATTCCCCATGTGGAAATGCAGCTTCGGGATTTCGTATTAAAGCCCATGTGTGAAATTGCACCGTACGAAAGACACCCTCTTTTAGGGAAAACCATGACGCAGCTTTGGCGGGAATTGGAAGAAAAGGGCCGATGATGAGAGAAAAAATACTGGTTGCAGATGATGAACAGGAAATCGCAGATTTAATAGAGGTCTATTTGGAGAACGAGGGTTTTCAGGTACTGAAATTTTACGATTCCAAAGAGGCTCTGGCCTGCATTGAGACCGAAGTGCCGGATTTGGCTGTTCTGGACGTTATGATGCCGGATATCAGCGGTCTTACCCTTTGCCGGAAAATTCGGGAAAAGCACAATTATCCTATTATTATGCTTACGGCAAAAAACGGGGAACTGGATAAGATTAACGGTCTGGCTCTGGGGGCAGATGATTATATGACAAAGCCTTTTCTGCCCTTGGAACTGGTGGCGCGAATTAAAGCCCAGCTCCGTCGATACAAGCGGTATAACACCGGAACTGTGCAGGAGGCAGGGGAGATTCTTATACATAAGGGACTGGTGCTGAATAAGAAAACCCATGAGTGTACTTTAAATGAACGCCCTCTTTGCCTGACTCCTACGGAGTTTGCCATCTTGGCGATTCTCTGTGAAGAGAAGGGGAAGGTAGTCAGCTCCGAGGAATTGTTTCATCAAATCTGGCAGGACGAATATTACAGCAAGAGCAACAATACCATTACAGTTCACATACGGCATTTAAGGGAGAAAATGCAGGATTCCTTTGAAAAGCCCAAGTACATTAAGACGGTCTGGGGGTGCGGTTACAAAATTGAAAACTAAAGGACGGAAAACCAAACGTCTTCGGTATATCAAGTTATTTGCTGGGCTTATAGCGGTTCCCCTTATCTGCTATACCATTTATTATATGGCCGATGTGTTTTTTAACGGGGCTTTTGTGGACTGGTTTACCCACCGCTTTGTATATGAGCAGACCGTTTATCAGGGGAATACGGCTTATGTAGAGCGTCAAATTGACTGGGGTGTGTTAAAACCTTTTCTGGCAAAAGTTTTTCTGCTGGCGGCGGCCGTCTTTGCCCTGTCTTTGGCTTTTGTCTCTTATTTCAGCCAGAAGCGAAAAGCAGAGAAACTTCTTTTGGATACCAGCCGGAAGATTCATCAGTATATGCGCAGTGAACTGGAAGCAGAGGAAATTTTTCCTTCGGAATATGCCCAGGTCAGCGCCCAGATTGTGCAGATAAAGGCGGATATGCAGAAAAAGGAACGGCATTTAAAGGAAGAGGCCCAGAAGAAGAATGATTTGATTACTTACCTGGCCCATGATTTGAAAACCCCCCTGACTTCGGTGCTTGGATATCTGAATCTTTTAGAGGAGGCGCCGGATATGCCTGCGGCACAGAGAGAAAAATATGTGCATACTGCGCTTGGAAAGGCAGAACGTCTGGACAGTCTGATAGAGGAATTTTTTGAAATTACCAGGTATAATCTGCAGAATATGGTGCTGGAAAAAGAAAATCTGGATGTGTCTTATATGATGATACAGATGACAGAAGAATTTTATCCTGTGTTGTCATCCGGGCACAATACGGTCCGCCTCGAATTGCCTCAGGAATTTTTCGTATATGCGGATCCGCAGAAACTGGCCAGGGTTTTCAATAACCTGCTGAACAATGCCATTGCTTACAGCTATCCGGGCACAGAAATTGTAGTAAGAGGAGAGCAGCAGGAGGAACAGGCTGTGATTTCTTTTGAAAATCATGGAAAAACCATTCCGAAGCAGAAACTGGATTTGATTTTTCAGAAATTTTTCCGTATGGATGAGGCCAGAAAAAGCAATACGGGAGGGGCAGGTCTTGGGCTTGCCATTGCAAAGGAAATTGTGGAGCTTCATGGGGGAAGTATCTCGGCGGAAAGTAACCAGGAGAAAACAGTTTTTCGGGTGACACTGCCGGAAAAATCCCCGAATTAATAAAATCTTAGGAAATACACAGGAAAATCTTAAAACACCATTCTTTTATGTTTGTTACATTAGATGCAGACAGAAATCTGTAGAATAAACGAAAAGGATGGTGTTTTTCATGTCAAAGAGACGAAGAAGAAAAAGGAGAAAGCATATACTGATGGGGTTTATCCTATTTCTGACAGTGACTTATGGGATTTTGGGGTTGGGAACCTGGGCGACCGGGAATTTACTGCAAAAGAACAGTAAAACAGAACAGGAGATCATATCCGGAAATATAAATCTCCAAAAACTCTCCAGCAAAGCAGCCGTGCTGACGGATCTTTCCACCGGAAAAATTCTGACTGAAAAAAAGGCAATGAACGGATTTATCCTGCGTCTCTTACTAAAATCATGACAGCGGTTCTTGCCATGGAGAAATTGGATAATCTGGATGACACAACGGTTCTTGACGGAGATATGTTCCAGGAATTATATGCCCAGGGAGCGTCCATGGCGGGTTTTGCCCCTCAAGACCAGGTTTCTTACGGGGATTTGCTATACGGTGCGCTGCTGCCTTCAGGAGCGGAGTGCTGTGAAGCTTTAGCAAGGGTTTGCAACGACTCGGAGGAGGCTTTTGTAAAGGAGATGAATCAGAAGGCAAAGAAATTGGGAATGAAACATACCAATTTTAAAAATGTAACCGGACTTCATGACAAGGACCATTACACCACAGCAGAAGATTTGTCCCTGCTTTTGAAATATGCATTAAAAAATCAGGAGTTTTATGAAATTTTCACTGCAAAAAGTCATAGTATGGCTCCCACAGCTTCCCATCCGGAAGGATTTACCGTGTACAGCACTATGCGCCAGGAAATGGAGCAGAACGGAATTTCCGAGCCGGGAATCCTGGGCGGAAAGACAGGCTATACCTCGGAAGCCGGGCTTTGTCTGGGAAGCCTTTTAAGCGTAGGGGGAAAGGAATATATTCTGATAACGGCAGGCGCACCGGGGACGCATGAGACCGAACCCAGCCATATTTTGGATGCGGCAGAGGTCTGCCGACAGCTGTCGCTCATTGGCAGTTGACAGAAAAATCTGGTTCCAGTAAAATGTAAAGTAACGCAAATAGGAGAAAAATCAGAAAAATAGAATAGCTCAAACGTTTGATGCAAACCTTTGAGTAAAAAATGCTTGCCCTGGAGCGGGGTCTAAGGAGTATGATAGAGGTAAGCAAACAGAAAAGGAGCCTGAGATACATGGACAAAAAAGAGCTGCAGAATTTGCTGGAGCAGGTAGCCGGAGGACAGGTCAAGCCGGAAGATGCTCTGCTTCAGATAAAAACAGAACCTTATAAGGAAATGGGCTTTGCCAAGCTGGATACCCACAGGGGAATCCGCCAGGGCATGGCAGAAGTGATTTACGGTGCTGGAAAAACAAAAGAACAGATTTTAAAGATTGCGCAGGCCATGGTGGAAGAAAGGGAAAAGACGGTGCTGATTACCAGAATGAGCAAAGAGGCAGCCGAATATGTGGGCGCTTCCCTGGATTTGCATTATGATGATCTTTCCCGTACAGGCATTGTGGGACAAATGCCGAAACCTGACGGAGTGGGCAAAATCGTGGTGGCTACCGGAGGAAC
Organism: Candidatus Blautia stercoravium; assembly: GCA_019114495.1. Lineage (GTDB taxonomy): Bacteria > Bacillota > Clostridia > Lachnospirales > Lachnospiraceae > Blautia > Blautia stercoravium. The sequence continues at coordinate 8,946 of DXFK01000204.1, forward strand.
CAGCGATATGCCGGTGGCGGAAGAGGCGGCTTTAACTGCTCAAGTGTATGGAAATGAAGTGGTTCGTCTTTATGATGTAGGTGTGGCAGGCATGCACAGGCTGATGGACCATATTGAGGATATTATGAGTGCCAGAGTGATTGTAGCCATTGCAGGTATGGAAGGGGCTCTGGCCAGTGTCATAGGCGGTATGGCAGACTGTCCGGTGATTGCAGTGCCCACCAGCGTAGGATACGGGGCGAATTTCGGAGGACTTTCCGCTCTTTTATCCATGCTGAATTCCTGTGCCAGCGGTATCAGTGTGGTAAACATTGACAACGGATTCGGTGCGGGGTATCTGGCAAGTATGATAAATCATCTGGAGGGGAGAAGAAAATGAAAACCTTATATTTAGAGTGCAATATGGGAGCCGCCGGAGACATGCTTATGGGCGCCCTTCTGGAGTTGATTCCGGACCGGGAGAAATTTCTGGAGAAACTGAATCAGGCGGGGCTTCCCCATGTAAAAGTGTCTGCAAACCCGGCAGTGAAATGCGGGATTACGGGGCTTCATGTTTCTGTGGATGTGGACGGCGCTGAAGAAGAAAGTGGGGATGTATCCTTACAGGGAAGCGGGCTTGAATTTCAGGAAGTGCATGAGCACCGCCATGGACATACCCACGAACATACACACTCTCATGGGCATCATCACCATGCGGGGATGAAGGATATTACAGAGCAGATTGATCGTCTGCAGGCAGATGAGGCTGTCAAAGAAGACGTGAAAAACATTTACCGTATCCTTGCCCAGGCGGAAAGCCAGGTGCATGGCCGTGACATTACAGAAATTCACTTTCACGAAGTGGGTACGGCAGATGCCCTTGCGGATATTACAGGCTGTGTCATGCTGATACACGAGCTGAAACCGGAGCAGGTGCTGGTTTCCCCTGTTACCACAGGATTTGGACAGGTGCGCTGCGCTCATGGTGTGCTTCCGGTTCCGGCCCCTGCTACGGCTCGGATTCTTATGGGAGTGCCCTGCAATGCAGGAAGAATAGAAGGGGAGCTTTGTACGCCTACAGGTGCGGCGATTCTCAAATATTTTGCCTCTGCTTACGGCAGAATGAAGGAAATGAAAATGGAAAAAATCGGCTATGGAATGGGGAAAAAGGACTTTCCGGCCGCAAACTGTGTCCGGGCAGTTTTGGGAGAGGCTCCCGCTGTTTGACAATTTGATACAATTCTGGTATGATAGAAAAACGATTGCTTGATTTATGGAGTTGTTGCATTGATTGCATGTCGAGAATGTGCGGTGCGGCAACTCCATTTTTATGGGCAGTTAGAAAGAAGAGGTAAAGAATAAATATGGAAAATGTGAAATTTGAAAACCTGCAGCTTTGCCCGGAGATTTTAAAAGCTGTGAAATATATGGGCTTTGAGGAGGCTTCTCCCATTCAGGCCCAGGCGATTCCCATTATTATGGAAGGAAAGGATATTATCGGACAGGCCCAGACCGGTACAGGAAAGACCGCAGCTTTTGGAATTCCCCTGCTGCAGAAAATCAATCCTAAGGAAAAAAAGCCCCAGAGCATTATCCTGTGCCCTACAAGGGAACTGGCTATACAGGTAGCGGAGGAAATCCGCAGTCTGGCAAAATATATGCATGGCATTAAAGTTCTTCCTATTTACGGCGGCCAGGAAATTGTAAAGCAGATTCGTTCTCTGAAAAGCGGGGTGCAGATTATTGTGGGAACACCGGGGCGTGTCATGGACCATATGCGGAGAAAAACTGTGAAAATGGACCAGATTCATACCGTGGTTTTAGACGAAGCAGACGAAATGCTAAATATGGGATTCCGGGATGATATTGAAACTATTCTAAAAGGGGTGCCGGAAGAGAGACAGACCGTTCTGTTTTCTGCCACCATGCCGAAAGCCATTATGGAAATCACAAAGAAATTCCAGAAAAAAGCAAAGGTTATCAAGGTTACCAAGAAAGAACTGACAGTGCCAAATATTGAGCAGTTTTACTACGAAGTAAAGCCCAAGAATAAGGAGGAAGTGCTGAGCCGCCTGCTGGATATTTATACACCGAAGCTCTCTGTTATTTTCTGCAATACTAAGAAACAGGTGGATTTGCTGGTGACAGCCCTTCTGGGGAGAGGCTATTTTGCCGCAGGGCTTCACGGAGACATGAAACAGGAGCAGCGCGACCGGGTCATGCAGGGCTTTCGCAGTGGGAAAACGGATATTCTGGTGGCAACGGATGTGGCAGCCAGAGGGATTGACGTGGACGAGGTAGAGGCTGTATTTAACTATGACCTGCCCCAGGATGACGAATACTATGTGCACCGCATTGGTCGTACCGGACGTGCAGGCCGTATTGGCCGTTCTTTTTCCTTTGTATCCGGAAAAGAGGTTTATAAGCTAAAAGAAATTCAGCGTTACTGTAAGACCAAGATTTATGCGCAGAAAGTGCCGTCTTTAGATGACGTGGCAAATACTAAGATTGAAAATATTCTAGACCATGTGGAAACCATGATTGCAGAGGAAGATTTGACTGCCATGATTGACGCTGTTCAGGACAAGCTGAATCATTCGGATTATACGGCTATGGATATGGCTGCAGCCTTTCTGAAAATGCAGAGCGGCATGTCTGAGATAAAAGAAGAGGAAGAGACGGATTTTGGAGATACCGGGGCAGAAGAACCGGGGATGGTGCGGCTGTTTATTAATATTGGCAAGAAACACAAAGCAAAACCGGGAGACATTCTGGGAGCGCTGGCAGGTGAAAGCGGGATGCCGGGCAAACTCATTGGCACCATTGATATGTTTGATAAATATACCTTTGTAGAAGTACCCCAGGAATATGCAAAATCTGTGCTGCATGCCATGAAAAATGTGAAAATCAAGGGGAAATCCATTGCCATAGAACCGGCCAATCAGAAGTAACAGACAGAGAAAATGGCAGAGTCCCATTGCTTTTCCCTGGCAGAAAATTTATAATACTCTGTAAAGAAAGAAGAGGGATAAAGTTATGGCAAAGAATACAGAAGAAATGAAGCGAAAACTGGCGCTGGAAATCATTCAGCGTCTGAAACAGGAATATCCGGATGCCGGGTGTACGCTGGACTATGACCAGGCCTGGAAATTGTTGGTCAGCGTCCGTCTGGCCGCCCAGTGTACCGACGCCAGAGTGAATGTGGTGGTAGAAGAACTCTATAAGAAATACCCGGATGTGCAGGCTCTGGCTTTGGCGGAACCGGAAGAAATCGAAGAGATTGTCCGTCCCTGCGGACTAGGAAAAAGCAAGGCCAGAGACATCAGTGCCTGCATGAAAATTCTTTGGGAAGAGTATCAGGGAAAAGTGCCGGATGACTTTGATGCGCTCTTAAAGCTGCCCGGCGTAGGCAGAAAGAGCGCCAATCTTATTATGGGCGATGTGTTTCACAAACCGGCCATTGTCACAGATACCCACTGTATTCGTCTGGTAAATCGCATGGGTCTGGTAGACGGATATAAAGAACCGAAAAAGGTGGAGATGGCTCTTTGGAAAATCATTCCTCCTGAAGAAGGCAGTGACTTTTGCCACCGTCTGGTTTATCACGGCAGAGATGTGTGTACAGCAAGGACAAAGCCTCACTGCGAGGATTGCTGTCTGAAGGATATTTGCGCCAGAAACGGTGTGGACTGAGAAAGGGAAGCTTGATTGTTTCGTCAAGCTTCCCTTTTCAGCTCTATGTCTGTTTTTTTTAAGGTGGATCTTATCCGTTATTTGCCCGTACCTGTATCAGTTCTCCGGCAATGCTCACCGCAATTTCACTGGGAGTTTCTGCCTGAATGTCCAGTCCGATAGGGGTGGTAATTCGTTCCAGGTCTTTGGGCGTAAATCCGTCTTGCAAAAGTTTTTCCCGTATAATGGCTTTTTTCCGTTTGCTTCCCATGACACCGATATACTTTGCATGTGTTTTTAAAACCTGCTGCTGCACCAGATAATCGTACTGGTGTCCTCTGGTCATAATGCAGACATAGTCCTCTGGCGTAATTTCAAAATAGTCAGAAAGCCGGGTGAAATCCCCGGTAATACACTTAGCAGCAGCAGGAAAAAGCTGGGGACTGCTGAATTGTTCCCTGTCATCGAACACAGTGCAGGAAAACTCCAGATGTGTCAGCAGGGGAACCAGCTCCTGAGCTACATGGCCGCCGCCAAAGACATAAACCATGCCCTTTCGGACCAAAGGTTCACTGTAATATCTGCGCCCGTCTAGGACTGCCTGTGTGGCATTGGGCTTTAAAAGAGGGGCGGGGTTGGAGAGGGAGATCCCCCAAAGGCCGTTATTTTCCTGGTAATAACCAGACCGCCATCCGGTTTCTTCCGTAATATCCAGAAGCAGCCAGGAATTTTCATTTTTGTCCCAGTCTGCTAAAAGTCTGCTGCACAGTTGATAAAAATCTTGATTTTTCCATGAAATATATTGAAAATAAAGAGAGACATCACCGCCGCATATCATACCCAGGTCAGCGGCCTGATTTTCTCTTAATCGGTAGGCCTGACAGGAAGATTTTTTTTCTGCCAGAGCTTTCTTGGCCTCCAAAACAGAAGTATGTTCTACACTACCTCCTCCTATGGTGCCAAAAGAGGTTCCGTCCGGCAGCACCAGCATGCGGGAACCGGCACCTCTGGGGGTAGAACCGGAGCTGGCAATTACGGTAACAAAGACGAAGTCTTTTTGCTGTTCCATAGAAGCTTTTGCGGTCTCAAATAATTCCTTCAAGTTTTTCATAGTCCGGCGGCTCCTATTCTATATAAGTAACCCGTTCTTTATCAAAGAAGCCACGGGTTTTCGGCTCTTCATCGGCTTCTCCTACGGCAATGACTGCCAGAGGCACACTGGAAACCTTCATCAAATCCCGAAGTTTTTCCACACGTTCCATAACCGGATAAAAACCGCACCAGCAGGTGCCGTAACCCAAATCCGTTGCCTGCAGAAGCAGGTTCTCAATGGCAGCTCCGCAGTCCTGAGGGAAAAATCCGCTGCCTCTTCCTTCCTGCAAATCCGGTCTGGCGCAGACCACAATGGCAAGGCTGGCTGTCTCCAGCATTTTGGTATAAGGGCTGATTTCCATAATCTGTTTTCGAATCTCCGGATTTTCCACGACTACAAATTCCCATGGCCGGGTATTGCAGGCGCTTGGAGCCATCATGGCTGCTTCCAGCATGGTTTCAATATCTTTTCGGGGAATCTGTACCCCTTTTTTGTATTTTCGGACGCTGTGACGGTTCCGTATTACTTCTGCTGTATTCATAAGGTAAACCTCCTGCTTGTTTTTTCTCTATTATAAACGTTTTTGGAAAAGGTTTAAACCCCTGTTTTTTCTTCTGCAAAGGTAAGGGTAATGCAAAGACGGCTGTCTTTAGATTCAGCACAAATGGTACCATTATAACTGACATTCCGGCCAGCTCTATAGTTACGGACGTGATTATTTTGATATATCTATTGACAGATTCGATTGCAAGATATATTATAAACATATCAAAATTATTTGATGTGAGGTGTTGGGTATGAAAAATGATTATACAAAGGATGCAAAAATCTTCAAAGCACTTTGTGACGAAAAAAGGCTTTGCATTTTGAGTCTTTTAAAAAGTGGAGAAAAATGTGCCTGTGTATTGATTGAGGAAATGGAAATCGGTCAATCTGCCCTGTCATATCACATGAAAATTTTATGTGATTCTGGAATTGTAGAGAGTAGGCAGGACGGAAAATGGACACATTACAAACTGAGTAAGTCTGGAAGTGAATTTGCATTAAAAAGATTATCAGAAATCACCAGACCAACATCAGAATGTTATACAAAATGCTGTAAATAAAAGTCATCTTCGGGTGGCTTTTATAAAAGAACATTACATCAAAAATATTTGATATGAATAAAATGAAATGGAG
>DXFK01000205.1 GCA_019114495.1 Candidatus Blautia stercoravium
TTGATTGTTTGGTGTCGCAACTTAACAATACTACTTTTAGGACTTGCTTTCCACTGTTTTTTGTTACAGAAAATAGAAAATCGCTATGCCACAGCCTTGGCAGGCCATCGCGCAGCGATTTTGTTCAATTCTCATTTGTGATGAAGCCACGTCAGCACTGGACGTTTCGGTGCAGAAGACAGTGATTGAATTGCTGGTAAGACTTCAGATAGAAAGGCATATCAGTATGGTCTTTATCTGCCACGACATTGCTTTGATGCAGTCCTTTGCCCATCAGATTGCGGTGATGTATTTGGGGCATGTGGTAGAACTGATTCCGGGAGAGCAGGTTGGCAGTCATGGGGCACATCCCTATACACAGGCTCTTCTGCAGTCTCTTTTCTCTGTCCGGGATGACAGACGAAAAGAGATAGAAGGTCTGGAAGGAGAAGTGCCAAGCCCTTGTGAAGTGCCAAAGGGCTGTCCTTTTTGGAGCCGCTGCAGATACGGGACGGAAACGTGCAGGGAAGAAAAACCCAAACTGAAAGAAATTGCCCCGGGGCATCTGGCTGCATGCCATCGGCTGTAAGAGAGGAAGAAAAAGTTATGGAGATGAAACAACTGCAGTATTTTGTGGTAAGCGCAGAGGCAGGGTCTTTGAGCAAAGCCGCAGAACTTTTGTACACTACCCAGCCTCATGTAAGCATGACCATTCAGAAACTGGAGTCCAGTCTGGAGGTTACTCTGCTGAAACGGAGCAAAAAAGGCGTGGTGATGACAAAAGAAGGGGAATTGGTTTACGAACAGGTGAGAGAGATTTTCAAAAGCCTGCAGACGATTCAGGATGTGAAAAACATGGAAAAGAAGGAGCTTCTTTTAGTAGCTGCTATGCCCAGCAGTTGTTTCGCTGGAATCTTTGCTTCCTTTTATGCAAAAGAGGGAGGGATCCAGGCAAGGTACTGGGAAGGGCCCTTGGATAAGGTCATCCACCGCACGGCCCACCGCCAGGCACAGGTTGGTCTTGTATTCATTTCCTCCCATCAGAAAAAGGCCGCAGAACGGCTTTTAAAAAAGATGAGGCTGGAATTTCATCTGCTGAGGGAAATAAAGCTAGCCCTTTATGTGGGACCGAAAAGTCCGTATTATAAACAAAAAACCATAAAAAAGGCAGATTTGCAGAAGATTTCCCTGGTGCAGAATATGGCAGAAGAAATACCTTCTTTTTACAATCTCAATTCCTGTCATTTAAAAGGAGAGATACCGAATGGGGCAAAAGAGTTAAACGGTGTTTTGGTGAACAGCGCCCATGCCATGAAGCAGCTGCTTTTAAAAACAGAACTGGGAAATATCAGCACTGGATTCGATTTGTATTGTAGTAAGAAAAGCAGGCTTCGCAAGCTGGAATTGGAGGACTTTGGGGCAGATGTTTTTTGTGGCTACGTAAGACGGGCGGATACAGAGCCGGGAATTTGCACAAAACAGTTTCTGGAATTTCTGGAAGAAGAATTCGCAGAAATGCATTGACACTTTGGGGTTTTATAATATGATAATTTAATGTGGTAAAATGATAATAGAGGCTCTTTTATCCGGTAAAGATGGGGGAGCCTTTTTTGCATGCAAAATTTCCTTAAAGCAGACATAAGACAATTAGGCAGAAGAAAAGCCTTATGTATAATGTATTTTTGCGGAAACATTTCTTTGCATAGGGTGTAAGAAGTAGACAATAAAAGCTGGTTATACTATAATTTTAAATCATATGGAAAAGAAGAAAGCGTATGAATTTAGCAGAGTGCTATGGCGAAATGGGGCAGATTATCAGGAAACCATGCATACGGCAACGAAAAATATTATGCAGTCCTTAAACATTCCGGTGAACACAGATTCTCTGAAAAGAAAATTGCCATTCAGAAGGGAGAGAAAAAACCTTGAATTATCGTTTGGATATACAATATGACGGTACTCGGTACGGCGGCTGGCAGAAGCAGAAAGATACAGATAATACTATACAGGGGAAAATCGAAGAGGTTTTGTCCCGCATGTGTCAGACTCCGGTGACTATACAAGGTGCAGGACGGACCGACGCGGGAGTGCATGCGGCTGGGCAGGTGGCAAATGTGCATATGGACACGGAAAAGACTTGTGAGGAAATCTGCGAATATCTCAACCGGTATCTCCCGGAGGACATTGAGATTGTTCGGGTTAAGCAGGCGTCAGATCGTTTCCACAGCCGCTTAAACGCTAGACAGAAGGTGTACCAGTACCGCATTGCCGCAGGTTCTCACAAGAATGTTTTTGAGAGGAAATACCAGTGCCCTCTTCATGAAAATCTGGATGCACCGGCCATGAGAGAGGCAGCAGAACTTTTGACGGGAACTCATGATTTTAAAAGTTTTTGTTCCAATAAAAAGATGAAAAAATCTTCGGTCAGAACCATATATAACATAGACATCCGGGAAGAAAAGCAGGAAATCCGCATTACCTATACAGGGGATGGATTTCTCTATAATATGGTAAGAATTCTTACCGGAACTTTGATTGAAGTGGGAAGAGGAGAGAAAAAGCCAGAGGAAATGATGGAAATTCTGGAACGCTGCGACAGAGGAGCGGCGGGATTTACAGCGCCGGCCAGGGGATTGATCCTGCTGGAAGTGCGGTATTAGGAGGAAAACAGTATGGAAAACAGCAGAAACCGGGAAATGGAACAGGAAATACGTAAGAGCATGGAACAGCTTTATCCTAAGGATCCGGACCATTTGTACAGCCGCATGCAGGTGGAATTTTATGCCTGCAATTACGAGAAAAAAAGTGTTACCCTTCGTTTCCCGGTGCAGAGATGGGAATTAAACCACATGGCAACCATGCACGGAGGTCTTATAGCCACGGCTATTGACACAACCTGTGGTGTTACGGTGCGCAGCGTCAGCGGAAGTGAAAGGATTCCTACCATTAACCTGAATCTGAATTATCTTTCTCCTGCCATGGCTCAGGATGCCCTGCTGGTAACGGCAAAAGCGGACCGGGCCGGACGGAGAATCTGCAGTGTATCTGCAGAATGCAGGTCTGAAAAAACGGGAAATCTCATAGCCACTGCCACGGCAAATTTCATGATTCTGGAGTGAAATTTTAAATGCAGATAAAAAAATAAAAGCAAAGCCTTTGAAAAAGCGGGAATTTATGGTACTATAATCCTTAAACTATAAATGAAGAAATTACGATAGACGGAGGAAGAAAAAGTGGAAAAAGAAACAGCAAAAGAAACCGTTTCTAAAAACTTTATTGAACAGATTATTGAAAAAGACCTGGCAGAAGGCAAATACGAGGAAATCTGCACCAGGTTTCCACCGGAGCCAAATGGTTACCTGCATATCGGACATGCAAAGTCTATTTTATTAAACTATGGTCTTGCACAGAAATACAATGGAAAGTTCAACATGCGTTTTGATGACACCAATCCTACCAAAGAAAAAATAGAGTTTGTGGAGTCCATTAAGGAAGATATCAAATGGCTGGGAGCAGACTGGGAAGACCGTCTGTACTTTGCTTCGGACTACTTTGAGCAGATGTACGAAGCCGCTGTAAAACTGATTAAGAAAGGGAAAGCCTTTGTCTGCGATTTGACGGCAGAGGAAATCCGGGAATACAGAGGAACACTGACAGAGCCGGGCAAGGAAAGTCCTTACAGAAACCGCAGTGCAGAGGAAAACCTGGAACTATTTGAAAAAATGAGAAACGGGGAATTTGAGGACGGCAGCAAGGTACTCCGCGCCAAAATCGACATGGCTTCTCCTAATATCAACATGCGTGACCCGGTTATCTACCGTGTGGCGCATATGACACACCACAATACCGGAGACAAATGGTGCATTTACCCTATGTATGATTTTGCACACCCCATTGAAGATGCCATTGAAGGTGTGACCCATTCCATCTGTACCTTGGAATTTGAAGACCACAGACCTTTGTATGACTGGGTAGTAACGGAACTGGAATATCCTCATCCGCCAAAGCAGATTGAATTTGCGAAGCTGTACCTGACCAATGTAGTGACAGGAAAACGTTATATCAAAAAGCTGGTAGAAGACGGCATTGTAGACGGATGGGATGACCCTCGTCTGGTGTCCATTGCGGCTCTTAGAAGACGAGGCTTTACACCGGAATCCATTCAGAAATTCGTAGAACTCTGCGGTGTTTCAAAGGCTAACAGTTCTGTGGATTACGCTATGCTGGAATATTGTATCCGTGAGGATTTGAAGATGAAAGCGCCACGTATGATGGCTGTTTTAGACCCGGTAAAACTGGTTATTGACAACTATCCGGAAGGCGAAATCGAGTATCTGGAAGTGCCAAACAACATGGAAAATCCGGAACTGGGCAGCAGAAAAGTGCCTTTCGGAAGAGAACTTTATATTGAAAGAGAAGACTTTATGGAAGTTCCGGTAAAGAAATACAAACGTCTCTATCCAGACAATGAAGTACGTCTCATGAATGCGTACTTTGTGACCTGCACAGGCTGCGAAAAGGATGAAGAGGGAAATGTGACGGTTATCCATTGCACTTATGACCCGGCCTCCAAAGGCGGAAATTCTCCGGACGGAAGAAAAGTCAAAGGAACCATTCACTGGATTTGCGCTGAGACAGCCGTAGAGGCAGAGTGCCGTCTGTATGAAAATATTGTGGATGAAGAAAAAGGCGTATACAATAAGGAAGACGGAAGCCTGAATCTGAATCCAAATTCTCTTACAGTAGTCAAAGGCTGCCTGGTAGAGCCGGAACTTGGAAAAGCAGAGGCTTATGACCGGTTCCAGTTTGTGAGAAACGGATTTTTCTGTGCGGACTGCCATGACAGCAAACCGGGAGCGCCGGTATTTAACCGCATTGTTTCTTTGAAGAGTTCTTTTAAAATGAATAAGTAATTTAAAGGTTTTAGATAATAAAAAGAGGCTGCCCAGGAAGCAGTCTCTTTTTGCAAAAAGTAAAGGAGAAGTCTGTGAACGAATTATTAATTCCCCTGGATACGAAAAGCAAAGTGCCGATTTACGAGCAGATTTGTGACTATATTAAAAGGGCTGTGCAGCAGAAGCATTTAATACCAGGAGAAAAGCTGCCTTCTTCCAGAGCCTTTGCCAGATGTCTGGCTGTGAGCCGAAGCACCGTGGATTTGGCTTATGACCAGCTGGTATCCGAAGGGTATATTGAGTCCATTCCCTGCAAAGGCTACTATATCTGCGAAATAGACAGTCTCTACGTTCCCGGCAGGAAGAGAAAAGAAGAGTGGAAAACAGAAAAAGAGAATCCCGTTAAAGAGGCAGAGAGACAGCAGAAAAACTGTGCGTATGATTTTTCTTTAAACGGCATTGCGCCCGGCGGTTTTCCTCACAATATCTGGAAAAAGCTGGCCCGGCGGGTGCTCTCAGAGGATGATGATACCCTGTTTCAGCTGGGAAATCCCTGGGGAGAATATGGATTTCGAAGCGCAGTAGCGGAATATCTGTATCAGGCCAGAGGTATGCGGTGCTGCCCGGAGCAGATTTTAATTGGAGCAGGAAATGATTATCTGCTGATGCTCTTGGGAACCATTCTGGGGAAAAACCGTGTGATTGCAATGGAAGACCATACCTACCTGACTGCATATTACGATTTTCTGCACATTGGGTATGAGGTAAAAGCAGTGAAGCAGGACGAAAGCGGTATGTGTATCTCCTCCTTGAAAGATTCCGGTGCAGAGATTGCCTATGTGATGCCCTCTCACCAGTTTCCCGCAGGCACGGTTATGCCTTTGAAACGCCGTATGGCACTTCTGGACTGGGCCGAGGAAGCGGATGGACGCTATATCATTGAAGATGATTACGACAGCGAATTCCGTTACCGGGGAAAGCCTATTCCGGCTTTGCAGGGATTTGACAGAGGCGGGCGTGTGATTTATATGGGAACTTTTTCAAAATCCATTGCTCCTTCCATTCGTGTCAGTTATATGGTCTTGCCAGAGTCTCTGGCAGAGCTGTATGCAGAGCGGAAAAGTCCTTTTTCCGTAACCGTGTCCAGAGCAGACCAGAAGATACTGGAGTTATTCCTAAAAGAAGGGGGATATGAGCGGCATTTGAACCGCATGCGGGCTGTCTATAAAAGTAAGCATGACAAAATGGTGAAAGTTCTGCGGGATATGGGGAGCATCTGCACTTTTTCGGGAGAATATGCAGGACTTCATCTGGTACTGGAATTTACAAACGGGCTGACAGAAGAGGAAGCAGTTTTGCGGGCAAAGGGGGCGGGGGTTCAGGTTTATGGATATTCGGAATACGGGATAGAAAGCAGCAAGATAAAAAAAGAATCGGAAAGAAGGGTACTTCTGGGCTATGCATCTATGACAGAGGAAGAGATCGAAAAGGCTATAAGGAAATTGAAAGAGGTCTGGGAATAAGTGTTGACAGAAAATTGTAAATACAGTAAACTGAACGTTGCAAGGGGAGCCGGAGCAAGTCCGGCTGAGAATAAAACCACATTCGTTTTAGACCCTCATACCTGATTCGGATAATGCCGGCGTAGGAAGCATTTTGTAAAATCTACAGATTCAGATACAGACATGAATCCCATCAGGTATTCCCTGGAGGGATTTTTTATACAGAAAGAGATAAGGAGGAAGGAAGCATGAACGCAAGCGTAGCTATCCAGACGTTGCCGGAGGCAAAAGATGACGAAGAACTAATCCGTATTGTAGACGAAGTGATTGCCTATATTAAAAGTACGGGAAATAATTATTATGTAGGCCCTTTTGAGACAACCATTGAGGGAGACTATGACGAACTCATGGACATTGTAAAAGAATGTCAGCATATTGCGGTCAAGGCAGGAGCGCCGTCTGTAGCCGCCTATATTAAGGTCAGCTACAAGCCGGAAGGAGATGTGCTTACCATTGAAAGAAAAGTCTCAAAACACCACCAGTAAAATCTGGACTGTGTCGGCCCTGGCTGTACTTCTGGTTCTTTGGCAGGCGGTTTCCATGGCAGGGCTGATTCCAAACTTTATACTGCCCTCCCCGGTGGATGTGGGAAAGGCCTTTGTTGGAGATTTCGGGCTTTTAATGGAAAATGCAAAGGTGACGCTTTTGGAGGCGGCTCTGGGACTGGCCTGCGGTATTGCCGTGGGTTTTCTTATGGCGGTGCTTATGGAACGGTTTGAAAAGATGTATAAAGTCTTTTACCCTTTAATTGTTCTGACCCAGACTATCCCTACAGTGGCTATTGCACCCCTTTTGGTGCTGTGGTTTGGGTATGAAATGCTGCCAAAGGTGATTCTCATTGTAGTGGTGACTTTTTTTCCCATTACTGTGGGACTTTTGGATGGTTTTCAGTCCGCTGATAAAGATATGATAAATCTCATGCGTTCTATGGGGGCAGGAGAGTTTCAGATTTTTCGTTATATTAAGCTGCCGGGAGCCATGAGTCATTTTTTTGCCAGTCTTAGAATCTCCGTGTCCTATTCCGTAGTAGGCGCTGTGATTTCTGAATGGCTGGGAGGCTTCAGCGGCCTTGGGGTTTACATGACACGGGTAAAAAAAGCATTTGCTTACGATAAAATGTTTGCCGTGATTTTTCTCATTTCCATTATCAGTCTGCTTCTTATGAAACTGGTGGAAATTCTGCAGAAAAAGGCCATGCCCTGGGAAAATGTGAAATAAGACAGAGGAGAAAAGATACATGAAAAAGAAATGTTTTGCGATACTTTTGTGTGCAGCAGTTCTCACAGCTTTTACAGGCTGCGGACAATCCGGCGCTCAGAAAGAAGAGAAGAAAGCAGAAAATAAAACAGAAAAGCTGACTTTTGTACTGGACTGGACACCTAATACCAACCATACCGGTCTGTACGTGGCCAAGGAAAAGGGATACTTTGAAGATGAAGGAATAGAAGTGGAAATTGTACAGCCACCGGAAGACGGTGCGGACGCTCTGGTGGCATCGGGAAAAGCCCAGCTGGGTGTTTCCTTTCAGGATACCATGGCACCGGCGGTAGCGGGAGAAGATGCACTTCCAAATACAGCCATAGCAGCTGTCATACAGCATAACACTTCCGGTATTATTTCCAGAAAAGGGGAAGGCATGGACCGTCCCAAAGGACTGGAAGGGAAAAAGTATGCCACCTGGGACGCTCCAATTGAAAAAGCCATGATGAAAAATGTGGTGGAGGAAGACGGTGGGGATTTCAGTAAAGTGGAACTGATTCCCAGCACAGTGACAGACGAGGTATCCGCACTGAAGACAAAGTCTGTGGACGCTATCTGGGTGTTTTATGCCTGGGCTGGTGTGGCTACAGAGGTGGCAGGTCTGGATACAGACTACTTTGCTTTTAAAGACATTAATCCGGTGTTTGATTATTATACACCTGTAATTATAGGGAATAACCAATTTCTGGAAAAAGAGCCGGAAACAGCAAAAGCTTTTTTGAGGGCACTGAAAAAGGGCTATGAATTTGCCATAGAAGACCCGGACGCAGCAGCAGACATTCTCTGTGAGGCCTCACCGGAATTGGATGTGGAACTGGTAAAAGCCAGTCAGGAATATCTGGCTGACAAGTATAAGGCAGAGGAAGAGCGCTGGGGATATATCAGCCCCGAGCGGTGGAACGCTTTTTATAACTGGCTGAATGAAAATGGCCTGTCAGAAACAGAAATACCGGAAAATACCGGATTTTCCAATGAGTATCTTCCAGAATAAGAAAGGCGGCAGAAAAAATGGCACAGCTTGAAGTTTCCCATGTGACAAAATCCTTTGACGACAGGAAGGTTCTGGAGGACGTGTCCATCCGTCTGGGGGATAAAGAACTGGTGGCTCTTTTAGGTGTCAGCGGCGGCGGAAAAACAACACTGTTTAATGTGATTTCCGGTATCTTAAAGCCGGACAGCGGGAAGGTATTTTTAGACGGGGAGGAGATTACGGGCATTCCGGGGAAGGTAAGCTATATGCTTCAGAAGGATTTGCTTCTGCCCTACCGTACCATTGAGGACAATGTGGCTCTGCCTCTGATTATCAGGGGGGAGAAAAAAAAAGCGGCGAGAAGTCAGGTGCAGCCCTATTTTCAGGAATTTGGGCTGGAAGGGACTCAAAAAAAGTACCCGGCACAGCTTTCAGGGGGGATGCGCCAGAGGGCAGCGCTTCTGCGGACGTATATGTTTTCTCAGAAAATTGCCCTTTTGGACGAGCCGTTTTCCGCCCTTGATACACTGACAAAAAGCGCCATGCATAAGTGGTATTTAAACGTCATGGAGCAGATTCACCTGTCTACAATTTTTATTACACATGATATAGACGAGGCCATTCTTCTGGCGGACCGTATTTACCTTTTAACAGGGAAGCCGGGAAAAATCACAGAAGAAATTGTGATAAAAGAGAAAAAGCCCCGAGCGGCGGATTTTAATCTGACTCCTGAGTTTCTGGAGTATAAACGGTATATTCTGGAGAAGATAAGGAAAAATTAAAAATTTAAAACAGGCAGGACAGAAGGGGCTATCGGGAAATAGATAGTTCCAAACAGGGGCAGATTTGACTCGCATGAGTCAAATCTGCCCCTGAAACTTTTCCATAAAAAG
>DXFK01000206.1 GCA_019114495.1 Candidatus Blautia stercoravium
AAAAAACTGCTTAGCAAAAGAGTGCTTCCAAAAATGCAGTTGAGGGGCTTTTATGCCCTAAAATACATACAGAAAAGAAAAAATAAGAATCTCCTGTAGAAAATCAGGTATAAAAAACACTGATTTCTACAGGAGATTCTTATTTTAAGATTTAGAAGCTAAAAAACGGTATTTACCGACAGCCCCTTCTTTATTTGCTTCTATAACATTTCCCTTCATGCGGCACTCCCAGAACCGCTTCCCCTGCATGCCTGCTCAAATTCTTTCAGTTTCTGCTTTGCTTCCCAACTGATGTTTCTGGGAACCTGAATTTCTACTGTAGTATACTGGTCTCCGTGGACAGATGGATCTTTCATTGACACAATTCCTTTTCCCCGCAGACGGATTTTCGTTCCTGACTGTGTGCCTTCCCTGATTTTGCACAGTACATTTCCGTAAATGGTGCGAACCATCACCTCACCACCCAAAACAGCCGTGGTAAATGGCACCTTCACTGTGGTATATACATCCATGCCCTTCCGCTCAAATCCCGGCTTATCCTGTACCTGAACTTTCAAAAGCAGGTCTCCCGGCTGTCCGCCGCCCGTACCTGGATATCCTTTGCCTTTCAGCCGAATACACTTGCCCGACTCCATACCGGCTGGTATCCGCACCTGCAGATTCTGGAAATTTCCTGTATTTTCATCTCGCAAACGGAACATCTTTTCACTTCCAAACGCCGCCTCATCAAACGTAACGCTCACATCAGCATGCAGATCAGCGCCCCGACGGTTAAATCCGTTTCCGCCAAAACCGCTGTCATGGAAACCACTCCGTCCGAATCCGCCCTCATAAAAACGGCCGTCCGCAAAACCATCATCAAAATCACCTGTAAAATGCCCTCCGAAAGAAGTACCTCCTTTAAATCCATTCCCGAAAATATCCCGGAAAATATCTCCCATATCATCTCCGGTAAAATGGTATTCCCGATAGCCGCCCTGCTGTCCGCTCTGTCCGCCTGTGTCCGGTCCGCTGCCTTCAAAGGCCGCATAACCAAACTGGTCATACAGCTTTTTCTTTTCTTCATCGCTTAAAATCCCGTAGGCTTCCGTAATCTCTTTAAATCGCTCTTCCGCCCGTGTATTTCCCGCATTGGTATCCGGATGATATTTCTTGGCCAGCTTTCTATACGCTTTTTTTATCTCATTTGCCGTGGCATTTCTGCTCACTCCAAGAATCTCATAACAATCTCTTTTTGTTTTCAATTTTATCACCTTCTAACTTTTCCCTGCATATGACCTTTGTAATCTATATAAACATAAGGCATGCCTTGAAGACCTTCCGTTTCCTCAAGATGCTCTTATGGGATTTTTGTTCTATTTGTAATATAACACCCATCTTTATACTTGTCAACCACTCTGCAAATTTATTTTCTCTTTACAGAGAACTACAGCAAAAAGCCGCTCTGCAAATCCCTGTCAAAGAACATTCAACAGTTTTTCGCAAAACGGCTCTTTCTCTTTTTATAATACAATACCTGCAAATTCAAATAAGATTCCCCACAACACGCTGACACCATATAAAATCCCTATAATACCCAGATTCTCTTTGGCGCCTTTATTGGTCTTGCAGAGCACCAGAATACCGACTCCCGCTCCTGCCAGAAGTCCTGCCATCATCTGCCCTGCTCCCAGAATACCGCTCAGATACATCTGCGTAATAATGACAGAAGCCGCGCAGTTTGGAATCATACCTATCAGAGCAGCCAGAAAAACGCCTAGAACCGGTTGGTTGACAATGAAACTGCCCATTCGCTCCTGACCTACCGCTTCCACCAGAAAACCAATGGCCGCAGACACCAGGAAAATAAAGACGGTTATCTGCAGCGTGTGTATCAATGCAGATTTTAAAATACTTCCCTCTTCACAGTGGCAATGCTCATGTTCACACAGTTCATGAATACCTTTCTCGTGATGTTCATGATGTTTATGGTGACGTTCTCTGTATTCCGCCCGTTTTCTGCTGCCAACTCTCCAGAGAAAATCAATGACAAAGCCGGAAACGGCTCCGATAACTACTTTCAGCCCCAGAATTTTAAAAATCGTCCCCGCTGCCACGGATTCCGAAATGAAAATAGGCAGCATTTCATCTGAAGTTGAAAGAAAAATGGACAGAAGTGTTCCTACAGAAATGACCCCTCCTGCGTAGAAACCGGAAGCTGCCGCCGAAAAACCACACTGTGGAAATGCGCCCAGCACACCTCCGATAAGCGGTCCGAATCTGCCGGCTTTCTGCACCATCTGCTGCGTTGCTGTTTTTGTCCTGTGTTCCAGATATTCCATAATAAAATACGTGAGAAACAGGAAGGGAATGAGTTTTACTGTATCCAGAACTGCGTCCAGACAAACATCCATGATTATTGACATGCTTTCTCCTTTTATCTCAAAGGGACTGTGTTTCTCCCAGCCCCGCCCTCTTGCTACAGGGTTTGAATTTACCACAAATTTTTAAAAAATGCAAGAACCCTGCATTGGAGTTCTACAGTCTCAACAAGAGACGCTTTTCATTTTTCATTGTATTGCCGTTATTTTTACTGTACTTTTCGCCCTTTTATTTTATTTTTCGTCCTTTTAGTCCTTCCTTCACCCAGAAGAATTGTACACTTTCATCTTTTATGCTACCTTTGTATATATATAATATAAAGGAGTGCTTTTGAATGGAATTAACACAGCTGGATATGAAAAAAATCAAATCATTGCATGTCACAACGAAACTGCCCGTTTATATCATAGATAAAGATAATTGTCTGGTAACCTCTTACTGTTCCAGTTACGCTCATCCGCTTTCTTATAAACTAACGGAAAAAAAGTTTCCAAGCCGGTATGTATCTTTTTATTACGGAATTCTTGGTGAAGTTTTTCTGGCTGTACGCTATAAAGACATCTCTGTTATCATGGGTCCTTACCTTACATGCCACGTTTCTGATAAAGACTTAATAACTATTTTCAACACGCTTTCTCCTCAACAGCAAAGAACTCTGGAAAAAATGAATTACCAGAGTTATTACCATTCTATGCCCGTGTATTCTCTGGGAGATATGCGCG
>DXFK01000207.1 GCA_019114495.1 Candidatus Blautia stercoravium
TTCTCATAAATCGGAGTATATGTGTCTGAATCGTAGATAGCATTTGCATTTTGTTTTTCCTGTATATGATCGGCATAAAGTTTATACCCTATTTTTTTATATGCCTTTAATCTCTTTGCATACATTCTATCAAAAACCGGAATATGCATATCGACGTAATCATATATCATTACATTCTTTTTCCCTCCATAATCTCGATCCAACCGTCCGGCATATTGCTCTACAATGCCTTTCCAGGCAACGGGAGTCGCCATAATCAAAGTATCAAGTCTCGAATAATCAAATCCTTCACCCACCAACTGTCCTGTCGCGATCAAGATCATGGTTTCTTCAGGCTGTATTTCCTCCATTTGAGCACGCAATACTCGCTGCTCCTTTTTTGATTTTGTTCCCGTCAACAAAAACACTTTGTCTGCGTATTCTTTCACTCGTTCATATAAAACAGCAGCGTGTTCTGTGTATTTTGTTAAAACAACCGGCGTCCTTCCATTTCTAATACAAAAATTTATATCTGATGCTATTTGATCATTACGTATTTCACTTTTTCTAATAATCTCATATGCATCATTAACATGAAGCTTATCACGTACATGCGGACTTACTACCCTGGTAAAACGTGGAATGACAAAATGGTCTATCCCCTGCTGCTCCGCTTTTTCTTTTGCGGAATACTGGAACCGAACTGCACCAAGCAACATATAATTGATTTTTTCCAGTCCATCTCCTCGAAATGGCGTAGCAGTTACACCATACACATATTTTGCATTTGTTTCACACAACACTGCTCTTACTGTTTCTGAAGCACTATGATGACATTCATCGACCAGAACAAGGCCATACTCTTTTAATCTTGGATGGAAGTTGCCTTTTTTACAAAGAGATCCCACCATTGCAATATCAACAATACCCGTGGATGTATCTTTCGCGCCTTGAATTGTTCCGATCAGACTTTTTCGTTTCTTTATTCTTCCTGTTTTTGTGGTATATTCCGGAAGTTCCTCATCAATATTTAAAAATCTGCCCAACGCGTTTTCCCACTGTTCAAGCAATGTAGAAGATTCCAGCAGAATCAATGTACTTGTTTTTTTCTCCGCAATAATGTTACTGCACACAACTGTTTTTCCAAATCCTGTTGCAGCACTCAAAATACCATTATCATATTTTAATAACCGTTCAACGGCTTTACTTTGATTATCATACAGTTCACCAGTAAATTCAACGGAAACATGTTTTCCCCGGCAGCGTTTATCTTCAACAATATATTCAATATTACTTTCCTCACAAGAGTCAATCAACTCATCATATAACCCTCTTGGAATGCATATATAACCATTGGCATCTTCTCCAAGATATATGTACCTGGGATTGTCATAATTCGATAATCCAATAGCATTATTTTTGAAAAAAGTCGGATTTGAAAATGCCGCCATACTTCTGATCTGATTCTGAATTCGTGGCTTTAGATTTCTTGTTTCAATATAAAGCAGATTGGAACGTATAATATATAATTTACCTGCCACATCCGCTTTACAAAAAACTCTTTTTCTATCCCATGGCTTCGTATCATCGTGTAGATCTGTGCGTTCATTAGAAATATCTTTTTTATCCATAGCGACATTCCATGACCGCACATAACCTTCTATTCTTTCACGAGATAATTTTTCTGCCGACAGCAATATTTTCCATTGATCAGGATAAGCATTCCAATTTTCATCCACAAAAGCACTATTCCCATCCCGTAAAGCCTGTCCTTGTAAAGGCAACGCAATTAAATTTCCTAAACCGCCCGCTTCCAGTATATCCTGTGCCGGAAGCATACGATCATAAAAACGAAAAGATGTCATATTTACACACTCTGCACCTTTATCTAACAGGGCAAACCCAAATTTTCTTGCAAGAGAAGCTTCAATCGGTGCATTAAAAAATATCCAAAGATGTGCACCCTTTCCTGAACGAGAACGCTCTACAAGTACAGGAATATCATTTTGTTTACATATAATCCTCAAGACATTTACTTCATTAATCCACTTATCATCCTCATTTGCATAATCTTGTTCTACAGAATCTTTTCCATGATAATCAAAATCAAATACAAGAAAACGACATGTGCCGTCCGGAAATAGTGGATAAATTCCTATCACATCGGAAGCATCAGATTTATTTCCCCTCAGATGTGCTTCTATTTGATATGCACCAAGTTTTGTCCATGCGCAATACTTACATTCTGTGCATTTTGTTTTTTTACCGGAAGCTTTCGGACATATACCTCTTTTCCAGAAATTATCACATTGTGGGAAATACCCAACTTTACCTGTTGTTTTATTTTGAAATCGCTTACTATAAACATCCATACGTCCCCAAAAATATGAGAAAAATCTTCTGGCATGATTATGTGTTATTTC
The DNA here is from genome assembly GCA_019114495.1 of Candidatus Blautia stercoravium. Lineage (GTDB taxonomy): Bacteria > Bacillota > Clostridia > Lachnospirales > Lachnospiraceae > Blautia > Blautia stercoravium. Next base: position 2,403 of record DXFK01000207.1, read on the forward strand.
AACAGGAATAATGCACTCTCCCTGATTAGAATCATACATTTCTTTTTTATAATGTTTCTGCTCTTCTAAGGAAATATCTATTCCTGCTTTATCAAGGAGAGCTTTTAAACGTGCATTTTCTTTCTGTAAAACACTGATTTTTTCTTCAAGCTGCTTAATCTTTATAGAATCCATCTCCATCTTTATGTTTTCCCACAAGGACTTTATCTCAACCAGAGTTTCATAAGAAAATTCTACCACAATTCTCTAAAAAATATATAAAAACCTCCCAGAACAAATGTCCTGAGAGGCTGTAAATCGTATAGAATTGTCCTGAGACGTATAATTAACGTTTGCTGAACTGAGGAGCGCGACGAGCGGCTTTGAGACCGTACTTCTTTCTTTCTTTCATACGTGGGTCACGAGTTAAGAATCCAGCTGCTTTTAAAGCAGGTCTGTATTCGCTGTCAGCTTCCAGCAATGCTCTGGAGATGCCGTGACGAATTGCACCAGCCTGTCCTGTGAATCCACCGCCATGAACATTTACTAAAACGTCGAATTTGTCAGCTGTTTCTGTCAGTGTTAATGGCTGACGAACAACAACTTTTAATGTTTCTAATCCAAAATATTCATCAATATCTCTTTTGTTGATTGTGATTTTACCTGTACCTGGTACTAAGTATACACGAGCTACAGATGATTTTCTTCTTCCTGTTCCATAGAATTTTGTATTAGCCACTGTGATTTACCTCCTATTAAAATGTTAATACTTCTGGTTTCTGAGCTGCATTTTTGTGCTCTGGTCCAGCGTATACATGTAATTTTTTAATCATGGATCTTCCTAATGGTCCTTTTGGAAGCATACCTTTAACAGCAAGCTCAATAACTTTTTCAGGTTTTTTATCCATCATCTCTTTTAATGTTGTTTCTTTCATACCGCCAACATATTCAGAGTGATTGTAGTAAATCTTCTGGTCCATTTTCTTGCCTGTAACTTTTACTTTCTCAGCGTTTACTACGATTACATAATCACCTGTGTCAACGTGAGGTGTGAAGACAGGTTTGTTTTTTCCTCTTAAAACTTTAGCAATTTCAGATGCAAGACGTCCTAATGTCTGTCCATCAGCATCAACAACATACCATTTTCTTTCAATCTTATCCGGATTAGCCATATAAGTGTTCATGGTTTTACCTCCTATTATCAACAATATAGAATATTTTCATCATCATAAATCAATAAACCAAACGCCTTTGAACATACCATACCGGGGCTTTTGGCTAGGTATTTCCAATCCACGTCACATTGATTTATTATATTATAAGTAGAACTCTGTGTCAACAGATTTCTTCATATTAATAGAAATTTTTTGCTTTTCCTTCCATTGTCCTGTTCTTTCCCGTATGAGCATGGGAGTACGGTCTTCAAGGTCTTTTTGTCCTAGGCATAATTCATTGCACACAAGCACCAGATTGTCCACCGTCATGGGAATTCCTTCGGACAGACTGCTGGCAAAAAAACGTATGGGAATTTCCCTTGGGGAACGATAAATCCGTTTTACCAGTTCCGTATCCTTCTGAAGAAATTCCAGCAACGGCACAGAAATCCTTGGATTCTCAAAACGCAGGCGGTACTTATTCCGTATCATGGCTTCTATCTGCATGTTTTTATAATTCTGGTAGGCCAGACGTTCCAGAAGGTTCACCATACTCCGGTCACATACCTCCAGCGTAGCGTAAATTCCATTCAGTTCTCTGGAAAATTCATAGTGCTGCGCCCACTCCTCTTTGTGCTTATATCGCACATCATGGTCTACCTCATGCCAGCCCTCGGAAAAGGTTGTGCGAATCTGCACCTCAAAAGTCTTGTCAATGCGGTAATTGGTAAAAAGCTCCTCTGGGAATCGCTTTACAAATTCTTCCGGCATATGGCATACATAGTTCATACGCAGGGGATTAAATTCATTTACCTTTGGAATGTCTTCGTGAGAATCTTTTTCGATAACGGAATAGGTGCTTTTCAACAGTTCCTTGCAAATGGAAATATCGTCCATATAATACAGGACAATCCGAATTCCTGCAATATCCTGCAGCTTCTTGTCCCGTTCCAGATACTCCTGCTTCTTCCACTCCAACTTGTGCCAAACAGAACCTGCCTCCTTTACTCTGGCAAAAATCCGAAAATAAATTCCGCTTTTTTCTAATTTTTTCTGTATGGCATATCCCAGCTCTTTTCCCAGGTTTTGGATTCCTTCCCGGTCTAAAAGTCCGGACAACTCTTCTATTTCTTTCATAAACTCTCCTCTTTTGCTGAAAACCTGTCGGCAATTACAGAGTTTCTCTGACTTAAACATTAGATTCTCTTCATTATATCAATTTCCACGGTCTTCGTAAATGTTTTTTCACTAAAATCGGCGATTTTCTTTTACATAAAAGTGTGACTTTGTCACAGACTAATATCAAT
>DXFK01000208.1 GCA_019114495.1 Candidatus Blautia stercoravium
GCTTTGTGATTATACCCAAAAAAGCGTCTAATTATAGTCAAATTTCAGACCATTTTCGTCATTTTCACTTTTCATTTCTTTTTCCAATTCCATTTTTCGGTATTTTATCACTTCAACTCTCTGCTTTTTCAGCTAACGCCATGGCAATTTTTTCCGGTTTTAAAGGCATTTCCCGAACACGGACACCTACGGCATGATATACGGCATTGGCAATGGCCGGACAAGGAGTATTGATAACAATTTCTCCAATGGACTTTGCGCCAAAGGGGTGGGATTTCTCATAACTCGGTGCAAAATCTACACGGATTTTCTGAATATCCATGCGGCTTGGAATCTTGTACTGCATAAAGGAATTGTTTCGCAGCTGTCCCTTTTCATTATATTGGATATCCTCATATAACGCCATGCCGATTCCCTGGGCCAGACCGCCTTCCGTCTGTACTCTTGCCAGATTTGGATTAATAGGGGTTCCGCAGTCCACCACTGCCACATAGTCCAGCAGCTCCACACTTCCAGTTTCCTTATCCACTTCCACTTCTGCCATACCTACCATAAAAGGCGGCGGGGAAATTTTAGAAGAACGGTTCACAGTCACATGAAGAGATTGATTGTTTCCGCAGGTTCCCTTTACAGCAACGTCCTGCAGAGAGACTTCGCTTTCCCCATCCAGTGCATAAACTCTCTTTCCGTCAAAATCCACATCTTTTGCTGCCAGTTCCAGCATTTCTGCTCCCAGTCCCTTAATTTTATCTCTCAGCTGTCCGCAGGCGTCTGCCACAGCCATTCCCGTTACATAAGTGGTTGCAGATGCATAGGAACCGGAATCATAGGGAGAAATATCCGTATCCACACCAAACACCACAATATTTTCCAGTTCGGTTTCCAACACATCTGCCGCCATCTGAGCCAAAATCGTATCGCAGCCGGTGCCCATATCCGTAGCGCCAAGACTGAGTGTATAGGAGCCGTCCTCACCCAGCTTTATAGTCGCGCCGCCCACGTCAACGCCTGCAATGGCAGAACCCTGCATGGCCAGAGCAACGCCTACGCCGCGGACTTTTCCATTGCCCATATCCTGGCGGGGATATTTTTCGTCCCATCCCATCATGGCTTTTGCCTTTTCCATACATTTATCCAGTGTACAGCTGGTTACCCATGGGCTTCCGTCATATCCGATGAATTTTCCGCCTTCTTTTGACATATTGATTTCCCGGAAACGTACCGGGTCCATCTTCATCTGCTCTGCCAGTTCATCCACTGCCGATTCCACAGCAAAGATTCCCTGAGTTGCCCCGTATCCCCGGTAAGCGCCTGCAGACATTTGATTCGTATACACCACGTCATAAGCAAAGCGGTATGCTTCTGTATTTCCGTACATGCCTAGAGGCTTGTGACCGGACAGCCCTACCGTTGTAGGACCATGTTCTCCATACGCGCCTGTATTGGATAATGTATAAATATCAATAGCTTTTAAAATCCCCTGCTCATCAGCCCCCAGACGCACAGTCACTTCCATTTCATGACGAGGGGAAGAACAAATCTGAGACTCATATCTGGAAAAAATCATTTTTGCCGGACGTTTCGTTTTCAGTGTTACAAGAGCCGGGTATACCTCTGCTACCCCAGTCTGCTTGGCTCCAAAGCCTCCGCCGATTCTGGGCTTAATAACTCTTACATTAGAAGAGCCGATACCCAGGGCACGTCCCAGAATTCTCCGGATATGAAAAGGTACCTGAGTGGAAGCCACCACATTCAGTCTGCCGAAATAATCCAGATATGTATAGGCGCGAAAGGTCTCCATCATAGCCTGCTGATTGGCTTTTGTATGATAGGTTTTCTCCACCACATATTTACATTCTTTTAATACAGCGTCCACATCCCCCAGAGTTTCCACCTTAGACGCACAGAGGTTTCTCTTATTATCTGCGCCCACAGGCACCTTGGATTCCCAGTTTTCTTCCGGATGCAGCAGCACTGGGTTGTCTTTCGCCTTATGAAAATCCAGTACCGGCTCTAAAAGTTCATAACGCACTTTGATGATTTTCATGGCTTTGTCTACTGCTTTTTCTGTTTCACCTGCCACAATGGCCACAGCGTCTCCCACAAACCGGATATGACGGTCCAGAATCAGTCGGTCGTAAGGACTTAATTCAGGATAAGTCTGTCCGGCAAAGGTAAATCTCTCCTGAGGCACGTCTTCATAAGTAAGAATACAGGCAATTCCCGGCACCTTCTTTGCCGCCTCTGTGCGGATTTCTTCAATCATGGCATGGGCGTGGGGACTTCGTAAAACCTTTACAATCAGGCAGTCCTTGGGAGCCAAATCATCGGTATACACCGGCTGTCCCGTCACCAGAGCCTCTGCATCTTTCTTTTTCACAGGCTGATTTACATAGCTCATTTCTGCGCGCCTCCTTCCTTTTTATACTGCAAAAACTTCAGAATACTTCTGGTCTGTCCCATAAAGCCGGAGCAGCGGCACAGATTTCCTGCCAGATATTCGTTAATCTCTTCCTCGGAAGGATTTTCCAGTTCTTTCAGCATGGCAAACACATTCATAATAAAACCGGGATTGCAGAAGCCGCACTGTTCTGCGCCTTCCCCTGCAAGAAAATCCCCAAATTCTTTCGCTTCCTCCTGCATACCTTCCAGCGTTACCACATGCTTTCCTTCTGCTCTTGCTGCCAGCATACTGCAGGAAAGAACCGGCTTTTCTTCCATTAATACCGTACACAGCCCACAGTTTGCCGTCTCACAGCCACGTTTTACGCTATAGCAGCCTAAACTCCTCAGCACATCTAAAAGCAGAGCATCCGGCTCTGCCTGTATCTGTGTTTTTTCGCCATTCAGCCAGAATTTAATTTCCATTGTCCATACCTCCTGCTGCCAACAGCGCCCGTTTCACCAAAACGCCCACCAGATGGCTTCTGTATTCCTTAGAAGCGCGCATATTACCTCCTGTTTTCACCCTTTCCTTTGCATACTGTGCAAAAGAAACTGCGGCCTGCTCCTGTGCTTTTAAATCTTTCCTGCAAAAATCTTTTAAAATCCCCTGTTCATCCTGAACAAGCCCGGCCCTTTGGGGACAGGCTCCGACAACTGCCCGTGCTTCCCCGTCTGCAAAAAGTCCCACACAGCAAGTCAGCACCGGAAAATCTGTACTGCTGTTTCGCTGGCTGAGATACACCGTTTTTATCGGTCTTTTTTTCACAATCACCCGCACCAGAATATCTCTGTCCGGCTTTCTCTTTGCAAAATCTTCCAGAGGCACAATTCCTCCTTTATACAGCTCCACATAAGAATCCATAGCCAGAAACATGGTCAGTACGTCAGAAAATCCATATCTGCCGAAAATGCTTCCTCCCACAGTAGCACAGTTGCGAAACTGCACTCCCACAATATGGCGCAGACTCTCTTTCACGGCTCCCTGTGTATACGCTTCCAGCCCTTTATGGGTTTCCAGGTTTCTCAAAGATGTCATGGCTCCGATACGGAACTCCTCTTCTGTTTCTTCTATCATATCCAGGCCCAGTCCGGACAGGTCAATGGCTGTGCTGACATTGCGGCTTCCCATTTTCATCCAAACCATGCCGCCAAGTACGCAGGCGGTTTTCTTCTGATTTAACAGATATGCCTCTTCCAAGTCATTTACCTTTACATACTCTTTAATCTTTAACATTGGTTTTCCTCTCTGTTTTTACATTTAACTCCAGTATAATACAGGGATTTTAGAAGTGGCAAGTATTTTCTCTTTTCTTTTTGCAAAAGTCGTATTAAAATGAATACAGTTTGTGTCTGTTTTCCCAGATACAGAGAAAAAGAAGGAGATTTTGAACATGTCACATACTACTGATTTGGGAAAAGACAAAATTCCCATTCTGGTACTGAAACTGGCCATTCCCTCCATGATTGCGCAGTTTGTTACGGTTTTGTACAGTATCATTGATCGTATGTTTATCGGAAATATTCCGAAAATCGGGGACGCCGCTCTGGCCGGTGTAGGAGTCTGCGGCCCTATTGTCACTTTGCTGACTTCTTTTGGCACACTCATTGGCCTGGGCGGTTCTATCCTCATGGCCATGCGTATGGGGGCGGGAAGGAAAAAACAGGCGGAATCCATACTGGCTCACAGCTTCGCCCTGCTGGTGGTTTTTTCTGCGGTACTGACCATACTGTTTCTGGTCAGTAAACAGTATTTGCTAAACTGGTTTGGAGCCAGCCCTGCAACCTTTCCCTATGCCGATTCCTATCTGACGATTTACACGGCAGGAACCTTTTTTGCCCTGATGGCCATCGGGCTGAATTATTTCATTACCTGCCAAGGATTTCCGGCCATAGGCATGATAACCGTTCTTATAGGAGCCGGTACCAATATCATTCTGGATCCGGTTTGCATCTTTGTTCTGGACATGAAGGTTGCCGGAGCAGCCATTGCCACCGTTATCGCGCAGTTTGCCTCCTGCGCCTTTGCTTTTTGTTTCCTCACAGGAAAGAAAATTCCCATAAAGATTACGCGGCTTCGGAAGAAGACTTTTTCTCCCCTGATTGTGAAAAAAATCATTGGTCTGGGAATTTCCCCTTTTTTGATTCTGGCTACGGACAGCGTGATTATCATTGTGCTGAATACTGTGCTTCAGAAATACGGCGGCCCTGAAGAGGGAGATATTCTCATTACCTGCGCCACCATTGTCCAAAGCTACATGATGTTGATTACCGGTCCCATGCTGGGAATTTCCAGCGGCACCCAGGCAATTTTAAGCTACAATTACGGAGCCAGAAGCACAAAACGTGTAAAGAAAGCCGAAAAATATGTCTTAATTCTCTGCCTGTGCTTTACCACGCTTATGTTCCTGCTTTCCAGGATCGTGCCGGAATATTTTATACGGATTTTCACAAAAGACTCCCTGCAGTTGCAGCTTTGTACATGGGGAATCAGTGTTTTCACCCTGATGATTATTCCCCTCAGTTTTCAGTACGTCTTTGTGGATGGGTTTACCGCTCTTGGAAGAAGCAAAACAGCCCTGGTGCTTTCTCTCTGGCGAAAGGGAGATTACATGCTGTTCACCATTGTACTTCCCATCTTCTTTGGAGCCAGGAGCGCCTTTTATGCCCAGCCTCTTGCAGACGGTATCGGCGCTGTCATGTCCACCATTGCGTTTCTGTTGATCTTTCAGAAGCATCTGGAAAAACGGGAAGTACAGCCTTAATGTTTCTCTTTTCCTTTTGTCATAATTTTGTTATTTGACTGATATATTATTTTGCTGTATATTATTTTCAAATTCTACCAAACAGGAGGTCTTGTTTATGGCAAAACAGTTCTCAAAAAAATATGCCCTGCTGCTTTTCATTATGGGTTTTCTCTTTTTGTCTGCCTGCGGCAAGGATAAAGAGGCGCAGGAGGAAGCAGATCTGGACGCAGTCTCTGCTTCTGTAAGCGGTACATTAACCAGCTTCACGGGTTCTGAGCTTTCTCTGAAAACAGACAAAGGAGAGGAACTGACTTTTGACAACTGCTCTGACGCCAGCCTGGAACTGGAAAACGGCCTTATTCCCGGCAACAGCGTTACCATTGTCTATGTGGGCGCAGTGACGGACGGGGATGCCAGCCAGGCGAAGGTGCGGAAAATCATCTCCACAGACGACAATTCCGGCGTACTCACTCTGGCAAAACAGGCGGAAGAAAATCTGACCGGTATCAGCGGCTCTGCCGTTACCAGTGAAGGTGAAGGACAGGACGAACCGGCAAGCGGCGTATCCGTAGAACAGACCAGCGGCACCGGCACCATTGTCAGCAGTGTAAACGTCCGGGCAGATGCGCAGAGCGGTTCTGAAATTCTGGGACAATTAGAGGGCGGATCTTCTGTAAGAGTTACGGGCATCTGCGCGAATGGCTGGTATCGGATTATTTATGAAAATCAGACAGGATATGTATGGCAGGATTACATTTCCTATTGATCAAAAGAGTCCGCTGTTTCTCTGGCAGGCAGCCATTCCCATTGTCATACTGTTCCGTTCGCCTTTCCATCCGCGTAAACGAAAAGGTCTGTCTTTCCTGTAAAAAGAAAAACAGACCTTTTCAGATAATTTTGCAAAATTATTCACTCAACAGAAACATTATCTGTTTAATCATACTTCATCGAACACATTCCGGCAAAAGCTGCAAGAAAGTTAAAGAATTTCGATTCCCGCCTTTTCACAGGCTTTCAATGTCTCTTCATCCCAAAGAGAGGCCTGTACCTCTCCCACATGGGCTTTTTTCAGAAGCAGCATACAGATTCGGGACTGTCCGATACCGCCGCCAATGGTCAGAGGTAATTTTCCCTCCAGCAGCATTTTATGGAAAGGAAGATTTCTTCTGTCGTCACAGCCTGCTTTGGTCAGCTGCTCATCCAGGGCTTTTTCGTCCACACGGATTCCCATGGAAGAAATCTCCAGCGCACACTGCAGAGGTTCGTGCCAGAAGAGAATATCACAATTTAATTTCCAGTCGTCATAATCCGGCGCTCTTCCGTCGTGTTTCTGCCTTGAGGCCAGCACATCTCCAATCTGCATAATACACACGGTTTTGTGCTCTTTTGTATAGGCGTTTTCCCTTTCCTTTGGTGTAAAATCAGGGTATAAATCTTCCAGTTCCTGTGTGGTAATAAAAGAAACCTCTCTGGAAAGCTCTGTGTCCAAATGCTCATACTGGTATTTAATTTCATCCAAAGCATTACAGATGGCGCCCACAATACGATTCACTGTATTTTTCAGGTATTCCAGATTCCGTTCTTCCCTGGTAATGATTTTTTCCCAGTCCCACTGGTCTACATAAACAGAATGCAGATTATCCAGTTCTTCATCCCTGCGTACTGCGTTCATGTCGGTGATAAGTCCCTTTCCCACGCGAAAATCGTAGCGGTACAGCGCCATACGTTTCCATTTTGCCAGAGAATGTACCACCTGTGCATTTACTCCCGCGTCCGGAATATCAAAGGTAACCGGGCGCTCCACTCCATTTAAGTCATCGTTCAGACCAGAAGCCGGGTCTACAAACAGCGGCGCAGTCACCCTCTTTAATTTCAGCGCCATACACAGCTTTTTCTGCATAAGATTTTTAATGGCACCGATTGCTTCCTGCGTTTCGTATCTGGATAAACAGGACTGATAATTTTCCGGTATGATTACTTTTCCCATGTGCTTTCCTCCTGTAAGATTTTACGTTTTTATAGCATTAAAATACTATGCTTAGTTTAATACAAAAATCAGGAGATGTAAATATGAAATTTTTCCATAATTACTTTTCTGTTCCCAGATAGCTGTTCTCCATTTCCACATCTCCTTCCAGAACCATAAGCCTTTCCAGCACAATCCCCGCTTCTCCCGCATACACGGTAATACGGTTGAGACCTTCTTTCAATGAAATTTCCATCTCTGCCACATGCTCCTGATTCAGCACAGCTCTCTCCCAGGCAGGGCAGTCATTATCCCCGCCTTTATACCCGCTGTCCGTAATCACAAGCTTCTGTATTTCACCTCCATTGCAGGAAACTCCCACCCGCAGTTCTCCTCCGTACACCAGCGGATTGGCCGGAGACGTAAAAAGCCGCAGCCTGCCTTTCCCTGCTCTCCTGCTCCAAAGCTCATAGGTAAGAGAAGGCGCATGAAAATCTCCCTCAAAGGCAGCTGTCACAGGAAATACTTTCATGCCGCTGCCATACTTTCCAAAATCCGTCAGCGGATGATATTCTGCGGCTTCGCCTTTATAGTGCCCGGCTTTTTTCTCCGCAAAATTTACTGCGTCCATGACAAAGATCCCTTTCCGGCTTATGGCTGTATACACAGGCAGAGCAGGCAGCTCCTCTCTTTTTGCCTTTACACACACTGGCACCTTCTCTTCCCCTGCTGTCACATAAAAAGTACAGGTTTTCTCTTCATCAGACAATTTTTCCCTGTCCACAGTCAAAAGGATGCAATCCTGTAAGGCTGTTTTCCCCTCTTTTTTAGAAAATAAAAGCCAGTCGCAGGTTTCTTTTATTTCCCAGCAGATTTCCCCCTGTCCTCCGTTGGCAATTTCCAGTCCCACTTTTTTACCGTTCTCCTCCAGAAAATCCTTGATAACCAGAGGAGTGGGAAAATACTGATTGGTAAAATGTTCTTCTTCATCCCAGCGGGATACCACCAACCTGGGCGCATGGGGAAGACGCAGGACATGGCGCAACGGGTATCTCCAGTCCTCACTGTTCCAGTTTGTAAAACCAATGTGCAGCGCCTTTTCCATACCTGCCCATTTCCCTTCTGCAAATGCTTCCATTTCCCGTGCCAGCATTTCATCCTGCTCTATACACTGCTCCATTTTGTCTCCCATCAGATTGGCAATGGCTTTTCCCTGATGCGCATAAAGGTGGTTAAATCCTGCATATAAATGCATCTGCAGCAAATTCGCAGAAGCCGCCGCCGGATAGTAAACCATACTGTAATAAGCTGCTTCACAGCTTCTTCCTTTCAGCGCTTCTCTCAGCCTTTCATTGGTCTCCTTTAATTTCTCACACCGCTTCAGCATACGGCTGCCTTCCCGGTAATGCACCGGATGATAGACTTCACTGCTGCAGGATTCCGGACGGCGCAGATGATTCAGCCGGATATATTCCTCCACCACGTTTTCTATGCTGTTTCGTTCTTCAGAGGAAATTTCCGGGCCAAACTGCTGCTGCACCCATTTTCCCGTATAGACCTTAGGGCTTTCCGGATTGGCGCTGCCCCAGGTTTCAAAGTCATAGGCCATTTCCATAAAATAATTCAGCGGGTATTCCTGAAACTTCACATCTCCCACATTAACAATCCAAAGTTCCCGGACACCATATTCATAGGCCTCTGTCATCTGCTCCCAGATTTTTGTGAGAGGCACTGACGCCACCCACTCATAGGAAACCGGGCCGCCATGGTAATCCAGATGATAATACATGCCAAAACCGCCCTTCCTGCTTCTCTCCTCCTCTTTGGGCAGAGCGCGCATATTGCCGAAATTATCTTCGCAGAGTAGCAGGGTAACACCCTCCAACTCTTCAAAGTGTTCCAGTCCTTCTGCCTGATTGTCCCCGAAATAATAATCCTCCACTTCCTTATACACAGCAAAAAGCTGGGGAATCTCTTCTTCCTCCTGCAGATATTCCCGAATCAGGGTTCTCTGGTCCGTCAGAATGTCCTTCAGCACCCGGATATTCTCCTCCACAGAAGCCTCTCCCATCATCTTACTGTCTCTTTCCCCTCTCATGCCAATGGTGGGAAATACATGATGTCCTCTGCTGCGCAGAAGCCCGTCTTTCCAGTATTCCAAAAGTCCTTCCCGGTTGGTCAGATAACTCCAGTCCCTGCCGTATTTTTCTCCTTTTACCATGTCCCATTCCTCACTGGAACGCATACAAGGCTCATGGTGGGACATCCCGATATAAATTCCATATGCATCTGCCAGTTCCATAGACTGCATTCCCGGCCCGTCTGCCAGGAAAGAAGATGTCCACATGGCAGGCCACAGGTAATTTCCCTTCATACGCAGAAGATATTCAAATACCTTATCATACATCTCTGCCGTAAAGCCGCCGAAATGCGAAAACGTCCAATTCCCAAAACAGGGCCATTCGTCATTAATAAAAAATCCTCTGTATTTCACAGACGGCTCTTTGGAAATCCGGGGTTGCACCGGCACAGACACACACAACCGCTCGTCCTGGTTCTGAAACTCCTCTTTGTTTTCTGTACTGTATAAATATACCTTTTCATAAGAAGGCGCTTTCACATCTCCCCAGTAATGGCAGGGAGACACTCCCAAAAGTTCTGACAGATGAAACAGCCCGTATATAGTTCCCAGGCGGTCACTTCCATATATAACCAGACAATTTTCTATGCCCAGAACCGGTCTGTCCGCCAGAAAAAAGCCATATACCTCCCGCTTTCCTCTGACTTTTTCAAGCATGGGAAACTCCTTTTCCAACCAGATTGAAATCTCCTCTGTGCCTGCAGAAAGAGCAAGAATTCCCTGTTCATAGATCCCCCTCTCCCCTGTAATCAGCGGACAGCAGCCAGAGACCGCTTTCACATCTTCTGCCACCTTCTCTGCAATTCTTACAATCCCCTTCTCCTTTTCATCCGGAATACAAAAAACTATTTCTCTTTCTCTCGAAAATTCTATCACGATTCTATATCCTCCCGTATACAGAAAGGAGCCGCGCATAAACCTCAAGTTCTCCTGATTCTTATGCGGCAGCCCCTTACTTTGCTGTATTTCTCTGTATTTCTTAGTATCCTAGTGTATCTTTTGTTCTATCAAAGATTTCATTCGCCTGGTCTACATATTTTGTACTTCCCTTATTTTCACACTCTTTTACATATGCATCCCAATCCTTATCCAAATCCCGCTTGCCGGAAATAAATTCCAGAGCGGCTGTGTTGACATAATCCATCAGAGAAACCTTAATCAGGTTCATCTCCTCTTTCTCCATCTCGTCTGCCAGTACCGGCGGCATAAGTTTGGCATTCTCTTTATTCGCGTCAATCCGGTCATTCCATTCCTTTTCACCCTCTGTAAATTTGGAATACTGTAGCTTCTTGGAACCTCCGTATGCGAACACACCGCCGCCAAATCCGTAATCTACGTTTAACTGCTTCTCCGCCCCCGGATTGATACCATTAAAGTAAATATCCGGATTCAGCGTAATATTTCCGTCCGCATCCTTGGTATAAGTTTCGCCTTCTACGCCCCACAGACATAAGGTCTGTCCTTCATCGGAATACCACAGCCAGTCAATGAAACGAAGCATTTTAATAAAGTCTTTCTCTCCCAGTTCTTTCAGCGCATTGGTGGTAATCATAATGCCGTTTTCCAGACGTCCTGCATAGCTGGACAGCTTCATCTGTCCTTGCGGACCTCCCGGTGTTGTCATAAAGTATAAATCAGCGCCGTCTACCTGCATTTTGTTCTGAGACTGAATATCTGCAACCTGCTGGTAATTTACGGTTAATACATAAGATTCGCCTCTATAGAATTTTGCCTGAGCCTGTGCGCTGTCCTGTGTAAAGGTTTCCGGGTCTAAAATACCGTCTTCATACAGTTTGTTCAGCATAGTCAGATAATCTTTGTACTCCTCTGTTGTATCTGCAAAGTAAAATTCATTTTTATCAAAGTCAAATTTCATTCCGTCCTTTAAGCCCCAATCACCGCCATCCTGAGAATTACCGCCGGTTACGCCGTATACGCTTGCGGCCAGGTTCATGGCGCATCCGAACTGATACTGGTCGGACCATACATAATCGCTGCCTGTATACTCTTTTACTTTCTTTAATGCCTGATAGAAATCTTCCCATGTCCAGGTAGGCTCTGTAGACATATCCACACCTGCTGCCTCAAAAACATCCTTGCGGATAAGGAAGGAATATCCGCCTGCTGTGGTCTCCCACATACCCGGCAGTCTGTAATATTTTCCATCAGATGCCAGAATCTGCTTTAAGTCATCTTCCATGCCCCATTCCTTCACACATTTCTGGTAGTTGGGCATATACTGTACCCAGTCGCTGATAGCGACTACCTGACCGCTGTCTTCATAAGCGGAAGAATCATAGATTTTCGGTACGATATAAGGTGCGTTTCCGCTGTTTACAGAAGCGGATACCTTATCATTGTAGTCGGTTCTTGCAACGGTAGTCAAATCAAAAGTTACGTTTGTCTTCTCTTCAATGGCACTCCAGATTCTCCAGTCATCCTGCATAGGATAGTTTTCATGGTCAGAAAACATCATAGAATATGTCACCGGTTCGTCAGAATGGAAGGTTTCTCCCTCTCCGTAGGTGTAGTCCAAATCCTTGTCGGCTTCTTCTGCAGACATTGTGGGCTCATCCTCTCCCTTAGAGCTGCTGTTTCCGCCGCAGCCTGCAAGTGTTGTGCCTGCCATAAGCAGACTCAGTGTCAATGCAATTACTCTTTTTTTCATTTACTCTTTCCTCCTTATAATAATGAACTTCTTATCCTTTTACCGCACCGATGGTCATGCCCTGTACAAAATATCTCTGTACAAAAGGATAGACACAGATAATCGGAATGGATGTTAGGACCATAGTTGCTGATTTTAAAGTTGCCTGCACACTGCTGGCCTCTGCGGAACTTCCGATTTCCGTATTGTTGGCTCCCTCTACAAGCTGTCTTACCCAAAGAGCAATAGGCCATTTATCTCTGGAATCCAGATACATCATAGGAGCAAACCATTCATTCCACATACCCACGATATAGAATAATGCCATGGTTGCCAGAATCGGTTTGGAAAGAGGCAGAATAATCTTTACGAA
>DXFK01000209.1 GCA_019114495.1 Candidatus Blautia stercoravium
TGCAGTTTGCATACAGGGTAAACTGTGATACCAACAGAATTTCTCCGTTTACATCTGCCAGAGAAAGGTTTGTCTTTCCTTCCTCATCCGCAAAGATACGCAGATTTATCATTTTCTTTACAAACTGGTCAACGGTTTCCCTGGTATCTTCTTTTCCAATGCCGACCAGCACCAGAAAGCCTTTGTTAATAGATGAAAAACAGTTTCCCTCTGTTTGTACAGAAGCGCTGCTTACCTTTTGTATGACAAGTTTCATAAATTTATATCCTCACTTTCATTTTCTTTACTGCTGTTCTGCTCTGAATTCTTGTTTTGAGAAAATCCTACCGGCTGCAGGGTTTGGGAGTCAATATACTGAAGTTCTTCATACATTTTCTCATCCGTTGGCATAGATTTTTTCCGTAACTCATGGTCTCGGAAATGCCTTACACCTGCTACTATAACAGCCCACAGAGGAACGCCGATAATCATGCCGGGAATCCCCATAAGCCCGCCGAACAGCAAAATAGCAACAATTACCATAAAGCTGGAAAGTCCCGTGGAATTTCCCAGAATTTTTGGCCCAAGAATGTTACCATCGAATTGCTGTAAAACCAGAATAAAAATCAGGAAATACAGACATTGCACCGGGTTTACCATAAGGATGATAAAGGCGCTGGGGATAGCACCCAGATAAGGCCCGAAAAAGGGAATCACATTGGTAACGCCTACGATAACGCTGACCAGGAGTTTGTAAGGGGTTCCTATCATGGAGGTGCCGATATAGCACAGAATCCCAATAATGAGGGAATCCACAATTTTCCCGCTGATAAAGCCTCCAAAGGTTTTGTGGGTAAAACGAAAAGCCCTGATAATACTGTTGGCACGTTCCGTATCGAACAATGCATACACCAGCATTTTAGACTGGGTAACAAACGCTTCTTTTCCAGCCATCAGGTATACGGAAATAATCAGACCGATTAACAGGTTTTTGATAAAGACCAAAGTTCCGAACACCCCTGTGGTCAGGGACTGCAGAACTGCCTTTGCCTGGGGCAGCACTTCTACATTTAAAAAGGCTTCCACTTTGGGAGAATAGTGGTTCAGATAGTCAAAGACAATGGTCTTCCATTCTGGATTGTCCTTTAAAAGGGATTCCAGCCAATGCCGGATATTCTGGACATATCTTGGCGAATCGTTAATAATACTGATAATACTGTCCAGAATACTTGGTACAATCATGGACAAAAGAGAATAAATTATCAGCAGGGCAAAAAGCAGCGACGTGCTGATACACAGATATCGAACCATTTTTCTGTGCCCTGGCTCCAAAGTCATCCGCTTCTTTTCTGTGAAATACTGAAATATTTTTTTCTCCTGAAAATTTAGTACCGGAATTAAAAGATAGGCAATCACTGCACCGCAGATAACGGGCATCATAATGCTTATAAATCTTCGGATTCCGTTAAACAACACATGCATACGGAAAATAACAAAATAAAACAGCAGACTGGCACAGATTACTGCAAAAGCTGTCATTCCCCAGTACAGATATTTTTTGTTCCAACGAAATTTCATGTTGGTCCTCCGTTCTTTTTTGTATTCTTCACTATGAAACAGTATACCATGAATTTTCCTGCCTGTGTGGAAAACTGTAAAAAAATGTTTCTTTTTTTCAATATCTGTGCTATGATTCAGAAGACTTATACAAATTTGGAAAGGACTGTGTTGTATGAAATTACAGAAATTATTAAGTCTTACCAGAAAGGCGGTAGACGAATTTCAGCTGATAGAGGAAGGGGATAAAATTGCCGTGGGAGTTTCCGGAGGGAAAGACAGTCTGTCTATGCTCTATGCCCTTCATGGACTGATGCGCTTCTATCCAAAAGCTTTTACCATAGAAGTCATTACAGTAGATTTGGGACATCCTGATTTTTCCGTGGACAAGATTGAAGGTCTGTGCAAAGAGCTGAAGGTGCCCTTTCATGTTGTGAAAACAGATATTGCGCCTATTATTTTTGAGGAAAGAAAAGAAAGCAACCCCTGTTCTCTTTGCGCTAAAATGCGAAAAGGCGCTTTGAACACAGAAGCCAAGCGGCTGGGCTGCAATAAAATTGCTTACGCTCATCACAAAGATGATGTGATAGAAACCATGCTGCTCTCTCTCATTTACGAAGGCAGATTTCATACGTTTGCCCCGAAAACCTATCTGGACCGCATGGATTTAACCGTTATCCGCCCTCTTCTCTTTGTCAATGAGGCAGATGTAATCGGGTTTAAGAATCTGTACCATCTGGAAATTGAGAAAAGCCCTTGCCCTGTGGACGGCTATACGAAACGGCAGTATGCCAAAGAACTGCTGGCCAGCTTAAACCGGGAAAATCCAGGAGCCAAGGAAAGAATGTTCACGGCTATTTTGAACAGTAATATCAATGGGTGGCATGCGGTAAATAATCATAAGTAAGATTAAAATAATCACAAAAGGCATATGGAACCAGTACACGGGGTCTTACTTGTTTCCAAATAAAAACCAGTCAATAAACAACGGTAAAAAACGTTGCGTATTGACTGGTTTTTTCTGGTATTTTACTTACACACTAGAAGCCTCGCTTTTTGATTTCCAGCATTTTCTTAATCATTTCCACACAGCCGTCAATTCCCAGAACGGAACTGTTCAGGCAGAGGTCATAACTGTCTGCATCCGCCCATTTTTTGCTGGTGTAATAATTATAATAGCTGGCTCTCTGTTTGTCCGTTTTATGGATTCTGTCCTTGGCCGCAGCATCAGTAAGCTGGTATTTGTCTGCGATACGGCGAATTCGTTTGTCCATATCTCCGTGGATAAAAACGCTGAATGCACCGTTAAAGTCTGCCAGAGCATAGTCTGCACAGCGTCCCACCATAACGCAGGACTCCTCTGTTGCCAGCTTTTTGATGGTATCAAACTGAGCCAGAAATATCTTGTGGTTAATGGGCATATCTGCAAATGCTGCGGAAGAATAACCAAAAGAATACGTATCCATGACTAAGGAATATAAAAAGCTGTTAGTAGGTTTTTCATCATGGTGCTCAAATAATTCCTGACAGATACCGCTGTCTTTGGCTGCACGGTCCAACAGCTCTTTATCATAGCACTTGATACCTAAATCCTGTGCCAGTTTCATACCGATTTCCCGTCCTCCGCTTCCATATTGACGTCCGATTGTTATAACTGTAGTTGCTGCCATAACCATACACTCCTCTCTTGAAAATTCTTTTGTTATATTCATTATAATCTATTTTTGTGAAAATGTATATAAAATTTGAAAATTTTCTTGGAGATATAGTCACAATTTTATTTATCTTAACTTTTTCAGCAAATTCTCAAAATACTCCGGCAAAGGTGCTGTAAATTCCATATATTCTCCGGTTACCGGGTGTTGGAAACCAAGCACCATGGCGTGAAGTGTCTGCCCTGTAAGTCCCCCATAGGGACATTTTTTTGGGCCGTACAGCATATCTCCCAAAAGGGGGTGTCCAATGCTGCTCATGTGTACCCGAATCTGATGGGTGCGGCCGGTTTCCAACTGACACTCTACATAGGTAAAGCTGCCGAAACGTTCCAGTACCCGGTAATGGGTCACTGCTGGTTTTCCGTTTCTTACATGAACCGCCATTTTTTTTCGTTCTACCGGGTGTCTTCCAATATCCCCTTTGATAGTGCCCTGATCATCTTTTAAATTTCCGTGAACAATGGCCCGGTACTTTCGGGTAATGCTGTGTACTTTCAGCTGCCGGGCCAGGCTTTGGTGAGCCAGGTCTGTCTTACACACAACCAGGGCGCCTGTTGTGTCCATATCGATGCGGTGAACAATTCCCGGACGCAAAACTCCGTTAATACCGGAAAGGTGGTCTTTGCAGTGGAACATCAGGGCATTGACCAGAGTTCCCGTATAGTGTCCGGCGCTTGGGTGTACCACCATGCCCTTAGGCTTATTCACCACCAGAACCTGCTCATCTTCGTAGAGAATATCCAGAGGGATGTCTTCTGCCAGAATATCCGGTTTCTGACTGTCCGGCACCTGTACGGTGATTTCATCGTCCTCTGCCAGTTTATAGCTGGCCTTCACCGGCTTTTGCCCTACGGTTACATTTCCTTCTTTAAACTGTTTCTGTAAAAAAGAGCGGGAGTAATCGTTCATTACTTCCGCCAGATATTTGTCAATCCGTTCTCCTTCATAAGCGGACTCAGCTTGTAAAAAAATCTGTTTCATGATTCCGGCTCCTGCTGTTTGGGGGATTTCCATTTCAAAAACTGAAAATCTTCGTCTTTATAGTAAAATAAAACCAAAAGGAATAAAAGTATCATACTGACAGTAACATAGATATCCGCGATATTAAATACCGGAAAATCAATGGGGGAAAAATAGATAAAGTCCACCACATAGTTCAGATGCAGACGGTCTATCAGATTCCCTATCCCTCCGGCTGTGATAAGAAAACACAGTATTTTTAAAGGCAGAAAATGTCTGCCCTCCGGCAGCTTCCACAGCACATAACAAACGCCCAACAGGATCAGAGATGTGAGCAGCACCAGGAAAACCTTTTGATTCTGAAACATACCAAAGGCAGCGCCGCGATTTTCCAGATAATGCAGGTACAGCACAGTGGGAATTAAGGCAATGTCTGCCTGGTCTTTTAAGTGTTTTACTGCCAGAAATTTTGTCCATTGGTCAAGTCCCGTAAGGGCAGCGGCAGCTACAGCCAGTTCCAGAAAGGATTGTATTCGTCGTTTTTGTTCCATAAAGTCCTCCTTTTAATCTGCAGCCAGTACAGCGTGAATACCGGACAGTAAATCCGTATCTGTCAGAGTTCTATCCACTACAGCATTTCCCCAGCCATTCAGAAGGATAAATTTCACAGCCTTTCCATCCATTTTTTTATCGGATTTGGTAGTCTGTAAAATATCTTCAGGAGACAGTCCGGTTGTTTTTATAGGCAGGTGAAAGGCCTCTAGCTGCCGCAGAATGTCTTTGTAATCTTTCTCTGTAATCCAGCCCTTTTGCATAGACAAGAAGGCAGATGCAGCGCAGCCTACGGCCACACAGCTCCCGTGGGACATGGTGAAGTTTTTCAGTTTTTCTATTGCATGACCTATGGTGTGCCCCATATTTAAGACGGCTCGTTCTCCCTGTTCGGTGGGATCCCTTTCCACTACTGTTTTCTTAATCACACAGCTTCGGTAAATCATTTCCAAACAGGTCGATTCCTCTCTTTCCAGGATGGCTTCCCGGTTGCAGGACAGCCATGTGCTGTAGGATTTATCACGGATAAGCCCGTGCTTAATGACTTCGCCCATACCGCTTACAAATTCTGTATCCGGAAGGGTTTTCAGCACGGCCCCGTTGGTATATACCAATAAAGGCTGATGGAAGGCGCCTACCATATTTTTGTATTGCCTGAAATCCACTCCTGTTTTTCCTCCGATACTGCTGTCTACCTGGGAAAGAAGTGTTGTTGGAAGCTGTATAAAATCAATGCCCCGCAGATAAGTGGCGGCTGCAAATCCGGTCATGTCTCCCGTGATACCGCCGCCCAGGGCTGCCAGCATATCGTTTCGGTCAAAATGTTCCTGAATCAGGTGTTCATAGATACCCTGAATCTGGTCCAGATTCTTATTACACTCTCCTGCAGGGAGAATATAAGCGGTCACTTTCATACCGCATTTTTGAAGTTCCTTTGTCACCGTATCCAGATATAAGGGCGCTACATGGCTGTCGGAAACCACGCAAATGCGGCGGCTTTTTTTGGAAAGAGCAAGAACTTCTTCGGAAAGGGAAGAAAAATCTTTTTGGAACACAATGGGGTAGTGAAACGTACCCTCTCGCTGCACCAGTATACGTTCTTCTGTCATAGCGGCTATGCCTCCTTTTCTTAACAGTATTTGTATAAGACCACATGGTAACGGTCTTTTTTTGTTTTGTTGGTTACAGTGCCGAACTGGAATTTGCCTTTTCCCCGGACGGAAATAATATCTCCGTCTTTCAGAGAGTATCCGTTGGATACCACATTCCTGCCGTTGACAAAGACCTTTCCCCCTTCAATGAAAGGCAGCATACTGCTTCTGGAAGTTCCAAAAGCCAGAGAAATGACACTGTCCAGACGGGGAGAAGCTACCGTACCGGAAACCTCTTCTCTTCTGGGAACAGGAAAGTCTGTGATTTCTGTAATGCGTTCTGCTTTTACGGAAGTGTGGCGGATACGGCAGATTTCGTCCATGAGGAAATCGCACATAGAGGTGTGACAGAACACACAGGCGCTTTCCTCCTCCATGAGAATATCTCCGATCTTACTTCGGTCAATGCCCAGATTCAGAATAGCTCCTAAATAGTCCCGGTGGGTGAGTTTGTCCGAAAATTTCCGGTTTAAAGGCTGGATTCGGAGACAGGACAGCGGATAATCCTCTTCACAACAAAGAGCATCAGGGACAAAGGCTGCCATCTGACGCTCTGCTGTTTCATAACCGCCCCAGAGTTTTACAGAAACACCTGTATCTTTCAGGGAAAGACTCTGAAGTATCGTCTGTTCATTTAAGTCGAGAAAATCGGAGAAAGTAAGAATGCCTCTGTAATAGGCCTTCTTACCAAGCTCTGACATACGCTTTTTGAATAATACATCTTTTTCCATAAGCGCTCTTTAAATCCCTTCGTACATGGAACCGCCGGTAATGTCATTCAAAAATTCCTGGGAATCTCCGGTAATATCCACACCTTCCGGTGTCAGAATGAAGATATAGGAAGAAACCTTACGGATACTTCCGTTGATGGAGTAACTTGCACCGGAAGTAAAGTCAATGATATGCTGAGCCAAATTGATATCCAGTCCCTCTAAATTTAAGATTACGGTGCAGTTGTCTAAAAGCGCGTCCACAATCTCGGTAGAGTCATCAAACTGCTTTGGTTTAATGACGCACACTTCATTGGAAGGAGCCTTCTTTTTCACATTATACATAGGCGTCACCTTACTGGAAGAAGAGGTTGTCTGTTTCTGAGGCTTTGGAGCCTTTGCGGCAGCAGTCTGTTTCTCCGCTTTTTTATGGATTTTTACAGAAGATAAATCATCGTCGTAGTCATCAAGGTCTTCGTCCAGCTTTTTAAAGAATCTTTTTTTAGGCTTTTCATCTTCAAAATCGTCATCTACATCATCTAAAAAGTCGTCATCATCAAAATCCTCATTTACCTTTACTGCGTCCAAAAATTTATCTAAGATATTCATAATATCAATCTCCAATCTTTCTATATACTGTAATCTCGTTCTCCGAAGATGCCGGTTCCTACACGGACGTGGGTGGCTCCTTCTTCGATGGCAACTTCATAATCACCGGTCATGCCCATACTCAGGACACTCATACTAACATTATCAATATTTTTCTGTGCAATGTCAACACTTAATTTTCTTAAATTTCTGAAAAATATCCGATTATCTTCGGGATTTTTGGTATAAGGAGCAATCGTCATCAATCCTTTTATCTGGATATAGGGCAATCTTGCAATTTCCTGTGCAAGAAAAAGTGTTTCCCCGGGGGTGATTCCGAATTTACTCTCTTCTCCCGCTACGTTGACTTCCAGAAGGATGGAGACTGTGACATGTTTTTTCCCCGCTTCTTTGCTGATTTCCTCTGCCAGACGCAGGGAATCCACGGAGTGTATGAGGCAGGCCTTGTCTACCACATATTTTACTTTATTTCGCTGCAGATGCCCAATCATGTGCCAGTGGATTTCAGGGGAAAGACTTTCTGCTTTGGCAGTCAGTTCCTGTACTTTATTTTCTCCGAAGTTCCGGACGCCCAGAGGTAGGAGCTCCTCTATCATGGACATGGGTTTTGTTTTGCTTACGGCAATCAGCGTAACCTCTTTTGGGTCTCTGCCGGCTTTTTTGCATGCTTGTATTACTTTTTCTTTTACGTTTATATAATTCTCGCAGACGCTCATAGATTATGCCCCTTTCTTTTGTATCTGAGTAAAATGCTAATAGAGAATTTCTTCCTCCTTTACACTTTCGCCATCCAAAACAATGTAGTCAAAAGGCTGGAGTCCGTAGGAGGTTCCCTGTGCAACAATACAGTATTCTTCATTTTGGTCTAAAATTTTGATCTGGCGGAAGACCGCATATCCTTTATTCATGGAATAAACACCTTCCAGATAATCCACCTCCCCAACTTCAAAGGTTTCGGTGGAGTCTTGCTTTTTCAGAATATCGCCGTCCTGAAAGGTCTCCTTATCCACATAACAATAACCGCCGGAATCATCTTCTGTTTCGGATTCGGAGGTAATTTCATTGCCGTCTGCATCTGTCTCCTTATAGATAACGGCTTCTACAAATTCTGTAACTGGAGAGTCGCTGTTGCTGTCCAGTTCTCTAATAAAACCTTCTCCCTCACTGTTGTCTCCTTTTGCAAGAAAATCACGGGGAATAAGGTAGAATTCTTTGGTTACAATAGAACTTACCGGTATTTTCAGACCGCTTTGCGTATTTACTACCAGTTCAATTTCCAGAAAACGGTCAGACGCGTAACGTACCATACCGTTTTGCAGCTGGATTTGGGCAACTTTCTGGTCTCCGATGTTGATAATGGAAAGCGAACCGTTCTGGCTCTCCCCGTCCTTGGTAAATTTGACCTTGATACTGGTGCGGTCTGCAATCGCTGCCGCCAGTTTATCAGTGAGGGGAACCATAAGGGTCCATTTTTCGCTGGTAATCACTTTGTAGACAGAATCGCCTGCTTTTATTTCTTCATTGGTTAAAAGGTCTGTCTTTTTATAAGATTTTTCATTGAAATCCTCCTCTGTAAGGCTTTCAACGGTTTTATCCTCGTACCCATCTGTAGAATACACGATGACACCTGCTTCCGGAGAAGTGTAGACGGTCTGGCTGCCCAGGGATACGGCAGTTCCCACAGCCTGTCCGGTAATGACCTGGGAGTCGTTATCTTCATCTGTATCCGTAGCTTCTTCATCGGTCTGTTCTGTCACTCCTGCAGCCTGGAGAATACTTCCCTCCAATTCATATTTAAAGCTGTAAGTATCATAGAAATCGCTGCCATCAAAGGCATAGGAAAACTTAGCCATACTGGAACGGAGTTTCTCCAGTTGCTCCTGTGTGAGGCTGACATTCTGCACTTCCTGCTTGGCGCTGGACAATCCATAGACAGAACCGTTTTTTCGTATCTCCATACCTTCCCGCGCATAATATTCAGTGTATCCGGTGCCTCCTGCCTGTACCACCTGCTCTTCCCGAAGAGCCAGAGCTGTACATACCGGATTCTTTGTCAGCGGACCGGAGGTAACCTGATAGGAGGTTACATGGGGGGAGGTGGCATACAAAATTACGGTGATTATCATATAGATAAACAAGGCGCCGAACATGATGGTTGTAATATTAAAAGTCAGCAGCCGTTTTACAGCTGAAAAGAATTGTTTTATTTTTTTACCAAAACTGTTTTTTTTGCCTGACAAGTTTAATCTCCTTTTATCTCCGTTCATTTTCTGCACTACCTTATATTTTACCATTTTCAAAGGGGAATCACAATAGCTAAATTTTTTGCATAAAAGGGAATGGGATGGAAATACTAGATAAGGAAAAAGGAGGCTTGTATTATGAACAGCAGAATTTTAGATTATACGGCACTGGTTGTTACCGTTATCGGTGCGGTGAACTGGGGATTGATTGGATTTTTCCGATTTAATCTTGTTACCTTTTTATTTGGTGATATGACCTGGATTTCCAGAATTATTTATGCACTGGTGGGTATCTGCGGGTTGTATCTGCTCAGCCTTTTCGGAAGAGTCTCTTCCTTTTCAGACGACACCGAACGTCTTTAAAAAGAAGAAACCTTTTGTCTGCGCTGTCAAAAAGAAGAGCTGCCGCTTTAAGCCTCTTATTCTGCTTAAAACGGCAGCTCTTTCATACTTGCTGTAACGTAGGAAATCCGATTAAATGGAAACCAGAATCATCTCTTTCACGCTTTCGGGAAGTTCCTTTTCATCTTTGGAAACGCTTAATACAAAAGATACGCTGTATTTTTCACCCATATCCTTCAGGCGCGCCATCACATCTGCAAATTCCGCATCGGTTACCCGTGAAATTTTAATGAAACTGTCCAGATACATTCTTTCCAGGTCATTGTCCTGAGAAACTACACCGGAGAGAAATCCCAGAAATTCACTGCTGTTCTGAATATCGTAGTCAGACATATCAATTAAACGTACCTTATTATTTAATTCATACATGTGCTTTCTGCTTTTATCCAGATATACCAGTGTTCCGTTTGCTTCTTTGACCTCTGTGTTCACTTTATCCAGAAGTACCTTTGTTTTTCCTTTACCCTTTTCTCCTACAATTAACTGAACCATCGCAATTTCCTCCTTAGCCGCACGTGATATGTATTTTTACTAAAAACGTGGTTGTTGTTGAATTAAATTATAGTGCATATCGTTCAAAAATACAATGGTAAATTCAAAATTTATAGCAAAAATTAAGAATTAATCTTTTCCAGCATCTGGCGGATACGGTTGTTCATTTCTGTTTCGCTTTCTGACTGGAAAACAATAGCTGCAAAGGCATTTCCGTAATTGTTCTGCACCAGTAAAGCAGTATATCTTTCTGTGTCAGAAGAGAAAAATTTTCCGCCTAATACGGTAACGCCTTTGGGAACAGTAATTCGGCCTGTGACATAGAGATTGTCGCAGCTAAGCCACTGCTGTTTGGCAGTGCCGTCAGCTTTGCTGTAATTCAGGATAAATTCCGACAGCCCCATGGCATTGCTAAGGTCCGGATATTTTAAAAGTTCATTTAAAAGCAGGTAGATATCATAAACTGTGGTATACTGATTTTCGTCCGAAACACCGGTTGCATTTACAAAATTGGTGTTAGTCATGCCGAGGTCCTGGGCTTTCTGGTTCATCAAGTCCACAAAAGCATCTGCGCTGCCTCCTGCGCTTCGTGCAAGAGCCAGACAAGCGTCTTGTGCCGAAGATACTAAAACGGCATTTAAAAGCTGCTTGACTGTGATTTGATTGTCTGTAGACAGTCCGCAGGTCTTTCGGTTCTGCCCATATACCATATCTTCCTGAGCAATGGTGACCGTATCGTCGGGATTCAGCTTTTCAAAGGCCACCAGTGCGGTCATAAGCTGTGTCACCGTACCTGGAGATACTCTTTCATAGAGTCCGGTTGAAAAGGAAATTTTCCTGCCATGGATATCAAAAAGTCCGGCCCGTTCCCCTTCTTTGGCTTCTACACCCTCCAGGGAAGTTTCCGCCTCTCCTACGCAAAGATTGTGGGACAGCCCCTCGGCTACGGGATAATCCTCTCCTGCTGTGGTTCCGAAAACACGCTGACTTCGGTCATACGGAAGGATTTCTTTTAACTGCCGGTTTTTTCCAATAAGTATAATGGCAAGCAGTCCCAGCAGCAGAAAAATTATCAAAACGAGAAGCAAAAATAAAGTTTTTCTCACCTTCTGCCGATGGCGCTTTCTAAATCTTCCCATTCTTTTTTTTGGTTTTTTGAAAAGTTTATCGATACATTTCACGCCAGTCCAGCTCTCCTCTGCCCAAAGAACGAATCATCATTTCCGCAGTAGCCAGGTTGGTTGCCATGGGAATGTTGTGGGTGTCACAGAGCATGAAAATACGTTTCACGTCAGGGTCATGCTTCTGCGGCTCCAGTGGCTCTCTTAAATAAATCACCAGGTCCATGTCGTTTTGCTCAATCATGGCTCCAAGCTGCTGTTCTCCTCCCAGATGTCCTGCCAAAAATTTGTATACGGTCAAGTTGGAAGATTCTTCAATAAGTCTTCCGGTGGTTCCGGTGGCGTAAAGGTTGTTTTTTGATAAAATATTTCTGTAGGCAATGCAGAAGTTCTGCATTAATTTTTTCTTTGAGTTGTGTGCAATTAATCCGATGTTCATGATTTTTCTACCTCCCTGTAAGTTCTGTATCGCTGTAAGCCCACATTCAGCACAAGTCCCATTCCGATATAAAGGCTGACCATGGAAGTCAGACCGTAGCTGACAAAAGGCAGCGGCGTTCCGGTGTTGGGCATAATCTTTGTGACAACGGCCACATTGATGAAGCCCTGGACAGCCACAATGGATGCCACCCCGCAGCATATAATCCTCCCGGCAGTATCTTTTGCCCGCAGACTCGTTCTGATACATTCAAAAACAATCAGCAGCAACAGCAGTAAAATTGCCACGCACCCGATGAATCCCAGTTCTTCTCCGGCTACAGAGAAAATAAAGTCTGTCTGGTTTTCAGATACGAAATTTCCTTTGTTTGCAGATGCCACTTCATTGTTGTTCAGACCTTTTCCCGTAAGCTGGCCGGAACCGATAGCCATGACGGAATTTTCCTGTTGGTTAACAGCATCGGAATATTCATCGTCTTCAGAGTTTAAAAAGGCCATAATACGGTCTCTCTGATAGGATTTTATCAGCTTCTGATCCGGTTGGACAACAATAAAGAGAAATACAACAGCAAGAGGAATGACAATCAGCAGTGCGCCTCCTATAATTTTATAGCTTAATCCTGCAATATAAAGCAGTATACAGAAAATTATAGCAATAGTTATGGTATTTTTCAAGTCAGGCTGTTGCAGAATTAGGGCAAGAGGCACAGCAATCAGCACCGCTGATTTGGCCAGCGTTCTCAAGGTATTAATATCCTCCTCATGGTCCAGAAAGTACTTGGCAAAGAAAAGGATAATAATAATCTTGGAAAGCTCGGTAGGCTGAAACTGAAAGCCGCCAATGCTAATCCAGCGGGTAGCGCCGTTGGCATCGGTTCCCAGCAGAATAACCAGAAGCAGAAGGAACAGGTTTCCGCCATATATAATCCAGTTGAAATTTAAAATCCAACTGTAATCCATCAGCGATACAACCACCATTACAATCAGTCCCAGAATCATACCTGCAAACTGTTTTTTCTGAAGAGAGGGATCTGCGCTTCCTACCAGAAGTACACCGATAGAGGTGAGCACTATCAGCACAAGCACCAGTCTGAAATTGTAGTCCTTTAGTTTATATTGTCTAATCATGAAAACACCTTTTTTCCTAATCTCAGTTGTTATCTCCAGACAGATATTCCTGGAGAGGAATGTTCAATATCGGTCTGTAAGGGGATTTTTGCCATAAAAGTAGCAGTTTCTTTCCGGTAACGGATTTCCACGTTCTGTTCTCTTACGGCAAAATACTTATTTACAGCCCGAATCATATCGTTTTGCAGCATTGTCATCATTTGTGGAGTACAGTCCAGCCGCTCGGAAGTCAAGAGCAGCTTTAAACGGTCTTTTGCGATAAGACCGGAACGTCTGCCAGGAAATCTTAACAATTCCATCTCCTCCTTTATTATTTTCTGAAAATGCCCGAAATACGCCGAAATACGCCTTGCTTTTTCTGAAATTCCAGGAAAGGAACTTCTTCGCCGAAAATTCTGCGGCAGATATTTTCAAAGGCTCTGCCGGACAGAGAGTCTTTTCCGCAGAGGGGCTCTCCCTGGTTGGTGGCAATGACTACGGCTTCATCATCAGGAATGGCGCCCAGAAGGTCTACGGCAAGAATTTCTGTCACATCATCTATGGACATCATTTCACCCCGCTGAATCATATCCGGTCTGAGACGGTTGATGACAAGCTGAATCTGCGGCATTTCATTGGCCTGTAAAAGTCCAATAATCCGGTCTGCGTCCCGGATAGCAGAAACCTCCGGAGTAGTGACCACAATGGCCCGTCCTGCGCCGGCAATAGCATTTTTAAAGCCCTGTTCGATACCTGCGGGGCAATCCAGAATAATATAGTCAAATTCTTCGGACAAATCCTCAGTAAGCTTTACCATCTGTTCTGGTGTAATGGCTGTCTTGTCTTTTGTCTGTGCAGAAGGAAGAAGAAACAGGGTATCGCACTGCTTGTCCCTTATCAGTGCCTGTTTCATTCTGCAGTTTCCCTCAATGACATCAATGAGATTGTAGACAATGCGGTTTTCCAGACCCAGCACTACGTCCAGGTTGCGAAGTCCGATGTCCGTATCCACTACAACCACTTTTCTGTTCAGTCTGGCAAGACCAAGACCGATATTGGCTGTTACTGTGGTCTTGCCTACACCTCCTTTTCCGGACGTCACTACAATAATTTCACTCATACTAAATCCTCCTGATATTTTCTTTTTGCTGTTTCCTGTGTACTTTGCAAATTGACAGCTTAATCGTTTCGTGTTGTTGTCGTGTCAGCAGAAGATGCTGTGCCGGTGACAATTTCAGATTCATCTGCAAGGTTGTACTTATAACGGAGGATATCTTTTGCTACGTCAACCGCATTGCTGGAAGCATAACCGTTTCCAATGCGGACGGCAATGCCCACTTCCGGATTCTCATAAGGTGCGAATCCCATAAAGAGTGCATGGGAGGGCCGGGTTAAATCTTCCTGTGCAGTACCTGTCTTACCGGCAACGGAGATACTGAGAGAACTTAAAGAAGCGTTGTTTTTCGCAACTCCTCTCATACCTGCCTGTACGGTAGACCAGGTATGGTCTGCAACATCCATGTCTCCTTTGACTTCGGGAGTGTAATCCTCGATTACATCTCCTTTGGAGTCAGTTACTTTATCAAGAAGGGACAGCTGATAGCTGGTGCCCCGGCTCGCAATAGTAGTCACATATCTGGCAAGCTGAGAAGTCGTAAGAGACAGATCACTCTGTCCGATGGAAGTTCGCAGCGCATCGGAAGTAGACATTTTAGGTGACACTTCCGTAATTTCCAGACCTGACTTTTCGTTCAGACGGAACAAGTTGGCATATTTCATCAGTTTTTCCACACCCAGAGAGTCTGAATATTTTCCATCTGCATCCGTCCCTAAATCATAGGCTACCTGGTTCATAAATACGTTACAGGAATTTGTGATACCGGAAACTGCAGTCATGTAGCCGTGACCGGAATGCAGCCAGCACCAGGGTGCATTGGCAACTTTATCAAACCGGCCGTTGCAGACAACACCGTAATTGTCATTTACAATGCCTTCCTCCATACCGGCCACAACGGTCACAATCTTAAAGGTAGAACCGGGAGCTGTAAGCTGCTGGGTGGCCTTGTTGTAGAAAGGACCGGATAAATCCTGGGACAGCTTGGCAAAATATTCGGTGTCCATGTTGTTGGCAAGCCGGTTGTTGTCATATCCAGGATAGGTCACACAGGCCAGGGTTTCTCCTGTGTTGACATCTGTAATA
This sequence comes from Candidatus Blautia stercoravium, assembly GCA_019114495.1. Taxonomy (GTDB): domain Bacteria; phylum Bacillota; class Clostridia; order Lachnospirales; family Lachnospiraceae; genus Blautia; species Blautia stercoravium. The sequence goes on from DXFK01000209.1 coordinate 15,237, forward strand.
ACCACAGAGCCGGAACAGGGGTCTAAAGCCAGCTGGGCCGGTGTGATTTCCAGATTGCGGATTTTGTTTATCATAAAATCATAGGCTCTCATGGAACCGGATTTTAAAGCATTATAGGTTGTGTCATCTTTTTCTAAAACTCCCTGGTCATATAAAAGCATACAGAGCTGGGCGCCGGAAATGGTATCGGCCTGCAGCATATATTTATACAGGATTTTGGAAAAGCCTTCGTCATCCGCCAGGGATTCCGTCAGATAATCCGCCAGAGCTGTGTATACTTCATCGGAATCCAGGTATTCGTCTTTGGAAGAAAACTGGGAAATATCAATCCAGTTCTTTCCTGCAGCATAAGTGAGGAATTCCTTTAAACTGATGGATTCGTCTTTTGTCCATGCTTTATAAACAGAATCAGAGGAATCAATGGAATCTTTGGACAAAATGCCCTTTTTATTCATAAGGAAATCATTCACAATGTAGCTCTGGTATTCCTGCATTTCTTCGGACAAGTCCTTATAAGCTGCGGGATTTTCCTTCGTCAGTTCATCTTTTACCTGGGCAAAAACCTCTGCCTGCTTCTGCTGGAACAGACTGTAGACCTCTTTTTCCAGTTCTGTGGCATCCTTTTCTTTAAAATGAGAAATGTCCAGAACACTGTTGTTTATCAGGGCATTGTATACATCATAAATAGGAGTTTTAATAGCAGCGGTATCCATGCCGTCTTCTACTTTAAATTCCTTTGCGTTAATGATGTTGGCTACTAAAATTCCGGCGATTTTCTGTTCCAGAATATCGTAGCTGACGCGCTGCAAGTCCTTGTCCAGAGTCAGGTATACATCATTGCCGGATTCCGGCTCTTTTCTGGAATCGCTGTCGATTTTCAGTACCTTTCCCATGGTGTCCACAAAGACGGTTTCAGAGCCGTCTTTTCCCTGTAGTTTGGTTTCCATTTCTTTTTCTATGCCGGCTTTACCTACCACGGCGTCCGTGGAATAATCATAGCCCTGGTCGCTGAGATTTTCCAGTTCTTCTGAGTCGGCTTTTCCTGTATAACCGATAATGGAGGCAAAACTTTCTGCCTCGTCGTAGACACGGATAGAATCTTCTGTAATATCCACGCCCTGCAGTTTATCTTTGTGCTCCATAATTTCTGCCACAGTCTCTTCACTGACATTGGTGGCAATGGTAACAGGTACGTATTTTTTAAAGCTGTTGGTGGATAAAATATAGCGTATTTTTACCAGCTCTAAAGTTTCTTCCGGAGTAAAGCTTTCCGGCAGTCCGTGAGACTCCAGCTCTTTTTTTGTATAAGGTTTTTCCTTATTT
>DXFK01000210.1 GCA_019114495.1 Candidatus Blautia stercoravium
TAAAGTGATAAAATTTTACGCAAGATATTGTCGAAAGTGCAAAAATCAAAGGACTTCGGCGATACGGTGAAAAAGAGAGGAATGAGGAAACAATATGGCACAATTATGGGGAGGTCGTTTCACAAAAGAAACAGACCGTCTGGTGTACAATTTTAATGCGTCTTTGAGTTTTGATAAAAGACTTTATATGCAGGATATTAAAGGCAGTATGGCCCATGCTTCCATGTTGGCTAAGCAGGGGATTCTTACAGAACTGGAAAAGGAAGAGATATTATCAGGACTGCAGGAAATTTTAAATGATATTGAAAGCGGAAAACTGGAGTTTTCACCGGAATACGAAGATATTCACAGCTTTGTAGAAGCAAATCTCATTGCCAGAAAAGGGGACGCAGGGAAGAAGCTGCATACAGGAAGAAGCCGCAATGACCAGGTGGCTTTGGATATGAAAATGTATGTAAGAGATGAAATTCAGGAGACAGACGGACTTTTAAAAGAACTGCTGGAAACCCTTCAGAAATTAATGGAAGAAAATCTGCACACCTATATGCCGGGCTTTACCCATTTACAGAAGGCTCAGCCGGTGACTGCAGCCCACCATTTGGGCGCTTACTTTGAAATGTTTAAGAGGGACAGAAGCCGTTTAAAGGATACGGGAAAGAGACTGAATCTCTGCCCTCTTGGAAGCGGGGCTCTGGCAGGAACTACTTACCCTCTGGACAGGGAATATACTGCCCAGGCGCTGGGTTTTGACGGTCCTACTTTAAACAGCATGGATTCTGTGGCAGACAGGGACTATCTGATTGAATTTTTGTCCGATTTATCCATGATTATGATGCATCTAAGCCGTTTCTGCGAAGAGATGATTTTGTGGAATTCCAATGAATATCAGTTTGTGGAAATTGATGACGCTTACAGCACAGGCAGCAGTATTATGCCTCAGAAGAAAAACCCGGATATTGCCGAGTTGGTAAGAGGAAAAACAGGAAGGGTTTATGGGGCACTTATGGCCTTGCTTACTACCATGAAGGGGATTCCTCTGGCTTACAATAAAGATATGCAGGAAGACAAGGAATTGGCTTTTGACGCCATGGATACAGCCAAAGGATGTATTGCGCTGTTTAACGGTATGCTGTCCACTCTGGAGTTTAAAAAAGAAAATATGGAAAAAAGTGCGAAAAATGGCTTTACCAATGCCACAGATGCAGCGGACTATCTGGTGAATAAGGGTGTGCCTTTCAGAGATGCCCACGGCATTGTTGGCCGTCTGGTGCTTTACTGCCTGGAGAAGAAGATTTCTCTGGACGAGATGCCCTTGGAAGCATACAAAGCTATCAGTCCCGTTTTCGAGGAAGATATTTATGAGGCCATCAGTATGAAAAACTGTGTGGAGAAGAGAAATACCATTGGTGCGCCAGGCTCGGAATCCATGAAAGAGGTATTGAAGCGGAATAAAAAATATCTGGAAGAATAAAAAGAAATTCTTGACATTTTGGGAAAATTTGTTATAGTAGTGGTTGATAAAAACAAATGTGCGTGTGAGAAAGACGCTTGCGGTGCAAAGACGGTTGAAACAGTAAAATAGTTTAATCAGAAAAAGCCGACTGCAGATAAAGCGCTTTGCAGGCATAGGGTAAGGAGAATTGACAGATGAGTGAAAAATTAAGAGTTGGAATTTTAGGAGCTACAGGTATGGTCGGACAGAGATTTATTTCTCTTCTGGAAAACCATCCGTGGTTTGAAGTAGTAACAGTGGCAGCAAGTGCAAGAAGTGCGGGAAAAACATACGAAGAGGCTGTAGGAGCTCGTTGGAAAATGACAACTCCTATGCCGGAAGCAGTGAAAAAACTCATTGTTATGAACGTGGCAGAGGTGGAAAAGGTTGCTTCTACGGTGGATTTTGTATTTTCAGCAGTGGATATGTCCAAAGAAGAAATCAAAGCTATTGAAGAGGAATACGCAAAGACCGAAACTCCTGTTGTTTCCAACAACAGCGCGCACAGATGGACACCGGATGTGCCGATGGTAGTGCCGGAAATCAACCCCCAGCACTTTGAAGTGATTGAGTTTCAGAAAAAACGTCTGGGCACAACAAAGGGTTTTGTGGCTGTAAAGCCAAACTGTTCCATTCAGAGTTATGCCCCAGTGCTTACTGCATGGAAGGAATTTGAGCCATATGAAGTAGTAGCCACTACTTATCAGGCAATTTCCGGCGCAGGAAAGACTTTCAAAGACTGGCCGGAAATGGTAGAAAATATCATTCCGTATATCGGCGGTGAAGAAGAAAAGAGTGAAATGGAACCGCTTCGTCTCTGGGGCGAAATTAAGGATGGTGTGATTGAGCCGGCCAAAGAACCTGTGATTACCTGCCAGTGTGTGCGTGTTCCGGTATTAAACGGACATACCGCAGCAGTATTTGTGAAGTTCAGAAAGAAACCGACCAAAGAACAGCTGATTGAAAAACTGGTGGACTTCAAAGGTCTTCCTCAGGAACTGGAACTGCCAAGTGCACCGAAGCAGTTTATTCAATATATGGAAGAAGACAACCGCCCACAGGTACAACTGGATGTAGATTATGAAAACGGTATGGGAATTTCCATAGGACGCTTAAGAGAAGATAAAGTGTACGATTACAAGTTTATCGGACTTTCCCACAATACGGTTCGCGGTGCGGCAGGCGGAGCTGTACTTTGTGCAGAAACCTTGAAAGCAAAAGGTTATATTACAAAGAAATAAATATTCGAAAGAAAAATCCGGGGAAACCAGTGTCAGATTATGCAAAAGCAGGCACTGGTTTTTCGGCTCTGAAATGGACAGAAAACGTCAGAAATTTGACGCATATCCCAACCTGTGTTAAGATAAAAAGCATTGTAAAGAAATTAGAAGCAAAAGAGGAGCCTTCATGAGCAAATCATTATTTATAGCCGAAAAACCAAGTGTCGCCCAGGAATTTGCCAAGGCGTTGAAACTGAATACAGCCAGAAAAGACGGTTATCTGGAATCGGAAAACACTATTGTAACCTGGTGTGTGGGACATCTGGTAACTATGAGCTATCCCGAAGCCTATGACCCGGCGCTGAAAAGATGGAGTCTGGATACGCTGCCCTTTCTGCCGGAAGACTTTAAATACGAAGTGATTCCTTCGGTGAAAAAGCAGTTTGATATTGTCAGCGGACTGCTTAACCGCAAAGATGTGGAGACTATCTATGTCTGTACGGACTCCGGGCGGGAGGGGGAATATATTTACCGCCTGGTAGCCATGATGGCAGGCGTAAAAGATAAGGAACAGAAGCGAGTGTGGATTGACTCCCAGACAGAGGAGGAGATTATCCGGGGAATCCGGGAGGCAAAATCCCTTTCCGAGTACGATAACCTTTCGGCTTCCGCCTATCTCCGTGCTAAGGAAGACTATCTTATGGGCATTAATTTTTCCAGACTGCTTTCTCTAAAATACGGCAATGCGGTTTCCAATTATCTGGGCAGCCGCTATCAGGTCATCTCTGTGGGAAGAGTTATGACCTGTGTCCTGGGTATGGTGGTACGCAGGGAGCGAGAAATCCGGGAGTTTGTGAAAACTCCTTTTTACAGGGTACTGGGAAAATTTGAACTGCAGGGACACTCTTTTGAAGGAGAGTGGAGAGCCACAGAAGGCAGCCGTTATTTTCAATCTCCCCTTTTATATAAGGAAAATGGATTTAAGAAAAAGGAAACAGCAAAAGAACTGGCAGAATTACTGTCTGTCAATCCGCCTTTGCAGGCTGTTGTAGAAAAGATTGAGCGGAAAAAGGAAAATAAAAATCCGCCGCTGCTTTTTAACCTGGCAGAACTGCAGAATGAGTGTTCCAGGCTGTTTAAGCTAAGTCCCGATGAAACGCTGAAAATCGTACAGGAATTGTACGAAAAGAAGCTGGTTACATACCCCAGAACCGATGCCCGTGTACTTTCCACTGCGGTGGCAAAAGAGATTCAGAAAAATATAGGGGGACTTCGCAGTTATGTCCATGTGGGGACTTATGCAGAAGAAATTCTGGCGGGACAGATGTATAAAAATCTTTTGAAAACCCGCTATGTCAATGACAAGCAGATTACAGACCATTATGCCATTATTCCTACCGGACAGGGGTTAAATGCGCTGCGAAGCATTTCTGCCCAGGGAGAAAAGGTGTATGAAGTGGTTGTGCGCAGATTTTTGAGTATTTTTTATCCTCCGGCTGTTTACCAGAAAATCAGTCTGGTGTCTGTCAGGGAAAAGGAACGGCTGTTTTCTTCTTTTAAAGTTCTTGTTTCTGATGGGTATTTGAAGGTAAGCGGGTATTCTTTCGGGAAAAAGAAAGAGGAGGAAACCTCGGAAGAGGAAGAAACTCAGGACAGCGCCTTTCTGGAAATGCTGCAGAATATCCGAAAGGGAAGTATTCTCTCTATCCAGCGGTTTTTCATCAAGGAGGGAGAAACTTCGCCGCCTAAGCGGTATACCTCCGGTTCTATGATTCTGGCTATGGAAAATGCAGGACAGCTGATCGAAGATGAGGAACTGCGTGCCCAGATTAAGGGCAGCGGAATTGGAACCAGCGCTACCAGAGCGGAAATTCTGAAAAAACTTGTAACTATTCAGTATCTGGCGCTGAATAAAAAGACGCAGGTTATCACCCCCACCTTACTGGGAGAAATGATTTTTGATGTGGTAAATGCCTCTATCCGTTCTCTATTAAGCCCGGAATTGACGGCAAGCTGGGAAAAAGGGCTGACTTATGTGGCTGAAGGCAGCATTACCCCACAGGAATATATGGAGAAACTGGAACGCTTTATCCGCTCCTGGACCCAGGGGGTTCTGGGACTTAGAAATCAGCTGATGTTAAAGCAGTTTTTCGATGCGGCGGCTCAGTATTATCAAAAGGGAACGGGGAGCAAAACGGGAACAAAGAGGACTGGGAAGCCTGTCAAAAAGCAGGAAAACCAGAAAAAGCAACCGATGTGATACAGAGAAAGGAAGGCAAAAATGGAACAGTTGAAAATTCAGGAATTATACAGTGATTTAAGTAAAACTATGGCTAGGGAACTATTGGAGAGCAAAACCTATCCATGGGAAGTGCTGCCGGAAATCAGCGCTTTTTTGGTGAAACTGGGAAATACATTAAGCGAAGAGGAATATGAAAAAAGGGGAGAAGATGTGTGGATTGCCAAATCTGCAAAGGTGGCGCCAACGGCTTATATCCATGGTCCGGCCATTATTGGAAAAGAGGCGGAAGTCCGTCACTGTGCTTTTATCCGGGGCAATGCGCTGGTAGGCGAAGGTGCGGTTGTGGGAAATTCCACAGAGTTGAAAAACGTGATTCTCTTTGACAAAGTCCAGGTGCCGCACTATAACTATGTGGGAGATTCCATTTTAGGTTATAAATCCCATATGGGGGCAGGTTCTATTACCTCCAATGTAAAATCAGACAAAAAACTGGTAGTGGTAAAAGGACAGGAAATGCAGATAGAAACGGGCTTGAAGAAGTTTGGCGCTATGCTGGGCGATGAAGTGGAAGTGGGCTGCGGTTCTGTTCTGAATCCGGGAACAGTGGTGGGAAGTCACAGCAACATTTATCCCCTGTCTTCTGTAAGAGGTGTGGTTTCAGCTAACAGCATTTACAAAAAACAGGGTGAAGTAGTAGAAAAAAGATAGCTGCCTGCAGTACGGGATGTTAAATCCCAAATACTGCATAGCGCAATAAAAATAAGAGCAGCAGATGTGCCGGATAGAAAAGGTAGAAGAAATATTTCATGCTTCTGCCTTTTTGCTGATTGTACAGGTTGATGGGAAGAAAAGCAAAGCAGGCCACAGGCTCCCATAAAAGAGAGAGACATCCTGCAATGGTTTTTTCCAGAGGATAGGAATAAAACAGGTATAAAATGAGAATCAGTACAATCCCTTTCCAGTTGTAATCAGCGGCAAACAATTTTCCGAGAAGAATCCCTCCCCCCGCCGCGAAAAGCAGGAGGACGGGATTTTTTTGTCTGACTGTGTCCATGAGCCAGATGGTAAGAAAGCCGATAAGAAGGGTAAACATCACGTTCTGGTAGGAAAATTCCAACAGACCTCCGTTAAAGCACAAATCAAAGGGCAGTTCAGACGCACAGGCAAAAAGAAAGAGGCGAAGTGCATACTTCTTACGATTGGAGGTGTGGACAAAGCCTTCCACCAGAAGAAAACAGAAGATGGGGAAGGAAATTCTGCCTACTGACCGGAGTATCCGGTCTGCCTGGTACAGGAAAAAGGTAGTTTCAAAGTCCCAGGCAGAAGAAAGCTGCCGGTTGTAAGCGGAAATTACGCCGTTTTCCAGAAAAACGGCTCCAATATGGTCTATCAGCATGGTGACAAGGGCAATCCATTTCAGGGCGCTTCCGGTAAGCAGCGGAGGAAGCAGTGTATTTTTTGCAGCATCGGGGCATCTGTTTTTATAAAACATAAGCAGTATCCTTTCTGGTGTTTTGGTTTGAAGTAGTTCAAATTGCATTTATTATAGCACAAGATGCCTTTGTATTGAATAAAGTACCTGCAATTTCTTGCAAAGAAATGAAATTGTGTTTATTATAAACAACAGGGATTTCAGAAAAAATCAGGAAAGGAAGAATGCAATGAGAAGTCTGGATACAAATGTAAAGAGAATCCGTCGCAAAGTATTTAAAGAGATTGCCCGTGTGGGGTTTGAATCGGAACCGGAGACCCTGGTGGCTGATATTGAGGCCATTCCTTATCATATTGTACAGGAGAGGGCAACATACCGGGACAGTATTTACCGGGAGAGAGCAGTGGCCAGTGAGAGAGTCCGTCTTGCCATGGGAATGTCTCTTCGGCCGGAAAATGCTGCCGTACATATTACTGCAGGTCTTGAAGCCAGCAACATTGATGAGAAATATTATGAGCCGCCGCTGATGCAAGTCATACCTTCTGCCTGTGATGCTTGTGAACCCAAGATGTATGAAGTTTCCAATATGTGCAGAGGTTGTGTGGCACATCCTTGTAAGGAGGTCTGTCCAAAGGGAGCTATCAGCATAGTAAAGGGCAAATCCATTATCAACCAGGAAAAATGCATTAAATGCGGAAAATGCAAATCGGTCTGTCCATATGATGCCATTGCCAAAAAGGAGCGTCCCTGTGCCAGAGCCTGTGGTGTAAATGCCATTGAAAGTGATGAATTGGGTAGAGCCAAAATCAACAATGAAAAATGTGTTTCCTGTGGTATGTGCATGGTAAACTGCCCGTTTGGAGCTATTTCTGATAAGTCACAGATTTTTCAGCTTGCCCATGCACTGAAAGAGGGAAAACAGATTATCGCAGAAGTAGCGCCGGCCTTTATAGGGCAGTTTGGTCCTGATGTGACACCGAAAAAATTAAAGGCAGCTTTGCAGGAACTGGGCTTTGCGGATGTCTATGAAGTGGCTCTGGGAGCAGATATCGGAGCAGTTGCTGAGGCACATCACTATGCAGAGAAAGTCAGCACAGGGGAACTGCCTTTCTTGCTTACCTCCTGCTGTCCTTCCTGGAGCATGCTTGCCAAGAAGTTCTTCCCGGATATGATTGAGAACATTTCTCAGGAACTGACGCCTATGGTGGCAACCGCAAGAACTATTAAGCAGCGTTTTCCGGAAGCGCATGTGGTGTTTATTGGCCCCTGTGCTTCCAAAAAACTGGAGGCTTCCAGAAAATCGGTACGAAGTGACGTGGATTTTGTCATTACCTTTGAGGAACTGGCAGGAATGTTTGAGGCAAAGGGAATTCATCCCGAAGAGTGCGAGGGTGAAAGTTCTCTCCATAATGCAACTGCAGCCGGAAGGGGTTATGCGGTTGCAGGAGGAGTGGCCAGCGCAATAGAATCCTGCCTTCATGAATATTATCCGGAGGTAGAGGTTCATATTGAGCATGCAGAAGGCCTGGCAGAATGTAAGAAAATTCTGACTATGGCAAAAGCAGGAAAATTAAAAGGCTGTATGATTGAGGGGATGGGCTGCCCTGGCGGCTGTATGGCAGGTGCGGGAACCAATGTACCCTTGGCAAAGGCAGCAGCAGACTTGAAAAAATATAAAAAAGAATCTTCCAGACAGATACCCCCGCGGGAACTGGAAGAAATCCATCTGAGTTAAGAAAATTTAAGAAAAGAACATGAAGAGAAGAACTGCAGGTTTTTTCGGAAAGGGAAACCTGCAGTTCTTTTTTCTATATTCTTTAGAAAAACTTTAAAATTGTCTGCTTGTTCTCTTTAAATCTGTTTTTTATGATAAAGATAACTTAAGAGAAAGACCAAAGGGGGAAATTCTAATGAAGATATTAATCACAACAGACTGGTATAAACCGATTATCAACGGAGTGGTGACATCTGTGCTGAACTTAAAAAAGGAACTGGAAGAAAGAGGACATGAAGTAAGAGTTCTGACTTTATCCAGAACCTATGAGTCTTATAAAGAAGCAGGCGTTTATTATATTAAATCTATAAATCTGGAAAAGATTTATCCGAATGTAAGGGCTGTGCTGCCCCATACAGAAAAGCTGGTGCGGGAATTGCTGCACTGGAAACCTGACATCGTACATTCCCAGTGTGAGTTTATGAGCTTCTCTTATGCGGTCAAAATCAGCAAAAAATGCAGATGTCCGCTTTTGCATACTTATCATACGGTTTATGAGGATTATATTCATTATCTGCCTGGAAAGATTTCAGAACATAAAGCTGGGGCTGCCTTAGAGAAAAAAGCGGTAGCGCAGTTTTCCAGAAGCGTACTGAAAAAAACCAGCCAGGTGATTGTACCTACGGAGAAAGTAGAGAAGATTCTGGAAGGCTATGAAGTAAAGAAGCCGATTTCCGTGATTCCTACAGGAATTGATTTGCAGAGATTTTCCGGAGATTTATCAAAAGAAGAAAAGCAGGAATTGAAGAAAAAATGGAACATTCCTTTGGAGAATCAGGTGCTGGTCAGCGTGGGACGTCTGGCAAAGGAGAAAAATCTGGAAGAACTGTTAAAGTTCTTTGCGCAGATGGTAAGAGAAGAAGGAAGAGAAAAACTGACTTTTCTGATTGCCGGGGACGGACCGGACAGAGAACGTCTGGAAAATCTGGCTGTGGAAATGGAAATTCAGGACTGTACTGTGTTTACAGGCATGATAAGCCCGGAAGAAGTGGGCAGGTATTATCAGCTGGGGGATGTATTTGTGTGTGCCTCCAACAGTGAAACACAGGGAATTACCTATATCGAAGCCCTTGCCAGTGGAATTCCGGCGCTGTGCAGAAAAGATGAGTGTTTAAATGAGGTAGTGACAGACGGATACAATGGTTTCCAGTATGACTCCTACGCATATTTTAAAATGCATTTGGAATATCTGCTGGAGAAGGAAAGCCGGAGAACGCAGATGGGAAAATGTGCAAGGGAGACCGCCTATCTGTATTCTACCTGGAATTTCTGCACTATGGCAGAATGTCTTTATAAAGAAGTGCTGGTACGGCAGAGTATGGCAAAGCTTTCCATGGCAGTACAGGAAGAAAAAGGATTTTTTAGGGAGTTTCTCGCAGTGTGGAATAGAAAAAATATGTTGAGAAGAGGAGTGTAGGGGTATTATGAAAAAAATAAATATGTTATCAAAAGCAGATATGGTAAAAGGGCAGGGTGTGCTTTCCGCTCATGATGAGCAGGTAGCGCTTGCCAGACAGGTTATGAAGGGAAGTGCCGTGATTCTGAAAAATTCAAAAAAAGCCTGCGAAATTACGCACTATCACTCCATTAATCCGGAATACTATCTCTCTATCGGAAAAAAGAAAAAACAGGGGATGACTGTGGGATATGTACACTTTCTGCCGGAAACTGTGGAAAACAGCATTTCTCTTCCGAGAGCGGTCAAAAATCTTTTCTATAAATATATGATTTCTTTTTACCGAAGAATGGATTATCTGGTAACTGTGAATCCGGTGTTTATTGAGAAGCTGGCTCAGTACGGTATTCCCAGAGAGAAAATCACATACATTCCCAATGTGGTTTCCGAAGAGTCTTTCTATCCTATTTCCGGGGAAAAGAGAAAGAAAATCCGGAAAAAATGCCATATTGAGCCAGAAGCCTTTACCATTTTATGTGTGGGGCAGCTGCAGAAGCGAAAGGGTGTTTTTGAATTTGTGGAAACAGCACGAAGGATGCCGGATTGTCAGTTTGTATGGGCAGGAGGTTTTTCTTTTGGAAAGATATCAGAAGGATACGAAGAGATTCGGGCTCTGATGAAAAATCTGCCCTCCAATGTGAAATTTCTGGGACTGGTGGACCGAGAGAAAATGAACGAGGTCTACAATATGGCGGATGTGATGTTTCTGCCTTCCTATGAAGAATTGTTTCCTATGACCATTCTGGAATCCATGAATTGTGCTTTGCCGGTTTTGGTGCGGGATTTGCCTGAGTACAGACCCATTCTTTTTGACCATGCTTTGACTGGAAGAAATACAGAAGAGTTTGTACGGACGCTGCGCCAGCTTAAAGAAGAACCGGATTTTTATCAGAGAAGCGCTCATGCCTCCTATGAGGGCCATGAGAGATACAGCAGAACTGTGGTGGGAAATCAGTGGAAAACATTTTATGAAAGGGTATTTCGGGAAGCGGCAGAAGGAAAAAAGCTGAAAAACAAAAGGAATCTTTTGAGCAAAGAAAGAAAAGAGGAATTGGTATGGAAAAACAGAAAACAGCAGTATATCTGAATCTCTGTACACTCATAGGCCTGATAGGCATGGGGTGGTTTATCTGGTATGGAATCCAGCATCAGCTCTTTGTGTCTGCAGACGCACTGAAGGCTTTTTTAAGACAGTTCGGTCTTTTTGCACCGGCGTTGTTTATTGTGATTCAGATGGTGCAGGTGGTGATTCCTATTTTGCCCGGAGCGGTAGGTTGTCTGGGTGGTGTACTGATTTTCGGCCCGGTCTGGGGATTTGTATACAATTATGTGGGGATTTCCCTTGGCTCCATACTGGCTTTTCTGCTTTCCAAGCGATACGGAAGACCTTTTGTCCGTCAGATGGTGGGAGAAAAGAATTATGAAAAGTATATTGGCTGGCTGGAAAAGGGAAAGACTTTTGACAAGGCATTTGCGGTAGCTATTTTTCTTCCTGTGGCGCCGGACGATTTGCTTTGCTATATTGCAGGGCTTACCCCTATGTCTTTGAAAAAATTTGCGGCAATTATTTTTCTGGGAAAGCCGGGCTCTATTTTCCTCTACAGTCTGGGTCTTACCGGAATTATGGAAGCGCTGCGGTATCTTTTTTAGACAGAATTTTGGAAAAAAAGAGAAAATAGGTCTGGATTTTTTTACGGTTTTATGAGAAAATAGGTTTGAATAAGACGTTAAATGATTAACGCACTTGTAAGTATACATACTTGAAAGGAGTTTTAAAATGATTTATTCACATGAAGTAGAAACAATGTGCCCGGTAGCACAGGGCGTGAATCACGGTGCAGCTCCAATTCCGGAAGAAGCAAAGTGGGTAAAAGCAAAAGAAATCAAAGATATCTCTGGTTTAACACACGGCGTAGGCTGGTGTGCGCCTCAGCAGGGTACCTGTAAGTTAACATTAAACGTAAAAGAAGGTATCATTCAGGAAGCACTGGTAGAGACTATCGGATGTTCAGGTATGACACATTCTGCTGCTATGGCATCAGAAATTTTGCCAGGAAGAACACTGCTTGAAGCATTAAATACAGACCTGGTTTGTGATGCAATTAACACAGCTATGAGAGAATTATTCTTACAGATTGTATACGGACGTACACAGAGCGCATTTTCTGAAGACGGTCTGCCAATCGGCGCTGGTCTGGAAGACCTTGGAAAAGGACTTCGTTCTCAGGTTGGTACTATGTACGGAACATTAAAGAAAGGTCCTCGTTATCTGGAAATGACAGACGGCTATGTTACAGGCATCGCATTAAACGAAGACGATGAAATCATCGGATATAAATTCGTAAGCTTCGGCAAAATGATGGATTTCATCAAAGCCGGCGATGACGCAAACACAGCATTTGAAAAAGCTCAGGGTCAGTACGGACGTGTAAACGACGCTGTTAAGATTATCGACCCACGTAAAGAGTAATCAGACGGAAGTGTCAGATATAGAAATCAGGAGGATAGAATAATGGCTTTATTTGAATCATATGAAAGAAGAGAAAAACAGATTCTGGCTGTTTTAAAAGAGTACGGAATGAACTCTATTGAAGAAGCAGCAGAAGTAACAAAAGCAGCCGGTTTAGATGTATACAAAATGGTTGAAGGTATTCAGCCAATCTGTTTTGAAAACGCAAAATGGGCTTACACAGTAGGTGCTGCCATCGCAATCAAAAAAGGCTGCAAGAAAGCAGCAGACGCAGCAGCAGCTATCGGTGAAGGTCTTCAGTCTTTCTGTATCCCGGGTTCTGTTGCAGACCAGCGTAAAGTAGGTCTTGGACATGGTAACTTAGGAAAAATGCTTCTTGAGGAAGATACAAAATGCTTCGCATTCTTAGCAGGACATGAATCTTTCGCAGCAGCAGAAGGCGCTATCGGTATTGCTGAGAAAGCAAACAAAGTTCGTAAAGAGCCTCTTCGCGTTATCTTAAACGGATTAGGAAAAGACGCTGCTCAGATTATCGCTCGTATCAACGGATTTACATATGTAGAAACAGAATACGATTACTACACAGGCGAATTAAAAGAAGTATTCCGCAAAGCATACTCTGACGGACTTCGTGCAAAAGTAAACTGCTATGGTGCAAATGATGTTCGTGAAGGCGTGGCTATCATGTGGAAAGAAGACGTTGATGTTTCTATCACAGGTAACTCTACAAACCCAACACGTTTCCAGCACCCGGTGGCAGGTACATACAAGAAAGAACGTATCGAAGCAGGAAAGAAATACTTCTCTGTTGCATCAGGCGGTGGTACAGGGCGTACTCTTCACCCAGACAACATGGCAGCAGGTCCGGCTTCTTACGGTATGACAGATACCTTAGGACGTATGCACTCTGACGCTCAGTTTGCAGGTTCTTCTTCTGTACCTGCTCATGTTGAAATGATGGGTCTTATCGGCGCAGGTAACAACCCGATGGTTGGTATGACTGTAGCTGTAGCTGTAGCTGTAGAGGAAGCAGCGAAGGCTGGAAAGTTCTAATATTTTAATGGTTTGATTCATTAGATTTTAAGAAATAAAAGTTAGACACGTTATTTTAAGCAAAACGCTTATGACGTGTCTAATTTTTTATGTTCAGAAATGGGTAAAATTTAATGAAAAAAATCAAAATGGCAGTAGAAAATGACATTACTTTTGAGCAAGGGTGTGAGGAATATCTGGTTAATTGTAAGGCAAGAAATTTGAGAGATGGGACGATTCCGTTTGTGGTAAAATTAAGGTGTTCAAAGTCTTAAAAATACATACAAAGGAGCCCTTTATGAATATAATAAACACCCTAGCACTTAAATCAATAGACAGATTAAAATAAATTTTGATGGAGGTAATTTATCCTCCGATGCAGGATTACTTCTTATCAAAGAATCCGTAAGCAAACTTGGCATTGAAAAACTTTTTAGTAATGCC
>DXFK01000211.1 GCA_019114495.1 Candidatus Blautia stercoravium
TTTTTCTTTTGGTAATATATCTACTATTTATCCATTCCAACTTATCTATTCCTGCAATACACCTAACCTAAATTTCTCGCTTTCCTGCTATAAGATTACTGTCACAAATTTCAAAAGAACTTATGGTACAAACCAGAATCACTGAGCACCTATTCAAAGTGCCATTTAAAAATACCTTTTGGCACTTTAAATGGCACTAAAAAATATATGACTTATATCAAGAATAATTTTCCTCCCCTGACTCTTCTTGCACGTCTACATCCTCTGAATCCCTCTTTTCTGTCTGCAGCAGTGTCAACAACCAATCATACAGTTCCTGAGTCTCTTCCAGAGCCTTTTTTACATGGTATTCTTCAATGAACAGTTCCTGAGGATATCGAATCTTTACTCCGTATGGTGTCAGATCATCACACATTTCAAGATATTTTTCATCCACTTCCGTATATTCCTGAAGCATTTCTGCTAAAAGACCGAGATCATGTGTCTTCTTAATTGTAACGCCTCTGGAAATCAAAACACCTTTCAGGAGCTTTTCTATAGCCTGCTGGCAATGGTAACAAATAATCTCTAGCGGTTTCGGGTACATATGCTCATACAGATGTTTCGCCGTAAGGAAATCCATCTTAGCGAACTCCATCCACTCTTTCAAAATTTTTTCATTTTTCATATAACAGCACACCCTCCTGCTTTACAACCTTTTCAAGGGTATTTTTCTTCGCCCTTTCGTCAAAAGATGATTCATAACCCACAACAATGTCTACTGGACGTTTACGAACTCCGCGAAGGGATTTATATGCTTTCTGGGACAGTTCGATTTTGTTCCCGGCATCATCAGGAACAACAACATAAAAGTCATAATCACTGTCCTCATTATAGGTATCTTTAGCAAAAGAACCGAACAGATAGATCCGTTTCGGCATGATAGTCATACAGATTCTGTCTTTAATTGCATTAATCTCATTATTGATCATCTAGTTCACATCCTTTCAAACAAACCCGCCTGAAATTCTACTTTTTAGTCACATATAGTATACCACAGAACTTTCTGCTTATCTATCTGAAAGAATATTCAGATAGCTCACTTACCCCAACACTCTCTTTATGAATACATAAAATTAAGCAGGATGCCATACACCCTGCCCATATTTCTGGATATTCTGTTCTCAATAATCACAGTCCCAGTCCATTCACCCATTCCTGGACATCCGCTTCATCCACTCCAGAACGGAATCTCTGTCCTTCCTGCCAGTCTCCGGTTCCTGCCAGATCCGCCAGAAGCTGGCCGCTCTCGCCAAGTCCCGATGATGCAGAAGTTGCAAAGGGAATCACAGTCTTACCTGTAAAGTCATTGTTCTCTACAAAGGAATCTACCGGTCATGCGGCGATGCCCCACCAGATCGGATACTAAAATACAGTATCATGGGAATCCCAGTTGTCAACTGTAGTGGAATCAAGTTCCACATCCCGCAGACTCTCATCTGCATATTCCTGAGACACACGGCTGTTTTCATCATTATAATTAAGATCATCATCTGTATACGGCTCTACCGGTTCCAACGCAAAGAGATCTCCACCTGTAATATTGGCTATGCTGTTGGCCACTCCCTTCGTATTTCCTGTTGCTGAATAATAGACGATCAGCACATTTCCGGCGCCTTCTGCTGTATCATCTTGTGTATTATCCGTTCCTGAACTGCATCCGGCAAGAAGGCTTACCGCTGCCGCACCAACCAGTATCATGGAAAGTATCTTCTTTGCTTTCATTTCTATCATTTTTTTATATTAACTTGTTAAATTGTTTCTATGTAAAGAGTATAACCGATGTCGGCAGTTTTGAGATTTTGCCATTTGTTTTTGAGTATATACCTTCAGGTTTCTGTCTTAATGCACCTTTGTCACTCATGAGAAGTTCTGCTGCATTTTTCATAATGAATCCATCTCTTTTTCAAATTCTTCTGCCACATCCACAAGCAGTTCCCTGATAGGCAGATGCTGCAGACAGGCTTTCTCACACTTCTTTAATATTTCCCGGCCGGACAGCCGTCACAGCAATAACGGCATGCGGTACATGGTACAGCCAGTTTTGACTGATATCCTGCCGCTGCATTCATAAGTAGCATATTTTCTTCTTTGGTCAGTGGTTCTTCTGTCTTGAATGTCTCTACGTTATCACGGATCTGGTCCATCGTACTCATCCCGCTCAGGATCATGGTAACATTGTCCAGACCCATCAGCCAGTGGAATGCCCACGCTGGAATGCTCCAATCTGGTTTTGCTCTCTTCGGCATTGTGTCGTATTTCTTCCCGAGAGAAGCAATCTTTCCGCCTCTTACCGGTTCCATGACCCATACCGGAAAGCCAGTCAAGGAACTTCAATGTTTCCGGTTTCTCGTGAGACGAGAATCCGATATGACGGATTCGCCATTACATAGAACTTTGTTGCCAGATAATAGCTCTCCCGGGCTTTCTTCTGATCGATCCTGCCCAGCCTGGTAGGAAGTCTCATATTTCCCATACCCAGTCTCGAAAGACTGATTCCTTTAAAATCTTTGTAGATTATTCGCTTTCTCCTTCATATTCTGTTTGCGGGTAGTATAAAAATAGTACAAAGTAAAGATGCCATGCAGACCTAAATCATGTATGATAAGAGAGATGATAAAAAGGAGGCAGTACAGGCATGGCAAAGGGTAGCAGATACGATCAACAGTTTAAGGAGAAT
>DXFK01000212.1 GCA_019114495.1 Candidatus Blautia stercoravium
GTAAGCGCTTTATAACCAACCGGATAGTCAAACTTCAACTTTTGTGAGATACTTCAGATACTTGGAGTAATTCACTTCCTATCCGGTTCTCGGGATTGCAAAAGCTACGCTTCAATCTCATATCTTTGGTCGCTGCTGCTGTACCTGGTTACTCCAAAATCTCACATTGGAGGAGATGAATCAAATGAGTACAACTTCAAATGATGAACATTGGTTAAATCTGATCACCCAGTGCAGATCCAGCGGGCTTACCGACCGCCAATGGTGCATAGAAAACGGGATCCCTGTCAGCACATTTTACTATCACGTCCGGGCTTTACGCAAAAAAGCCTGTAAGGTTCCGGAAGCAGTGGATGCTGCCGCACAGAAACAGGAAGTTGTCCAGATCTCACTCTGGGAAAAGGAACAGCATTCAGATACCGTAGCTTTCCATACGCCCTCGATCTGTCTGGAAATGCAGGGCATCCGTATCGAGATCCATGAACAGGCCGGGGCGGATGTGATCCGGAATACTCTTCTTGCCCTGCGGCAGCTTTGTTAGGTGAATTGTCCGGTGTGGCCAAATTTTTCCTTGTGACAGGCTATACCGATATGCGAAAAAGTATCGATGGCCTGATGGCAATCGTTCGGGATACCTATGAATTAGATCCCTACAGCAATTCCCTGTTTCTTTTCTGCGGCAGACGCTGTGACCGGATCAAAGCGCTTCATTTTGAAAAAGATGGATTCTGTCTCTATTATAAACGCTTAGATAATGGGCGGTTCCAGTGGCCCCGGGATTCTTCCGAAGTAAGGAATCTTACCCGGCAGGAATACCGCTGGCTTTTAGAAGGGCTTTCCATTGATCAGCCCAAAGCAATCCGGCCTGCCGGGAGAAAGGATTTCTGACCTTTGTGCAAAAGGGAGAAATTTTTTCTTCCCCTTATGGGTCAGAAAAAACGCTGCGGATGAGTTATCCACATAACGATGGAACCGCCGGGAGATCGGAAGGATAACGGTTTCCATTTTTCCAGGGGTGCCGTTTGCGTGTGGAAAACCCAACGTTTTTCATAGGGAATATCCCGCCGAAGCTATGTGTTTTCCACATTTTCCTTTCGTCAAAATGACGGCGGCAGTACGGCGGAGAATTCGCTTTTCTGCCGGATTTCCGGTATAATAGGAACCAGCAAAAAGAAAGGTGGTCCCTTAATGCCGCAGTCAGAAATGGAAGCGCTCATACAGCTTCAAAAAGAGACAATTGAATCCCTTCGTCAGCTGGTGGACAGCCAGCGCCGTACAATCGAGCAGATGGCCAGAAGCCATGAGGAGCAGACAGCACAGCTGAACCAGACGATCGCAAATCTCAATGAAACGGTCGAATATCTGAAGAAAAAGCTGTTCGCATCTTCCAGTGAAAAAACAAAAAAGGATACCTTTCCCGGACAGATGGATCTGTTCAATGAGGCAGAAGCCGCTGCGGATCCTTCTGTCCCGGAACCGACTCTGGAAGAGGCTGTTGGTGGTTATAATCGTAAGGCAAAGAAACCAAAGGCCACCAGGGAAGAGATCCTTGCAGGGCTTCCTGTGGTGGAAGTTCCCTGCACCGTGCCGGATGAGGACAGGAGCTGCCCCTACTGCAATACTCCGATGGAAGTCATCGGGAAAAAGGTTGTCCGTGAAGAACTGCGGATCATCCCTGCAAAAGTGGAACGGGTCCAGTATGTCCAGGAAGTTCTTGGCTGTCCGGAATGTAAAAAAGACAGCGCTTCCGTTATCGTTGGGGCTGAAACACCAAGCCCCCTGATCAAGCACAGCCTGGCATCTCCGTCCACGGTTGCTTACGTGATGTACCAGAAATATGTGAACAGCGTCCCGCTTTACCGCCAGGAGGCGGACTGGAAACAGCTTGGAGTGGAGCTTTCCAGGGCGACACTGGCGAACTGGGTCATCAAATGCGGCATAGATTATATGGAGCCGGTGTATGAACAGCTTCACCGGCATCTGCTGAAGAGGGACATCATCCATGCAGATGAAACACCCTGCCAGGTACTGAAGGAGGAAGGGAAAACGGCACAGTCCAAGTCCTATATGTGGCTGTATGGCTCCGGAAATGACGGGCTGCCGCCGATCCGTCTGTATGATTACCAGCCCAGCCGGGGCGGATATCATGCGGAAGAATTCCTGAAAGGATTCTCCGGGTACCTTACCTGTGATGGCTTCAACGGCTACAATAAGCTGAAGGATGTCATCCGCTGCGGCTGCCTTGCCCATATGAGACGGTACTGGCATGATGCACTTCCCGGGAAATCGAAGAAATCCCCGGATAAAACTCCGGCAGAGATTGGTTTCGATTACTGCAGCCAGTTATTCGAACGGGAAAAGGAGTATGCGGATCTGGATGCCGATACACGGAAAGCCAGGCGTCTTGAGACGGAGCCTGCCATATGGGAGGCTTACTGGTCATGGCTTGAAACAGTGAACCCAGCTGGCGGAAGCCGTCTGGCCAAAGCGGTGACCTATGCGAAAAACCAGAAGCCATATATGGAGAACTACCTGTTGGATGGGCGGTGCTCCATATCGAACAACATCGCAGAAAATATCGCCCGCCCCTATGCAGTAGGGCGGAAAAACTTCCTGTTCCATGATACGGTAAAAGGTGCCCGGGCCAGTTCCATCATTTACAGTTTAGTAGAAACTGCAAAACTCAACAATCTGAACATCTACGCATATCTGGAGACTGTACTGCTCTATATGCCGGACTACAAAAATGAGCCCGAAGGGATAGAAGAGCTGATGCCATGGTCTGACATGATACAGCAGAGATGCCGGATCAAATCGAAAAGTTGAAGTTGGAGTATTTTACTTCAACTATAGCGGAATATTTTGTGAAAAGATAGCCATTATTTTATTGAGCGCTTACAAATGCTTAATGGTTGCAGCTGCTCCGGTTTTTCCGATACCTCTTACCGCTGCCGCTGCACATGTTCCGGTCAAATAAGGGTCTTCTGAAAAATATTCAAAATTTCTTCCGTTCAGAGGATTTCTATGAATATTCATACCCGGTCCTAAAAGGGTATCAATCTGATTTCTTAACAGCTCTTTTCCTTCCCATTCGTACAATTCTTCCATCATCTCAGGATTCCAGCCGGCTGCCAGCATGGTTCCGATGGGCATTTGTGTGGCCTGAAGACCACTGTCCATACGGATTCCGGAAGGTCCGTCTGCAGTGCAGGCAGCAGGAATTCCATAGCGGTAAAGGCTCGGGGCTGTTCCGCCGAAAGCAGAGGCTGTTCCCGGTGTCACCATAGGGCTGCACATGCCTTCTCCTCTTACAATTCTCCCCAGTTCTTCTTTGGTAAACTGTGCCACAAATTCCTCTAAGGATTTTTTCTCTTCCTGCACCATAGAAAAAGTAATGCCTCTGTCTCCGGTAATCTCCATTTCTTTTGGCAGATTTTCCGCAATCCGCGTCTTTAAAGAAATGCTCTGTAAAGGTACTGCTTCCTCTGCCTTTTCATATATACCCTGCTCGGATGGTCTGCCTGGACGAAATCTATGAAAGCTTTCTGTCGGAGCCAGCACCTCCTGTAAACTCTGCACGACTACACAGGAAGAAATTTCCAGTCCTTTACCCCCTTCAAAAAGCACCTGTGCGGCATTTCGTACATCGGTTCCCACATAGAAACCATACATCCCCTCCTCCAGCACATATGCATTTTTGTATCCTGTCACACCACTGTCATCGTAAGAAGCCAGCTGACGTGCCTTGATGATAAAGGTCAGCTTCTGACTTTCTCCCGGCGCCAAAAGTCCGGTCTTTTGAAAAGCTGCCAGCTGACGTACCGGCTGTCCCAATTTTCCCTGAGGGGCTTCATAATAAACCTGCACAACCTCTTTGCCGCTGTATACGGCACCTGTATTAGTCACACAAACCTCTATTGCAACAGCTGCTTCTTTTCCTTCTCCCTGCACCTGTGCTCCTGTCACCTGAGCCTGAAATTCTGTGTAAGACAAACCGAAACCAAATGGAAACTGCACTTTTTCCGGCGCAAAAGTTTCAAAATAGCGGTAACCCACATAAATGTCTTCCGTATAATAATTTTTCTCTTCGTCTCCGAAGTTTGCCGTACTGGGATAGTCTGCGATATCATAAGCAATGGTATCCGGCAGCTTGCCGCTTGGAGTCACTGCTCCTGTCAGCACATCTGCACTGGCATTTCCGGCTTCAATACCGCCCTGCCAGGTGTAAAGCACACCGCAGACATGTTCTCTGTTCTGTATGGTTTCCAGCCAGCTCATATCTATAATGTTGGAAACATTCAGCACTACAGCTGTCTTTTCAAAGCACCCTGCCACAGTTTCAATGAGCTGCCTCTCTTCTTTTGTTAAAAAATAGCTGCCTTCCACAGGAGCATTGTCCTGATCTTCTCCTGCAGTTCTTCCGATTACCACAAGGGCTTTATTGGAAGTTTCTCCCGCTTTTCTTGCTATCTCTTCGGTCACGGGCATTTCTTTCTGGTACCAGGGTTCCCCGGCCCAAACGCCGCCTCCGTCATCAAAAGGATTTTCTTTTACCCAGTTTTCATAAATCTGCACCAGTTCTTCGTTTAAGGAAATCTCCTTGTAACGGCGCAGTCCTTCCACCAGATTGGTGGTATAGGCTGTATGTACCGCACCGCCTGAACCGGTTCCGCTTTTATAATAATTTATCTGACATCTGCCAAAGATAGCCACATTGTCCTCTTTTGTCAGCGGAAACATCTGCTTCTCATTTTTCAGAAGGACAATTCCTTCTGCTGCCGCCTCTCTTACCTTATCGCCGAAACCCTCTAAGGGCACGCCCATTTTTGTACACTCCATTTTTTACCTTCCTTTCTGTTTCCCTATGGGATTTTCTGGCTTTATTATAGACGCTTCCCCTATTTGGTGCTATAATTTTCATGCTCAAAAATAATAAAATTTTGTCATAGAAGGACTTTGCCATGGAATACATGAAAGAAAAAAAGCCCTGCATTGACGGTATCCCTTTACAGTATGTATGCCACTTGCAGGAAATGAAAGGAAAGGGGATGGTCTACCCTGCCCACTATCATGAATATATTGAAATTTTATTCGGTGGGGAAGAAACCTTTGAGATTTACCTGGGAAACTCCTATCACAGGTTCGGGCCCGGAGATATGGTGCTGATTCCTTCCAATGAGGTACATCTGATTAACAGCCTGTCGGAAAACGGAGGAACTTACTATGTCATACGGTTCCTTCCCCAACTGGTCTGTAACGGAATTTCCCAGAACGGTTCCGAAATCCTATACCTTCTTCCTTTTCTCACAGACAGTCAGATACAGGAAAAAGTCATTTCCCAGAACGTTCTTGCACAGACGGAAATTCCCGGACTCATAGACGCCTTATTTCAAGAAGACGCGCAAAAGCCTTACGGCTATCCTCTGGCCATCCGAAACCATATCAGCAGTATTTTTCTCTGGGTACTGCGCTACTGGCACCAAAAAGGAGCCGCACAGCCTGTTGAAGCGCCTTTTCAGGCCGAACTGGCTGCACAGCTTGCCCCTGCTCTTTCCTACGTCCAGGAACACTGTGAGATGCCGCTGAAAGCCTCTGAGGCGGCCCGGCTTTGCGGCATGAGTTCCAGCTATTTTTCCCGCTGCTTCAATCATCTTCTGCACATGAGTTTCAGCGATTACGTCACCCGTATCCGGCTCACAGAAGCAGAAAAACTGCTGGTTTCCTCCACACTCCCGGTGACAGAAATTGCTGCCTCCTGCGGCTTTGGCTCTACCAGCTACTTCATCCGCCTGTTCCGGCAGCACAAAAAACGCTCTCCCCTGCAGTTTCGGAAAGAATTTATAAAAAAAGAAACGGCATCCGGCTAAGGGATTTTCTCTGGTTCCTTAACCGAATGCCTGCACCTGTACTTTTTAAGGTTTGTCATGACTGCAGCCATGACAACTGCTGCAGCAGCCGCTGCACCCTGTCTTTGGATTTTTACGTTTTTTTATCTGCCGGTAAATCACATAACCGCAATACAGACAAATGCCGCCTGCCAATACAATATCTGCCAACATGTTCCTTCACTCCTCTCTATACAAATGCAGCCTGAAGCAAACACTTTGAAAAGTGCCTGTTCAGGCTGTTGTTGCTATTTTTTACCTTGCCGCCTGCACAGAGCTCTTTGCATAGGTTTTTGTATGTTTATATGGGTCCGGCCGGAATAACATAAACAGCATGACTGCCGCTACCAGAATACCTGCCGCAGAGCCTACGGTAAATCCTCCTCCTGTCACCAGAAGACCAATCTGATAAATGCTCAGGCAAACCATGTAAGCAAACACATTCTGGAATATAATTGCAAACCAAAACCACTTTCTGGACTGCATCTGCTGTGCCATAGTTGCAATAGCTGCCAGACAAGGAGAATCCAGAAGGTTAAACAGCAAGAAAGAAAATGCTGCCAGCGCGCTTGGGAACCAAGACTGGATAGCTGCGCCTACTGTTATAGGGTCTTCAGACATACTGCTTTTGACATTTGCCAGTACGCCCATGGTAGAAACAATCGCTTCCTTTGCTGTGAATCCAGAAAGCGAAGCAGACACCGCCTGCCATTCTCCAAATCCAAGAGGCGCAAAAATCGGTGCAATAACTCCGCCGATAGCGGCCAGAAGACTGTTGTTGCTGTCCTCTACCATACCGAAACCGCCATTGGTAAATCCAAATTTGCCCAGGAACCACATAACTACACAAGCCAAGAACAAAATCGTACCTGCTTTGATAATAAATCCTTTCAGCCTCTCCCATACATGAAGCAGCACGGTTTTTGCAGAAGGAATGTGATACTGAGGAAGTTCCATAACAAATGGCGCCGGTTCACCGGAAAACGGTTTCGTTTTTTTCAGCATAATGGCAGATACCAGAACAGCCACAATACCCAAAAGATACATAAACGGAGCCATCAGACCGCCTACTTCATAGCTGCCTGTTGTATAGCTTACCATAACACCGCCCATAAGCGCAATAACCGGAAGCTTCGCACCGCAGGGAATAAAGGTTGCTGTCATAATCGTCAAACGTCTGTCATTGTCATTTTCAATGGTCTTTGAAGCCATAATTCCCGGAATGCCACAGCCTGAAGAAATCAGAAGAGGAATAAAACTCTTTCCGGAAAGTCCGAAATGGCGGAAAATCCGGTCCATAACGAAAGCAATACGAACCATGTAACCACAGTCTTCCAAAATAGAAAGAAACAGGAACAAAATCGCCATCTGAGGAACAAATCCCAGAACAGCCCCCACGCCGCCGATAATACCATCAGAAACCAGACTAACAATTAGGTCATTGGCACCTGCAGAAGTCAGAAATCCGGAAACCGCATTCTGAATGGACACTACAAAGGTATCATTGGTCCAGTCTGTTGCCATGCTGCCGGCCGTAGTTACGGAAACATAATACACCAGCCCCATGACCAAAAGGAAAATCGGAAGACCTAAAATACGATTGGTTACAATTTTGTCTATTTTATCGGACATGGTCAGCTTATTTGCCGTCTTCTTCACTGCTGCTGCAACGACTTTCTGAATAAAAGAGTAACGCTCATCTGTGACAATACTTTCCATATCGTCATCTTCTTTTTTCTCCAGACGTTCTGCCTCTGCCTCAATCTGCTTTCTCACCTGGGTATTTAAAGACAGTTCTTCCAAAACCTTGCTGTCTCTTTCCAGCAGTTTCACAGCGTACCATCTCAGCTTGCTTTCTTCCGTAACATCCTGCAGCCAGCCTTCAGCCTGTGTAATGGCACTTTCCATATCCTTACTAAAAATTTTCTTCGGCAGCTCCTGCTTTCCCTGTTTTGCACAGTAAACTGCTTCTTTCACTGCCTCATCCAGTCCGGTGCCTTTCAAAGCAGAAGTTTTCACCACCGGGCAGCCTAAGAGGGCACCAAGGCACTTTACGTCAATCTTAATATCATTTTTTTCCATCAAATCTGCCATGTTCAGCGCAATTACCACAGGCACTCCTGTTTCTATCAGCTGTGTGGTCAGATACAGGTTTCGTTCGATATTCGTTGCATCTACCAAATTTAAAATTACATCCGGATTTTCTTTTAGAAGATAATCACGGCTCACAACCTCCTCTAATGTATAAGGAGAAAGGGAGTAAACACCCGGCAAGTCCGTCACAATGATTTCTTCCCCATTTTCTTTCTTTCCTTTGATTTTTCCCTCTTTCTTCTCCACTGTAACACCCGGCCAGTTTCCAACGTACTGGTTTGCCCCAGTCAGCGCGTTAAACATCGTCGTCTTTCCACAGTTGGGGTTTCCGGCAAGCGCAATTTTAATTGCCATTTTTCATTCCTCCTGGTTAGTTATATTTAACTTTAGTCTAAAAAAATTTATCGAAGCTGTATGCACTGGGCATCCTGCTTTCTCAGCGAAAGTTCATATCCCCGAACGGTAATCTCTACCGGGTCACCAAGAGGGGCTACCTTGCGGATAAAAATTTCACAGCCTTTTGTGATTCCCATATCCATAATGCGGCGTTTGTAAGCACCGTCACCCTCAATTTTGGAAACCACCACTGTGGTACCTACTTTTGCATCTTTCAGTGTCATTTCACTTCTCCTCCCTGTCTTTGATAAAATATTTCATAACAAACGGTGTCCATTCCTATACCATAATACGTTTTGCCATATCCTCGTTAATTGCTACTCTGGAATCCTTGATATTGACAATCATGTTTCCATTCAACTTGGAAATGACGCTGATTTGAGCCTGTTCTACAAATCCCAGATTCGCCAGAAACCGTTTCGTCTCCGCAGCACCGCCTATTCGCCTGATAGTTGCCTGTTCTCCGTTTTGTAAAAAAATCAATGGCTTCATAGAATCCCTCCGTTCATTAGATTTTTAGTGTATTCTAACTTTTATTAGTTCTAGCTAACTTCATTAATTAGAATACGCTAACTTTTTAAAAATGTCAATAGTAATTTTTAATTTTGTGAATTTCGCCTGAAATGGAACTGAAATCAGTTAATCAATTCCTGCAGTTCCTGGAAAAGTTTTAAATCAGACTCCTTGACTTTGATTTTAGAGGACGCGGTCTCTTCCCCCGGTCTTTTAATACTCAATTCAATTTCTGTATCTTCATCTACACCTTTTCCAAAAGCATTTACAAAAAAATCAAAAAAGTGCGGATGATTCGCCATAAATTTTTTTCTTTCATTTAACATTTTCATCACTGTAACCGGATTTACCATTTGTTATTTCTCCTTTGCATTTTCTAGCTTATTTGTCTGTTTTTCCCTGTATTTCCTGGATTTTCCCCTTTGCCTCCGCCACAGAATCCAAAGAGGGCTCTATCACATACACAGCCTGTCCCGGCAGTGAATATGTGTATCCTGTCATTCCTGTTCCGGACACGGTATAAGACGTGATATTCCAGGCGGTTGTATCCTGTATCTGCATTTTCACCAGCTCTCCTATCTGTTCTTTCGGCACACTGGTTTCAAAACTTCCTGTAATCCCTTCCATAATGGAGGTATAATTAGAAAGCAGCGCAGAACTTGCACACTTTTGAATCACTGCACGAATGACTTCCATCTGGTTTTTGGCACGTTGATAATCGCCTTCCTGAAAACTATACCGCTCTCTGGCAAAAGCCAAGGCTTCTAAGCCATTGACATGATTCGTTCCTTTCGTATAAGAC
>DXFK01000213.1 GCA_019114495.1 Candidatus Blautia stercoravium
TTATCTGGATAATACAATCCCAGAGATATCTATCAGTGATGCAGAAGGTACTAAAACCCCGTTAGGAGATTTTATAAATAAAATATCTTTTGGTTTGTTTGGACAAACAGAATACAAGGTGAAGGTAAAGGTAACAGAAACGGATACTTCCGGATTAAAAGAATGGACTTATATGGTAATCCCTCTGGAAAAAGATATGGTAAATGATACAGACAATGTTTACGATGTAGATAATCCAACAGAAGATGAAATGACGAAAAGCCAGCTTTTGCAATATATTGAAACTTTAAAGGACAGCGGGGAATATGTATGGCAGCCTGCGAACACGTCCAGCGACCCTACGGAGATTATCATTGACAGAAAAGGCGCAGGAGAGGACTTTGTTGCCAACAATTATGTAGTGTTGGTAAAACCATATGATCATGTAAAAAACAGCAAAATTTATACGTCATTGGGAATTATTCTGGATGATAATGAGCCTTATGTGGACTTCGGGTTAGACTACGAGGGAGGACAGATTTACAGAGAAGTTTACCATGATGATGTAAAACTGCATATGTCTGTTACGGATAATTACAATTTGGCAGATAAAACTGTTTCGGGTCTGAAGGAAATTTATTATCAGGTGGCTGTAGGCGAAGAAGATCTGGAAACAGCAGAAAGAGTTTCTTTGTACAAGGCAGAGAATGGAAAAAAGTATACTCTGGAAGAACTTCAAAATGAAGTGCTTCAGAGAAATATCACTATTAGTAAAAAAATGAACTCTAATGATATATGGGTGCGTGTAACGGCTGTGGATAACTCAGGTAATGAATATCAGGCTTTTCAGCGGCTGAAAATCGACATGACGAAACCGGAAGTATCCGTGAAATATGAAACAAAAGCTGTAGAGGATTATGCTCCGTATTATAACCAGGACAGGACAGCCGTTGTAACAGTAAAAGAAAGAAATGTAGATGTAAATAACATCAAAGAACTTTGGTTTGACCTGCAAAGAGAAGGAGAACAGAAGTCTTCACAGTATACGCTGTCTTCTCTGGGGGCAATTGAGGGTATTACCGTTGAGTCTGTAAAAGACTCTCAGGAAGGACAGGATGCAGTTCAGTATACAGATGACAGAACCATTGAAATGATAGTTCGCTTTCACGGGGATAACAAATACGATTTTGACGTTCACTGCGCAGACAAGGGTAATTGGGAAGATGAACAGGACAACCGTACCTATTTTGTTATTGATAAAACTGCGCCGGAACTTAGCGTTGTATACTACAATGCGGACGGCACAGCAGGCGTGGCAGAAAGTGAACAAAGCCGTTTCTACAGTAGAAAACCAATGACGGCCAAGGTAGAAATTAAAGAACACAATTTTGCCTGTGCAGACAGAGATGTGCCTATTGAGGTAAAGGTTACAGCAGATAAAATAGGTGAGGGAGAAGAGATACCGGATTATACAGTATTGGAGAAAACCAACAGCCTGGATGTATGGAACAAAAATGTAGATACTTACACAAGTATGTACTCTTTTCATTCCGATGCCAACTATACCCACAGCATTGTCTACACAGACCTTGCCGGAAACGCTGTTACCTACGGTCCGGGCTGCTTTACAGTAGATAAGACTAATCCAACAGGTACCGTGGAAATCAAAGGCTTCGGCTTCTGGGAAAGATTGCTGAAGAAAATTACCTTTGGTCTTTTCAGCCCGTCTGCGGTGGATGTAGAGGTAACCGGTGCAGACCATACGTCCCCGGTAACTCCGGTACAGTACGCAAGAGTATATGACCAGATGACCAGAGACGAATTGGAAGTTTATAACGGCTGGTCGTCTGCAACTGAAGACAGACCGGATTATGCAGGATTTTCTGTAAGTCCGGATGAGCAGTTTATTGTGTACACTAAGGTAACGGATTCTGTAGGCAACTACCAGTTCTTTAGTTCAGACGGTATGATTGTGGACGGCACTAAACCGGCTCCGGTTGTTGCCATTACGAATCTGAGCCAGTCACAGAATGGTATCTTTAATGAAGACGTAACCCTTCAGATTGACGTAGAAGATCCAACAGTGGGAGATACCTATTCCGGTCTGGAAAAAGTCTGGTATACCGTTAGCGCCGCAGGCAATGTAAACACCAGTGAAACAATCGAGCTTTTGAACAACAGCAGAAACAGAACACAGGGCGACAAGACCTTCAGCCGGGTGATTACAGTTCCTGCAAGTGTGTATAACAGCAATGATGTAAAGGTACAGGCTTTTGCACAGGACTTCTCCGGCAACAAGACTAGCAGTGATGCTACAGAATTGAAAATTGATGTAACGAACCCCACTATTTCCGTTGCATGGAATTTGAATAATCCTTCCAACGGCAGATATTACAGAGACACCAGAACCGCAACCATTACGGTCACAGACAGAAACTTTGATGAAAACAGTGTGAGATTCAGTATTACCAATACAGATGGAACAGAGGCAAGCATCAGCGGATGGAGCAGCAGCAGTGATATAGGCATTTCCGACAGTGCTGCAAGCACTTGCCAGGTATCCTTCCCGTCTGACGGTGATTACACCTTTACCCTTGGCTGTACGGATTTGGCAGGAAACAGCGGAGAATATGGACAGACAGATGAGTTTACCATTGATAAAACCATTCCGGTGATTACGGTTTCCTATGATAATAACAGGGCAAGAAATAGCAGTTACTTTAAGGAGGCCCGCACTGCAACTGTGACGGTTCGTGAGCATAATTTTAATTCTGCAGATGTCCGCACAGAAGTAACAGCCGCATTACAGGGACGTGGAATTTTTGCACCGTCCATCAGCGGTTTTTCAGACAGCGGAGATGTACATACGGCAACTGTACGCTATGCAGCAGATGGTGATTATACCTTTGATATAGGTTATATCGACATGGCAGGAAATCAGGCAGCAGATTACACACCGGACAGTTTTACAGTGGATTTAACAAAACCGGAAGTTGAAATTACAGATATCAAAGACAAATCTGCCAATAATGATGTGGTTGCGCCGGGGGTGAAGGCTACAGACGTAAACTATGATGCCAGGAATGTAGCAATTATTGTAACAGGAGCCAATAACGGTAAGGTAGATATTGCAAAGGTTTTCAGTGCCGTTGAAAACGGACAGAATATTAAAATGAACGATTTTGCAAGAGAAGAAAAGATGGACGATCTCTATACACTGACTGCAAAATGTGTGGATAAGGCAGGAAATGAAACCGAAAAATCAGTTATATTTTCTGTCAACCGCTACGGTTCCGTTTATGTCTTAGATGATGCGACCCTGGAAGACAAAGGCGGCTGGCTTAGCACAAAAGCTTATACGTATATCAGAAAAGAACAGGAACTTGGCGTAATGGAATACAATGTAGACACTATTGAGTCCAGTAAGATTATGGTTAGCCGGGATGGGGAACTGACAACTCTGAAGGAAAATCAGGACTATACCGTAAAAAGCACGGGAAGCGATGTACAATGGAAAGAAAATCATTATATTCTCAGCGCTGTCAATTTTGCACAGGAAGGTAATTACAACGTTATCTTTAATACCCGTGACCGGGCCAACAATACCATGAACAACAACAGTGTGAAGAAGAACAATAAAAATCTTCCAATTGAATTTACGGTAGATAAGACGGCGCCTACGGTTGTGGTATCCGGTGTGGAAGACGGCGGGCAGTACCGTCTGTCAGAGAAGAATATGACAGTAGATGCTAAAGATAATCTGGCTCTTGCCAGGGTTACTATCGGTATTAACGGTGAGGAAACCATATATAACGCAGAAGAATTAAGAGAGGTAAACGGGATTATCAAAACTACTGTTTCCAGCGCAAACAGCTGGCAGGAGATTGAAATTACCTCGGAGGATGAAGCGGGCAACAAACTGGGACAGACCAAAGAAAGCGACAAAGTACAGCCGGTAGCCATGAAAATTCTGGTAACTCCAAACCTGGTAATCCAGTATTATATGAACAAACCGCTGTTCTATGGTTCTATTGCACCTATAGCGATTATAATAGGTTTGATTGTATTTCTTGTATGGAGAAAGAAAAAAGAGACTGCCTGAAACAGTCTCCTTATCTTCTTATTTTTTTAGATGATACATCTTTACCATTTCTTCAAAATCATTCACAAAATCCTTTACGGCCTCTTCACTGGTGGCCCAGGAAGTGCAGAATCGCAGGCAGGTGTGTTCCTTATCCGGTTTGCACTGGAAGGTTGTCAGATATTTTTTGTTGATTTGCTCTGCCAGTTCGTCAGTAAATACAGGGAAAATCTGGTTTGTGGGCGCTTCGCACAGAAGAGGAACCCCCGCTTTTTCAAAAGCAGCTTTTAATGGCCGCATTCGCTCAATGCTCTGCTGTCCCAGGCGGACATAAAGATTGTCTTTGAATAATTCCTCAAACTGCACACCTATCATCCAGCCCTTTGCAAGAATGGCGCCGTGCTGTTTCATATTAAACCGGAAATGCTCTTTAAAATCTTCGTTTACCAATACAAGAGCTTCTCCGAACATGGCTCCGATTTTTGTCCCGCCGATATAGAAGGCATCGCAGAGTTTGGGCATGTCAGGGAAAGTCAGATGAGTGATTTTTTCTGCAGCCAGGGCTGCAGCAAGACGCGCGCCGTCAATATAGAAATAAAGCTGATGGCGTTTGCAGAAAGCGTATAATTCTTCCAGTTCGTCTTTGGTATACACAGTCCCTACTTCGGTGGGGTTGGATACATAAACCAGACGCGGTTCTACCCAGTGTTCGTTTTCATGCAAATCCAGAACCGGACGGATTAAATCAGGGGTCAGCTTTCCGTCTTTTGTGAGAACGGGATAAACCTTGTGTCCTGTTGCCTCGATGGCACCTGTCTCATGGGTATTGATGTGACCGGTTTCTGCACTGATAACGGCTTCATAAGGGCGCAGAATGTGGGAAATAAAGGTCAGGTTAGTCAAAGTTCCTCCGGCAATAAAGTGAATATCTGTGCTGTAATCTTCCAACGCTTCCTGAATTAAGTCACGGGCAGCATCGGAGTGTGCGTCCAGACCGTAGGAATGGTTCTGGTGATAATTAATCGTCTCTAAGGCCCGGAGAATATTTGGGTGTGCGCCTTCACTGTAATCATTCTGAAAACTATACATAATAAAATCCTCTCTTCCTGCGTGAAACTTTATCCTCATTCTAACACAGAAAATCACTTATGGACAGAAAAAAGTATAGTCGGAAAGATACTTTTTTAAAATCAACATACCTGCTGTTTTGTTGGGATTTACAACCTGGCAAATGCAGCGGCTCTCCATGCTTCTTCCACGGTTTTTTTGGTAGCCAGCACCATAAGGGAATCTGTAGGAATGTTGGCTTTTTTTGACCCAACACCTATGACACCTATCATAGGCTGCACAGTGAAAGACAAATTTTTGTGAAAAACGACTTTTCCTTCACGGATAGGAAACAGTTTGGCAAGGCTGTCTTCTACAAGGTGGGAAAGTGCACCGAAATACGGGTCAATTTCTGTAACTCCTGTAGTGTCCATAGTGATATTCAGAATTTCAATTTTCAAAGTGTCTCCCGGCAGGGCGCCTTTGATATAAACAGGGCTTGTGGCTGGATTGCAGCATTCCGGCAGCAGTTCTTCAGAACAGGGGCCGGGGACATGGCAAAGACACAGTGTTCTCGTGTTAAATAGTTCATGATTTTCTTTCCTTTCCAAAGTAAATAAAAAACATAAGCATCAGCTTTTTTTTGCACTTACCTGAAACTGCTTCTTGTAAGCCCGGGCAAAAGTAGAGTAGTTCTGAAACCCACTGGCATAGCAGGCGTCTGTGACAGAGACCCCGCTGCGAATCAGAGAGCGGGCATAAAGCAGCCGTTTGGTGCTGATATAATTTCCTATGGTGTAGCCCGTAGAGGCTTTAAACAAATGCATGAGATGATAGCGGCTGATAAAGAAACGGGAAGCAATATCATCAATGGATAAGGGAGAGGCCAGATGACTGTTAATATAATCCAGAATCCATGTGATTTTTTCATTCTTGCAGGTGTTTTCAGGATAAATACTGCAGTGGTTTAAGGAAGCCCTGTTCAGCACAATCAGAAGCTCCGCAGCCAGATATTCTCTGCAGAGTTGTCCGGCGAATAAAGGGGGAGCCGCCAGTTCTTCCTCTAGCCGGGCGCATACTGAAGTCAGGTTATTTTGCCAGGCGGGAAGAAGCCGCATGACGTTTGCAGGATGTCCGTTTACCGGATGAAAACAGCGGTTTAAGTCAGCATCTCCTTTTCCGGCGGAGGTGAGAAATTCCGGCGAAAGGTATAAAATAATGCGTTCATAAAGCTGTGCGCTGTTCAGCACTGGCTTATGAATTTCTCCGGCGGGTATCAGTACTACATCACCGGGTAGCAGCCGGAACATCCGACCTTCAATGTGGTAGGTCACATCTCCCCGAAGAAAGAAAAGTACCTTGTGAAAATCGTGATAATGGTATTGAAACTCCTGCATTTTCCGGGTATGCAGATGGAAATATTGAAAATTTTCTTTGAGATAACCGGATTTTTCATAAGTGTCCATAGATTCCTCCTGTGAAACAGCACTATTTGCAATATTTGTAACACTATACGGATATTATAACACAAAAGTGTCTGATACACTAAAATTATATAGGGAAGATATACTAATATCAGGAGAAGGTATACGGAGGTAAATATGGAATTTTATAAGTATCATAGTTTGGGAAATGATTATCTGGTTTTTGACTGCCAGAAAAATAAAGAAACGCTGAATCAGGAAAAAATCTCTAAAATCTGTAATCGAAATTTTGGTATTGGTGCAGACGGAATTGTTGCAGGCCCATATATGGATGGAGAAAAGATGTATGTGAAGGTTTACAATGCAGATGGTTCAGAGGCAGAGCAGGGCGGCAATGCCATCCGTATTTTTGCCCATTATCTGAAAGTGACTGGTGCTATGCAGAAAGAACGTTTTCTGTTATATACAAAAAGCGGTGGAGTGGAACTTCGCTATCTGAACAGGGAAGGAAACCGAATTCAGATGAGTATGGGACAGCTTTCCTTTAGCAGCCGCAGGCTGGGGCTTACCGGACCGGAAAGGGAGGCTGTGCATGAATACTTTAACTTTGGCGGGGAAGAATATGACTGCACCTGTGTATCCATAGGCAACCCCCACTGTGTTATGATTACGGACGAAGTTTCCAGAGAAAAGGTGTGCCGTATCGGGAAGTATTCCGAAGGTGCGGATTATTTTCCGGAGAGAACAAACACCCAGATTGTCAAAATTTTGGATAAAAATAACATTCAGATAGAAATTTTTGAACGCGGTGTAGGTTATACACTTTCTTCCGCTACCTGCAGCTGTGCGGCCGCAGGCGTAGCATTGAAGCTGGGGCTTATCAGTTCGGACGTTATGGTGCACACACCGGGAGGAAAACTCTGGACACAGATTGATGAGAACTGGAATGTGAAAATGATAGGAAGTGTGAAAAGAGTCTGCAAAATAGAACTTTTTGAAGATTTCTTTTCCATGTAAAAACATGGAAAGAATAAAAGGAATTTTGTGGAATTTATTTGCTATTTTTGCTATATCTGTGTTATACTAACCACCGAGAGGTTTTATATTAATCGGTATCAAGGGGCGGAAACGGATTTTCGTCCCCTTTTGCAATGTTTTATCTATAAAACAGAAGGGAGAAATGGAACATGACAAAAATTGATATTTTTTCCGGTTTTCTCGGAGCAGGAAAAACAACTTTAATCAAGAAGCTGCTCGGAGAGGCATACAAAGGTGAACAGGTAGTATTAATCGAAAATGAATTCGGAGAAATCGGCATTGATGGCGGTTTCTTAAAAGAAGCGGGAATTGAAATCCGTGAGATGAATTCCGGATGTATCTGCTGCTCTCTGGTGGGAGATTTCGGTAAGGCTTTGAAAGAAGTAATTCAGAAATACAGCCCGGACAGAGTCATTATTGAGCCATCCGGGGTAGGAAAACTCTCTGACGTTATCAAGGCCGTTCAGAAGGTAGAAGATAAAGTTGACATAAAATTAAACAGCTTTACAACAGTTGTAGATGTAACAAAGTGCAAGATGTATATCAAGAATTTCGGTGAGTTCTTCAGCAATCAGATTGAGTATGCAGGTACTGTGATTTTAAGCCGCACCGACACATCGAAAGCCACAGATGACAAGGTAAAGGCTGCCGTAGAACTAATTCGTTCTCTGAATCAGACTGCAGCAGTTATCACTACTCCAATCGAACAGCTTTCCGGTGCAAAGATTCTGGACACCATGGAAAATAACCGCTCTCTGGAGAAAGAATTACTGGAAGAGGAAGTTTGCCCGGTTTGTGGCGGTCATCATGACCATGAGCACCATGACCATCATCATGCTCACGAAGAATGCAGCTGTGGCCACCACCATGAGCATGAGCACCACCACGCCCACGGAGAATGCGGCTGTGGTCATAACCATGACCATGAGCACCATGACCATCATCACGGTCATGAAGAGTGCGGCTGCGGCCATGACCACCATCATGACCATCACCATGGACATCATCATGCAGACGAAGTTTTCACAAGCTGGGGTCGGGAAACTGTAAAATCCTTCAGCCGTGAAGAAATTGAAAAAATTCTGGATACACTTTCGAATGATGATTCCTATGGCATGATTTTAAGAGCTAAAGGTATGGTTGCCGGACAGGACGGCACCTGGATTTACTTCGATATGGTACCGGGAGAAGCAGATATCCGTACCGGCTCTGCGGATTACACAGGCAGACTGTGCGTTATCGGTTCTAAAATTGATGAACCCAAGCTGGCTGAATTATTCGGAATCTGATATTTAGAAAATAGTAACAGCAGAAAGGACAGGAAAATGGAAGACGAAATCAGAGTTCCCATATATTTTATGGCAGGATTCCTGGAAAGCGGCAAATCTACATTTCTGGATTTTACTATAGCTCAGGACTATTTCCAGATAGACGGCCCAACCCTTCTGATACTCTGCGAAGAGGGAGAAGTGGAATTTGATGAGAAGCAGCTGAAAAAAAGCAGGACTTTCGTGGAAGTGCTGAACAGCCTGGAAGAGCTGACCCCAGAAAGACTGGTGGCCTACGATGCCTTTTACAGTCCGGAACGTGTCATCATTGAGTACAACGGCATGTGGCAGGTCAGCAAATTTGAAGAAATGCAGCTTCCGAAAGACTGGGGCATTGTACAGCACATCGTCACAGTAGACGCCAGTACCTTCCAGGTATATATGAATAACATGAAATCCCTTTTCGTGGAAATGGTGCGGAATGCAGACATGGTATTGTTTAACCGTGCCTCCATGGATATGCCGCTGGCTTCCTTCAGAAGAAGTGTAAAAGTGGTAAACCAGAGTGCAGAGATTATTTTTGAAGATGAGGAAGGCGAAATCGAAGACATTTTTGCAGAAAAAATGCCCTTTGACGTGGACGCAGACGTTATCGAAATTATGGATGAGGATTACGGTATCTGGTTTGTTGACGCCATGGATCATCCGGAAACCTATGAAGGAAAAACCGTATCCTTTACCGGAATGGTACTGAAATCCAGAGAATTTGCAAAAGATGTATTTGTACCGGGAAGAATGGCCATGACCTGTTGTGCGGATGACACCAGTTTTATCGGTTATGTGTGCAAAAGTCCGGTAGCCAGACATCTAAAAACAGGAAAATGGGTAAAGGTTACAGCCGTTGTGGACTACGAATACGTAGAGTCCTATCACAAAGACGGACCTGTTTTGACCGCCTTGTCTGTAGAACCTGTAGACCCTCTGAAACAGGAACTGGTATATTTTAACTAAGGAGTCTCATATGTTTTTAATAGCAGGGCTTGGGAACCCAGGCAGACAGTACGAAAAAACCCGTCACAACATGGGGTTTGACACCATAGACGAACTTGTAGAACGTCACAATATTCCGGAAAGCGGCATGGCTCATAAAGGTATGTACGGTAAAGGGAGGATTGCAGGAGAAAAAGTGCTTGCAGTCAAACCCCTGACCTACATGAATTTAAGCGGGGATTCCATTGCGGAATTTTTGGATTATTATAAACTGGATCCGGAGACGGAACTCATTGTCATTTACGATGACATTGATTTGGAGCCGGGGCAGATTCGCATTCGTAAAAAAGGCAGCGCAGGCGGACATAATGGAATCAAAAGTATTATTGCCCGGCTGGGCACACAGAATTTCTACCGTGTAAAGGTAGGCGTAGGCGCCAAGCCCAGGGGTTGGGATCTGGCAGACTATGTGCTGGGCAGATTCTCTGAAAAGGACAGAGAAGTGGTAGATGTGGCGATTAAAGAAGCTGCCGATGCCGTGGAAATGATTCTGGAACAGGGCATAGAAGCTGCCATGAACCATTATAACGGCGCAGGAAAAAAGAAAAAGACACAGGAGTAAGAAAATGCAAGTATTCATGCAGCCCTTGGAAAAACTCAGCGAATACGGGGAACTGAAAGAGCGGATTCCCCAACATAAAGGCATTCTCCAGCTTTCGGGCTGCGTGGAATCCCAGAAAGCCCATATGATATATGGGCTTTTAGAAGGTTTAAGAAAAGATGGCAGGCAGTGCGCGAAGAACTGTCTTATTGTCGCTGAGAATGATTTAAAGGCAAAAGAATTATATGAAGATTACCGTCTTTATGACAGAGATGTGTATTTGTATCCTGCAAAAGATTTGATTTTCTTTCAGGCAGATATTCGCGGCAATCTGCTTACCAGAGAGAGGATGAAGGTTTTGGCAGCCCTTTTGCAGAAAAAGGGAGTAACGGTTATTACCAGCATGGGCGGCTGTATGGATTATCTGCTGCCGCTTTCCATCTTGGAGGAACACACTCTGCACTTTGGCGCTGACAGCCCTCTGGATATGGAAACCTTGAAGAAAAAGCTGCTTGGTATGGGATATGAGCGCTGTGCCCAGGCAGAATCTCCGGGACAATTTTGTTTCCGGGGCGGAATCATTGATATTTTTCCTCTTACAGAAGACAATCCCGTGCGTATTGAATTGTGGGGAGATGAAATTGATTCCATTCGCAGTTTTGACGCAGAGAGTCAGCGTTCCATAGACAATTTAGAAGAAATTACGATTTATCCTGCTTCAGAAATCGTATTAAGTCCTCAGGTGCTGAAAAAGGGACTGGAGCGGATTGAAAAAGAGAAAACTGCTGCAGTGAAAAAGTTTCGCGATGCATTTTTAACAGAAGAGGGAGCCAGACTGAAACAGAGCGTGGATGAGGCTGTGGACTGTCTTAAGGAATTTGAAGATTTCTCTGTAGCAGAGCATTTTATGCGGTATTTTTATAAAGATGCGGTGACATTTACCGATTATTTTCCCACAGAGGAAACTCTGGTAATTCTGGACGAAACCAATCGTCTGGCTGAGCAGGGAAACGCTGTGGAAACGGAATTTCGGGAGAGCATGGAACACAGGTTGGAAAAGGGCTATCTGCTGTCAGGACAGGCGGATTTGCTCATTAGCTGTAAAGAGGCCATTCATAAGCTGAACAGAAAAAACTGCGTGTCTCTTTGTACCATTGAGCAAAAAAAAGGAGAATGGGATATCCAGGAGCAGTTTCATATTTCCGCCCAGTCGGTAAGCCCCTATAATAACAGTTTTGAACTTCTGGTAAAGGATTTGAAGCAATTTTGGAAAAAAGGCTATCAGGTGCTGCTGCTTTCCGGTTCCCGCACCAGGGCAGCCCGTCT
Organism: Candidatus Blautia stercoravium; assembly: GCA_019114495.1. Classification (GTDB taxonomy): domain Bacteria; phylum Bacillota; class Clostridia; order Lachnospirales; family Lachnospiraceae; genus Blautia; species Blautia stercoravium. Next base: position 11,755 of record DXFK01000213.1, read on the forward strand.
GGCAGAAGATTTACGGGAAGAGGGATTAAACAGCTTCTTTACAGAGGATATGGACCGGGTCATTGCCCCCGGAGAGATTATGACGGCTTTTGGACGTATGCGCCGGGGATTTGAATACCCCCTTGTAAAATTTGTTATGATTACAGAATCCGATATTTTCGGTCAGGTAAAGAAAAAGCGGAGGAAAAAGACTGAGTACAGCGGCAAGAAAATCCAGAACTTTGCAGAACTGAGCATTGGCGACTATGTGGTGCACGAAAATCACGGACTTGGTGTCTATAAAGGCATTGAAAAGATTACCGTAGACCGGGTAACAAAGGATTATATTAGAATCGAGTATGCTGGAGATACGACTCTGTACATTCTTCCAAACCAGCTGGATGTGCTGCAGAAATATGCCGGGGCAGATGCAAAAGTACCCAAGCTGAACCGTCTGGGCGGACAGGAGTGGAAGAAGACCAAGACCAAGGTGCGGGGTGCAGTAAAAAATATTGCCAAAGATTTGGTGAAGTTGTACGCTGCCCGACAGGCCCAGACAGGATTTCAGTATGAGCCGGATACCGTCTGGCAGCGGGAATTCGAAGAAATGTTCCCCTATGAAGAAACCGAAGACCAGCTTCTAGCCATTGAAGCCGCAAAAAAAGATATGGAAAGTCCAAAGATTATGGACCGTTTAATCTGCGGAGACGTGGGATACGGCAAAACGGAAGTGGCCATCCGTATTGCCTTTAAAGCAGTTCAGGAGGGCAAGCAGGTAGTCTATCTGGTACCCACCACCATTCTGGCCCAGCAGCATTACAATACCTTTGTCCAGAGAATGAAGGATTTTCCTGTGCGGGTGGATTTGCTTTGCCGGTTTAAAACTCCGGCCCAGCAAAAGAAAACCATTACAGACTTGCAGAAAGGTCTGGTGGATATTCTGATTGGAACCCACAGGGTGCTTTCCAAAGATATTAAATTCAAAGATTTAGGACTTTTAATCATTGATGAGGAACAGCGTTTCGGTGTCACCCACAAAGAAAAAATCAAGAAAATGAAAGAAAATGTGGACGTGCTTACCCTGACAGCAACGCCCATCCCCAGGACTCTGCATATGAGTCTTATCGGAATCCGGGACATGAGTGTGTTGGAAGAAGCTCCCATGGACCGTATGCCTATTCAGACCTTTGTCATGGAGTATAATGAGGAAATGGTCCGGGAGGCTATCAGCAGGGAAATGGCCAGAGGCGGTCAAGTGTATTATGTATACAACCGTGTCAATGACATTGACGAAGTGACAAACCGGGTGGCAAAACTGGTTCCGGAAGCCAATGTGGCATTTGCCCATGGGCAGATGCATGAGCATCAGCTGGAAAAAATCATGTATGGCTTTATCAACGGAGAGATTGACGTTCTGGTTTCCACTACCATTATCGAAACAGGTCTGGATATTTCCAATGCCAACACCATGATTATTCACGATGCGGACCAGATGGGGCTTTCCCAGCTTTATCAGCTGCGGGGGCGTGTGGGGCGTTCCAATAAGACGGCTTATGCCTTTTTGATGTACCGGAAGAATAAAATGCTCAAAGAAGTAGCAGAAAAGCGTCTTCATGCTATCCGAGAATTTACGGATTTGGGCAGTGGCTTTAAAATTGCCATGCGGGATTTGGAAATCCGCGGCGCCGGTAACCTTCTGGGAGCAGAACAGCATGGACATATGCAGGCTGTGGGATATGACTTGTACTGCAAAATGCTGGAAGAGGCGGTGCGGGAAGAGAAAGGCCTGAAAAAGCAGGAAGACTTTGAGACTGCCATTGACCTGGAATTAAATGCCTACATCCCGCCGTCCTACATTCCAAATGAATATCAGAAGCTGGATATTTACAAGCGGATTGCTGGAATTGAATCAGAGGAAGAATATGAAGATATGCTGGAAGAACTCATGGACCGTTTCGGAGAGCCGCCCAAAGCGGTGCAGAATCTGCTTTCCATTGCAAGCCTTAAAGCGCTGGCTCATAGGGTCTACATTAAGGAAATCAAGCAGACCGGAAAAGACGTGAAAATTTCCATGTTTGAAAGAGCTAAAATCGATCCGGCAGGATTCCCGCCTATTCTGGAAAAATACAAGAATAATCTGAAGATGAAGCTGGAGGAAACACCGTACTTCCTGGTATCTTTAAAAGGACGCAGACCCAAGGAAACACTGGATGTTCTGGAACTTTTGGGCAGTATTTTAAAAGATTTCCAGGCTGTGGCAGAGGAGACAAAGTAAATTCACATTTCCCGTGAAAATTCCCTTGCCCCTTAGGGGAAAAGCGTCTATAATGGAAAAAGATATTGTACACAGGGAGGAACATATGAACAGATTATCAAAAAGAGTTGCATGTGCAGTTCTGGCAGGTGCTATGAGTATGACAGCGCTTGCAGGCTGCGGCAGTGATAAAATAGATGGAACAAAACCACTGATTACCGGAGGAGAAGATACCGTAACTGTTGGAACTGCAAACCTGATGCTTCGTATGAATCAGGCACAGATGTTGTCCTATTATGCCATGATGGGCGGAAGCACTGCGGGAATCTGGGAGCAGGACGCCGGAGACGGAAAGACGTACGCAGATACCACAAAGGAAAGCGTGGTAGACCAGTTAGAAAATATGATTCTTTTGAAGCAGCATGCAAAAGACTATAATGTAACTGTTTCCGAAGATGAACAAGAAGAAATCGAAACAGCGGCAAAGGCTTTTACAGAAGCCAATGATAAGGCAACTCTGGAAAAACTGGCCGTCACACAGTCTGATGTGGAAACACTTCTGGAGCTGTATACTTATCAGAACCGCATGTATGAGCCAATGACGGCAGATGTGGATACGAATGTAGAGGATTCCGAGGCTGCACAGAGTAAGATTACCTACTGTAAAGTAGATATCAGTGATACTCAGAATGAGGATGGAACCACTACACCTCTTACAGATGAGGAAAAGCAGGCGAAGAAAGCCCAGGCTCAGGCTGTTCTGGATAAGGTAAAAGCCTCCGGGGACGTGGCTTCTGCGGATATGGATGCACTGGCTAAAGAGGTGGATGAAAACCTCAGCGCTGTGGATACTACCTTCGGTGAAGATGACAGCCTGGTGGATGATAAGGTGAAAGAGGCTGCAAAGACTTTGACAGACGGCGCTCTTTATGGAGAAGTGGTAGAAGGAGACAGTGGTTATTATGTGGTAAGGATGGACAGTGTTCTGGACCGTGAAGCTACAGACCAGAAGAAGGAGAGCATTGTAAACCAGCGGAAACAGGAAACCTATAGCGACCTGCTGAAAGACTGGAAAAAAGAGACTAAGCTCACTGTGGATAAGAAAGAGTGGAAAAAAGTAAAACTCACAGACAATGACCAGTACACCATTAAGCAGCCGGAGACAACCGACAGTACAAATGACAACGCAGAAACAAATACAAATACCGAGGCAGCAGAGTAGCAGAAAAACTGTTGTCTGATACAGAGGACTTATAAGAAAAGGGAAGCTGTTGTACGCAGAAATGTGTATAACGGCTTCTTTTGCAGTTACTATCATGAAAAAACAGAATTGTATATATAATTCTGAAAAAAACTATTA
>DXFK01000214.1 GCA_019114495.1 Candidatus Blautia stercoravium
TTAAGCACGGTATCAAATAATCCCCTTGCCTTTCGTATTTGCCGCCCAGTTCCTCAAATAATGATTTTGCCATTGTCTGTTACCTCCACATTCTTTTTTATTTTGAATGTCCGCAAAATCCGTCCTACATCAAAGAAACAAAGGGGACATTTGATGTGACGGCAGGTTCTATGAGCGAGCTTTGGAGAAATGCCATCCGTTGTGCCACTCTGCCATCGGAAGCGGAGATAGCATACTGTCAAACACATTGTGATATAAAAAATCTGGAACTGGACGAAGTTCATGGTACCGCTTTTTTGAGGGAAGAGGGAATGAAACTGGATCTTGGCGGTATTGTCAAAGGCTATGCTGCTGATGAAGCTCGATCCATTCTTCAAGCACGGGGTGTCCAAAACGCACAAATCAATTTCGGTGGAACTGTGGTTGCCATTGGAAGAATGCAGAAAGTTGGGATTCAGAATCCATTTCAGAAAACGGGAATCTCAATGGCCAGTATTACGCTAAAAAACAAGGCAATTGTTACCAGTGGTTCTTATGAACAATGTTTTTTCCATGAAGGGAAACGCTTTCATCATATCATCGATCCACGGACAGGAAATCCGTCTTGTTCTGGGTTGCTCTCAGTATCACTGATTGGTGATGAAGCAGTGGCACTCGATGCATTGGCAACAGGTATTTGTTGCCTTGGTCAGGATGCTGGAATGTCAATTGTACGCAAGCATGGGATTTCTGCTATTTTCGTCACCAACAATGGCAGTGTGCAAATTACACCGGAATTGCAGGGGCAAATTTCTTTTTATGGGTAACGCAATGCATTTTTAAGGAGGTCAATTTTATGAAGTCAAAACATCCTTCGGTGATACAAATCATTCGCCACGTAGTTCAGTTTGTTGCTTTTCTTCTATTTCCCGAACTATTCATCACGGTGATTCATGCACTGGGTAATGTGGTAACCGCACTGACCAACGGCGAGTTTTCTTTTCATACATTATCTTCACAACTGATTACCATTGCAGCGGTATTTCTTATGACTGCTGTATGGGGGCGTTTTTTCTGTGGATATCTCTGCTCCTTCGGTGCACTACAGGAGTTTTTTTTCTGGATTTCCCAAAAGCTTCCACACAAAAAAAACATTATTCCAGCCCGGCTTGACCAGATACTCCAGTATCTGAAGTATCTGGTTCTTGCATTCATTGCGGTTGTATTATGGATGATGGCCCTGCCTATGGATGCCTCACTTAGTCCATGGGGGACATTTGGTATGCTGATTTCCGGAAATCTTTCGGTCATGGCTGCCGCAGTCCGTACCTGGGGATTTGTTCTTTTATTGGTATTTCTCATTGGCTCTCTCCTTGTGGAACGCTTTTTTTGCCGGTACTTCTGCCCATTGGGCGCTTTGTTTACTCTCATTTCGGGCAAGAGATGTTACAAAATACGACGTGATGAATCCACCTGCATCCATTGCGGTCTTTGTGAGAAAGCCTGCGGTATGGGTGTCTCAATTCTTAAAAAAGACGTTGTATCTTCTGGAAAATGTATAGACTGTATGCAATGCCTTACCATATGTCCTAAAGAATGTCTTTCTGCAAATCCCGCACCTGCTGTAGCTGGAACGGCTGCGGCAATTACGATGTGCGGATTGGTTCAGATTGGCAATCTTACGGTGCAAGATGATACGACAACACTGGGCGTATATCATTTTGCTCAGTCTGAAACAGGAAATTATGTAGATGGCGTTTACACTGGTGTTGGTGCAGGTTTTCGTGGTGATACAGAGGTTCAGGTCACAGTGGAAAATGGATATATCACCGACATTACAGTGCTTTCCTATGAGGATGATACAAAGTTCTTTCAGGAAGCACAATCCTCCATCCTCAATCAAATCCTTTCTGAACAGTCCATTGACGTACAAAACGTCAGTGGGGCGACATTTTCCTGCAATAGCATCATTGATGCCGTTGCAAATGCACTTGGCATTGAAAAGCAGGCAGAAGAAGGCGATGTTGTACAGCCTGATGACCAGCAGGAAGATAACAATTCTACACTGGAATTATCTTCTATTGCAGATGGAACATATCAAGGCGAAGGTGAAGGCTTTCGTGGAACAATAAGCGTATCCGTTACGGTGGAAAATGGTAAAATTACCGATATTACGGTTGTCTCTTATGAAGATGACGAATCATTTTTTGTTCGTGCAGAAGATACGATAATCAGTGAAATTATCAACGCTCAGTCATTGGATGTGTCGTGCGTCAGTGGAGCAACATTTTCTTCCAATGGTATTCTCGAAGCTGTTGCCGATGCACTAAATGTTGATTTTGATAACCCCAATCAATACAGTGCTCATGAAGGTGGGCACGGAAAGGGCAAATTCGGGAAACGGGGACATTAAATCATCATGTAAGGCGAATATGTTCATCTTGGCAAAATAATATAAGAAGCTATGTGTCATGGCAACGAAAAAACGATATGAATCCCAATATTTGCTGACAGCGGTCAGAAAAGGGAGGTAGTGGAGGCGATAGAGGAATTTATGGGATCGGATCGGTACAGAAGAGTGACGATTTGCAAAATGGATACCAGACATATTTATACCACACCATTCTATGCTCATTCTTTATTGGTCAGCATATTCAATAGAAAGTTAAGGAATGACTATAGAGAAACATCATTGCCAAACCCGTATACCTGCCGTATACTAAAGAATGTACAGCAAAATTTTTACAAAGGAGAGACAACCATGACAAAAACATTAAAACGTCTGGCAGGATATTACAAGCCCTACAAAGGACTTTTCTTTTCCGACCTGTTCTTTGCCATTCTGGGTGCCGGAATTACCCTGGTGATTCCGCTCATTGTGCGTTACATCACCAGCACCATTGTTCATCTTCCGCCAGAGACAGCCACAGGCATGATTGTAAAACTGGGAATTTTTATGATTGTGCTGGTGCTGATAGAAGCATTCTGTAACTTTTATATTGCTTATTACGGTCACATTATGGGAGCAAGTATTGAGCGCGATATGCGAAATGAGATTTTCAGCCACTATCAGAAACTCTCTTTTGCCTTTTATGACAACCAGAAAGTAGGCCACCTGCTATCGAGAATTACCGCAGATTTATTCGACATCAGCGAACTTCTCCACCACGGCCCCGAGGATTTGGTAATTTCCATTATTAAATTTGTGGGTGCCTTTGCCATTCTGGTGTTTATCAATGTGCGTCTGGCCCTGGCAGCCTTTTTCTTTGTTCCATTTTTGATTCTTTACGCCATTTATTTCAATAAAAAGATGAAAAAAGCCTTTCGGGAAAACAGAGCCAGAATCGCAGACATTAATACGCAGATTGAAGACAGCCTTTCTGGTATCCGTGTGGTAAAATCTTTTGCCAATGAGAAGATGGAGATGAAGAAGTTCCGGCAGGGAAATGAAAGATTTGTTAATTCCAAGAAACTCAGCTACAAGTACATGGGAACTTACAATAGCGGTATGGGGGCTTTTACCACGCTGATTACGATTTCCGTGCTTCTGACCGGGGCTTTCTATCTTACCAAAGGAGCAATGCCCGTGGGAGATTTGGTAACGGTACTTTTGTATATCAATAACTTTACTGATCCGGTGAAAAAACTGATTACTTTTACCGAGCAATTCCAGAACGGATACAGCGGTTATTCCCGTTTCCTGGAAATTATGGCAGTGGCTCCGGATATTCAGGATGCGCCGGAGGCAAAAGAGGTCAATCACGTAAAAGGCGCTATTGATTTTGAAAATGTCTCTTTTGCCTATGAAGGAACGCAGGAAAAGGTGTTAAGTCATGTAAACCTCAAGGTAAAAGCAGGGGAGTATGTGGCTCTGGTGGGAAGTTCCGGCGCAGGAAAAACTACACTTTGCAGTTTGATTCCCAGATTTTATGATGTGACAGAGGGAAGCGTGCTGCTGGACGGTCAGGATATACGGAATCTGAAGCTGCAGAGCTTAAGAAATCAGATAGGAATTGTGCAGCAGGATGTGTATTTGTTTGCAGGAACTGTTATGGAAAATATCCGGTATGGAAAGCCGGACGCTACAGATGAAGAAGTCATTCATGCCGCAAAGGCAGCCAATGCCCATGAATTTATTATGGAAATGGAACAGGGTTATGACACGGATATCGGACAGCGGGGTGTGAAACTCTCCGGAGGACAGAAACAGAGACTTTCCATTGCCAGAGTTTTTCTGAAAAACCCGCCTATACTGATTTTTGATGAAGCCACCTCTGCCCTGGATAACGAAAGTGAAAAAATTGTGCAGCAGTCTTTGGAAAATCTGGCAAAAGACAGGACTACGTTTGTCATTGCCCACCGGCTTTCCACTATTCGCAAGGCACAGAGAATTCTGGTGCTTACAGAGGACGGTATTGCCGAGGAAGGAACTCATGAAGATCTGATGAAAAAAGAAGGAATATACAGCAGCCTGTATAAGCTGTCCTTTGCTTGAAGAATCTAAAAATTGTGCATTGCAGCACACTAAAACGTTGATGGACAAAAGGAAAAGGCGTATAATGAAGGACAAAACACAGGGAAAGGAAGCATTGCCATGATAGCAGATAAAATGAGAGAACTTGTAAAGAACAGCTCCGCCATTCGTGCCATGTTTGAAGAAGGAAAGAAAATGGCAAAGGAATACGGTGCAGAGAATGTCTATGATTTCAGTCTGGGAAATCCCAATGTTCCGGCGCCGCCACAGGTAAAGGAAGCCATTTTAAAAGAACTGGAGGAGGCAGACTCTCTTACGCTCCACGGATATATGAGCAACAGTGGGTATGAAGATGTAAGAGAGGCGGTTGCCCGTTCTTTGAACCAGCGGTTTGAAACTGCATTTACGCAGAATAATATTGTGATGACCGTAGGCGCAGCAGGCGGATTAAACGTCATACTGAAAACCCTTTTGAATCCTGGGGACGAAGTATTGGTTATTGCCCCTTATTTCGGAGAATACAATTCTTATGTGGCAAATTATGACGGAAAAGTCGTGGTTGTAAGCCCAAATACAGAGACTTTTCAGCCTAACTTGAAGAAGTTGGAAGAAAAGATTACGGAGAAAACAAAGGCTGTGATTGTAAACTCCCCCAACAATCCCACCGGAGTGGTGTATTCTGAGGAAACCATCAAGCAGATGGCAGCAATTCTGGAGAGAAAGCAGAAGGAATTGAAAACAGACATCTATCTGATTTCGGACGAACCTTACCGGGAATTGGCATATGATGGTGTGGATGTGCCGTATCTGACGAAATATTATGCCAATACCATTGTGGCCTACTCCTTCAGCAAATCCCTCTCCCTTCCCGGAGAACGCATTGGGTATCTGGTGATTCCGGATCAGGCGGCTGACGGTAAGGAGATTCAGGCTGCCGCCAATGTAGCTACCAGAATCCTGGGATATGTCAATGCCCCGTCTTTAATGCAGCGGGCTGTGGCCAGGTGCCTGGATGCAAGGGCTGACGTACCTTATTACAACAGAAACCGGGAAGTTCTTTATAGTGGACTAAAAGAACTGGGATTCGCCTGTATTAAGCCTCAGGGAGCATTCTACCTGTTTGTAAAATCTCCGGTGGAAGATGAAAAAGTGTTCTGTGAAGCTGCAAAAAAGCACCGTATTCTGCTGGTGCCGGGTTCTTCCTTTGCCTGCCCGGGCTATGTGCGGATTGCCTACTGCGTGTCCTACGAGACCATTGTGAACGCCATGCCTGCTTTTCGGAAGCTGGCCGAAGAATTTTAGAAAAGTTTTTAGAAAAGTTCATTGTTTTTAAGGGAAACTATGATAAGATGATTCTGTAGAGGGATATTATAAAGGTATAACGAATAAGAGGATTGATGTTATGAATAAACAGGAATTTTTAAAAGTACTCAGAGACACTCTGCAGAATCAGCTCTCTCCCGGGGAGACAGAAAATCATGTGGAATATTATCGGACTTATATAGAGGAACAAATGCGGGAGGGAAAGACAGAAATAGAGATTCTGGATGTACTGGGAGACCCCAGGCTGATTGCCAGAACCATTCTGGAGACCTCTTCTTCAGGAAATGCTTATCAGAAGCAGGAATACACTTATCAGGAAGACACAAGAGAAGCCGCAGGAGGGAATCGTGGATTGGGCAAACTTACTGCGCGGTATGGACATACACTGCGTATCCTTGCCGGAGTATCCATTGCCCTGTTGGTGCTTATTCTGGTGGTGCGGGTAGTAACCTTTCTTTTGCCTGCAGTTCTGGCTGTGGCAGCAGTTCTTTTTGTTTTCTCATACTTTAAAAAGAGATAGGGAAGAGCGTTTTCAGACAAAGAGAAACGCCCGACAGGGGAGCTGCCGGGCGTTTCGAGGGGAGTATAAATAATTAAATAAGGGGTTATAATGTAAAAAAAATTTTTGAAGGGTAAATT
>DXFK01000215.1 GCA_019114495.1 Candidatus Blautia stercoravium
TCATGCCGGTGGAAATTTTCCTGTCCAAGGCTAATGCCCCGCAGGAATATGAAACCGTAGAAGAATCCGAAGTCAGAGAAGACGATGTGGTTGTAGAGCACATTCACGAAGAGGCCAAGACCGAAGAAAAAGAGAACGAAAACGGCGAAAAAGAAGTAGTAGAAATTTCCCCTGCAAAGGAAATGGTAAAAATCCACAAGCGTCCGGTTTCTTTAAGCGATACCAATCCGTTATGGATGAAGCACCCAAATGAATGTACAGACGAGGACTATAAGGCTTTCTACCGCAAAGTCTTTATGGATTACAAAGAGCCGCTGTTCTGGATTCATCTGAATATGGATTATCCGTTTAACTTGAAAGGTATTTTGTACTTCCCGAAAATCAACATGGAATATGAATCCATTGAGGGAACCATTAAATTATACAACAACCAGGTCTTTATTGCAGATAACATTAAGGAAGTGATTCCAGAGTTTTTGATGCTCTTAAAGGGTGTGATTGACTGTCCGGATTTACCGCTGAACGTATCCAGAAGCGCCCTTCAGAATGATGGATTCGTGAAGAAAATTTCTGACTATATCAGCAAAAAGGTAGCAGACAAGCTGACTGGCATGTGTAAGACAGACAGAGAAAACTATGAAAAATACTGGGATGATATCAATCCGTTTATCAAATTCGGCTGCTTAAAAGATACGAAGTTCTCTGAAAGAATGATGGACTACATTCTGTATAAGAACATTGACGGAAAATATCTGACTTTGGAAGATTGTATCAAAGAGCATACAAAAGAAACACCGGAAGATACAAAGGAAGAACAGGAAGTTGTAACCGAGGAACAGAAGGAAGAAGTTCTGGAGGATGCCAAACAAGAGGCAAAGAAAGAACCGGAGAAGACCAATATCTACTATGTCACAGATGAAGTACAGCAGAGCCAGTACATCAATATGTTTAAAGAACAGGGACAGGACGCTGTAATTCTGAAGCATAACATTGATTCTGCTTTTATCTCTCATGTAGAGCAGGCAAAGGAAACTGTCAGATTCCTTCGTATTGATGCGGATGTCACAGAAGCAGTGAAAGAGGACGGAAAGAATCTGGAAGAAGAGACAAAAGAGCTGTCAGAAGTTTTCAAAAAAGCTTTGAAAAAAGACAATCTGACTGTGAAAGTGGAGAGCCTGAAAAACGAGAAGGTATCCTCCATGATGACGATTTCAGAGGAAAGCCGCCGTATGCAGGAAATGATGAAGATGTACAATATGTACGGAATGGATCCGTCCATGTTCGGCGGACAGGAAACCTTGGTATTAAATGCAAACAATAAACTGGTGCAGTATGTATTGGAGCACAAAGAGGGAGAACAGACACAGATTCTCTGTGAACAGCTCTATGATTTGGCATTAATCAGCCACAGACAGCTGACACCGGAGGAAATGACAAAATTTGTTGCCAGAAGCAATGAAATCATGCTGTTGCTGGCAAAATAAAAGAGGTATTATTACAGCAAACCTCTTTGCAGCGCTGAATTTACGGAAAAATATATGTAGAAAAAAAGGGTTCCTTTGGTTTAAAGGAGCCCTTTTTTAAACTGGATCATCATTTCACGGGTGAGGCTGACATCGTAGTCGTCATAAGGGATTTCTTCCCTCTCAAACCACTGTGCCGCAGCCAGTTCGTTTTCATCTAAGGTGATGGTATCTTCTCCGTCCAAATCGCAGACAAAGCCGGCCAGAAGGCTGCCGGAAAGTCCCCAGGGCTGGCTCTTGTAGTAGCGGATATTCTTCACCTTTAAACCAACCTCTTCCATTACCTCTCTTTTTACGGTTTCCTCCAGGGTTTCTCCGATTTCTGTAAATCCCGCAATAAGGGCATAGCGTTTGGCATTTCTTCTCGCGTATTTTGACATGAGAATTTTGTTCCCGTTGGTAACCGCCACAATGACGGCGGGGGAAATTTTAGGATATTCTGTGGATTTGCACTGGGGACAGTACATCATGCGCTCTTTTTCATCATGGATGAGTTTGTGTCCGCAGGTTCCGCAGAAACGGCGCCCTTTATACCAGTTGCAGAGATGAAAGCCTGTGACAAGCCCGAAACACTGTTCCTTAGGCTGCATACTGCGGAAAATGGAAATGTCCTGATATGTAAAGTCTGCAAATTCTTCTGCCTCATAATCCAAAAGCAGGAAATACTTTTGTTCGTCAATGGAAAAAAGATAAATACAGGCGCTGGAGGGAAGGCTCTGGCAGGAAGAAAGAGTTTCCCAGGTGGGGAAGGTGAGAAGTCCGTCTCTTATTACCCCAAGTATTTCCCGGCTGCGGAAGGAGAGAATAAAATCTCCGCATTTAGGCTGTGTGTGGGTGTATTCGTTGTGATAGCAATGAAAATCAAGGTCCTGAATCATGTTGATTACCTCCGAATGTAAAATAAAGTAAGACAAATAGGTTACAGTTTTTCACAGGGGATTTGCTGCTGTCTGAAAAATTTCTGAATCAAATCGTCCCAGACGTGGTCAAGTGATTTATCCAGGGTAAAGGTCTTTAAGGAAGTACCTGTGGTACAGGTCAGTGTCTTTCCGTCATACTGAAAATTGACAAATAAACCAAAAACATCATCAGGGGACAGGTCCAGATGATTTCCCAAAAGAAGTTTTTCCGTATTTTTTTCGGAAAGACGGAATACAATCTTAAAGTGAAGAGGTGTTTTCTTCCCTTTCATCATGGAAAAACAAAAGGGTTTAATATCCCGCCAGAGTGAATAAGTCTGCTTTTGAGCTTGGAGGAGTTCGGCCTCCTGTGTATCGTAAAAGCTTGTATGCAAAGTACCGTCAATGGTAAAGGTTGCAAAGGTGGTGACAGAGGCCTCGCACAGCCAGAAGCTGTCAAAAGTACTGCCGATAAGAAGCTTGGACATGAAATCCTTTAAGTCCACAATCTGCAGAGCAATCATATTAAGAATCCCTCGTTTCTCTAAAAATTACTGCATGAAACGCAGATAAGAACAGTATAAACGAAAATCAGAAAAAATCCTAGAGTTTTCCGGGAAAAAACCTTTTCAAATAGCAGGATTTGTGTTATTATAAGACATGGTATTAAAAACTACATAAAGAGGTTGTTGAAAATGAGTTATAAAATAGTAATAGACAGCTGCGGCGAACTGCCCGAAAGCTGGAAAACAGATGAAAATATAGAAAGTATCCCCCTGACGCTTACGGTAGAAGGAGAGGATATCATAGATGATGAAACTTTTGACCAGAGCGCTTTTCTGAAAAAGACCGCGCAGAGCCCGGAGTGTCCGAAATCTTCCTGCCCATCTCCGGAGCGGTATATGCAGGCTTATGACTGTGCCGCAGAGCGTGTATATGCAGTCACCCTGTCTTCTAATTTGAGCGGTTCTTATAACAGCGCTGTGCTGGGGAAAAATCTTCTGCTGGAGAACCGGCCAGAGCAGAAAATATATGTCTTTGATTCCCGTTCCGCTTCTGTAGGGGAAACACTCATTGCCATGAAGATTCGGGAGTGTGAGGAGCGGGGTATGGCGTTTGAGCAGGTCATTGAGACGGTAGAAGCGTACATTGATTCCCAGAACACATATTTTGTCCTGGAGAATCTGGAGACTCTGCGCAAAAACGGAAGACTCAGCAATCTGAAAGCCTTTGTGGCATCTGCGCTGAAAATCAAGCCGGTGATGGGTTCCACCCCGGAAGGTACCATTGTGCAGTTAGACCAGGCCAGGGGCATTAATAAGGCCATGATGAAAATGGTGGATTATGTTGCCCAGAGGGCAAAGGACAGCGAGGAAAAGGTGCTGGCTATCAGCCACTGCAACTGTCCGGCCAGAGCGGAGATTGTAAAAGAGGCAATTTTGCAGAGAGTTTCCGTAAAAGATGTGGTGATTCTGGATACGGCAGGTGTCAGCACCATGTATGCCAATGACGGAGGCGTGATTGTAGCTTTATAGTTTTGCCTTGCAATTTGCCTCACAAAGGAATTGACAGGAAGGAAAAAATCAGATATAGTAGAAATGCTATGGGATACAAAGTTCGACAGATTCCATGCAAATATTTATGTGACCATCCCAGAAGGGATTAAGGCCATACGGACAGCCGGGTCAACTGCCGATTGGCAACGGAAGTTGCCTTATTGATTGAGTTAAAAGCTCAAATTTTATAAGTTGGTAACTTTACAACCGGTGCGTACAGATGCACATCAACTTGTGAAACGGTCAATAAGAGTAGTAAAAGTAAGATATTTGCTATATAGACTCTGAACTTGAGTAATTCCATAATCAACCCTTTATTTTCTGCCTTGTGCAGAATTTAAAAACATGGATAAGAAATAGTCAGCCGCAGGTGATGTGTAGAGATATACGTCATTTGCGGCTTTTACGTTTGCTTTAAGCCTGCGAAAAAGCCATATTTCAGGAAGAAAAAGGAGTTATCCGTTGTGGGCGAGAAAATGAAATTGTATGGATTTAATAATTTGACAAAAGCCCTGAGCTTTAATATTTATGATGTCTGTTATGCAAAGACAGCCAGAGAGCAGAAAGACTATATTGCTTATATTGACGAGCAGTACAATTCCGAAAGACTGACGGGGATTTTAACCAATCTGACGGACATGATAGGGGCTCAAGTACTTCATGTTTCCCAGCAGGATTATGAACCCCAGGGGGCATCTGTGACTTTGCTGATTGCAGAGGGGTCTATGATTCCCGCAGGCAGCACCCAGGTGGCCCATCTGGATAAAAGCCATGTGACGGTGCATACTTATCCGGAATACCATCCGGAAACCTGTCTGGCCACTTTTCGGGTGGACATTGATGTGGCAACCTGCGGAGAAATTACACCGCTGTCTACACTGGATTATCTCATAGGCTCTTTTGATTCGGATATTATCACCATGGATTACCGGGTACGGGGCTTTACCCGCAGCGTAAACGGCAGAAAGCTGTTTATGGACCACAAGATTACGTCCATTCAAGATTACATTGCAGCAGAAACCCTGCAGCGGTATGATGCGGTAGACATCAATGTGTATGAGGCAAATCTTTTCCATACGAAAATGATGTTAAAGGAAATTGATTTGCAGAATTACCTTTTTAATACAGATATTTACGAACTGCCGCCTAAGAAACGGCTGGATATTATGAACAGTCTGCGGCGGGAAATGATAGAGGTCTTCAGCGGAAGAAATATTTACTGACAGGGGAGATGGGAAAATGGGAAAATTATCTCAGGAGAATGCCCCTATTTATGAGGCGTTGGAAAATTTAAGAAAGATGCGGGTGGTGCCATTTGATGTGCCGGGGCACAAGAGAGGCCGAGGAAATCCGGAACTTACGCGGCTCTTGGGAGAGCAGTGTATGAACATGGATGTAAATTCCATGAAGCCTCTGGACAATCTCTGCCATCCGGTATCTGTGATTAAGGAGTCGGAAGAACTGGCGGCAGAGGCCTTTCATGCAGCCCATGCTTTTCTTATGGTGGGAGGAACTACTTCCTCTGTGCAGAGTATGATTCTCTCGGTAGCCAAAAGAGGGGAAAAAATCATTTTGCCCAGAAATGTACATAGAAGTGTGATTGGCGCCATGGTGCTGTGCGGGGCAGTTCCGGTTTATGTGAATCCCCAGTGCAGCCAGAGACTTGGGATTCCGCTTGGCATGTCTGTAGAAGATGTGAGACGGGCTATAGAGGAGAATCCGGATGCAAAGGCCGTGCTGGTGAATAACCCCACCTATTATGGGGTCTGTTCGGATATCCGCTCTATTGTGAAGCTGGCACATGAGCATGGCATGTACTGTCTGGCTGACGAGGCCCATGGAACACACTTTTATTTTTCGGATAAGCTGCCGGTATCGGCTATGGAGGCCGGCGCGGATATGGCAGCGGTATCCATGCACAAGTCCGGGGGAAGTCTGACCCAGAGCTCCCTTTTGCTGACAGGACCGGGAATTTCGCCGGGACATGTCCGTCAGATTATCAATCTGACCCAGACTACCAGCGGTTCTTATCTTCTCATGTCCAGTCTGGATATTTCCAGAAGGAATCTGGCTCTGCGGGGAAGAGAAACCTTTGAAAAGGTCATGGAACTGGCTGAATATGCAAGAAGAGAAATCAATGAGATTCCGGGCTTTTATGCCTTTTCCAAAGAACTGATAAACGGAGACAGTGTTTTCGATTTTGATGTTACTAAGATTTCCGTACATACGCTGGAGGTAGGGCTGGCAGGCATTGAAGTCTATGATTTGCTCCGGGATGAGTATGACATTCAGATCGAATTCGGAGATTTCGGCAATGTGCTGGCGTACCTCTCCATCGGAGACAGAAAGCGGGACGTTGAGCGTCTGGTTTCTTCTCTTTCAGAGATTTCCCGCAGATTCGGGAAGGAAAAGGTAGATTTGCTGGAACAGGAGTATATACCGCCTCGGGTAGCGGTATCTCCCCAGGATGCGTTTTATGCGCCTAAAGAGGCCCTGCCTCTGGAGGACTGTGTGGGACGCATATGCAGTGAATTTGTCATGTGCTATCCTCCGGGGATTCCTCTTCTTGCGCCGGGAGAACAGGTGACACAGGCCATTGTGGAACATATTGTATATGCAAAAGAAAAGGGGTGTACCCTTACCGGGCCGGAGGATGAGAAAATCCGCCAGCTCAACGTACTGAAAGGAGTGTAGTATGGAATTTTGGTTTTCGGAAAAGCAGACAAAGGATGTGAAGTTTTCCATTCGTGTAGACCGGCAGCTTTACAGCGGTCAGAGTGAATTTCAAAGGATTGATATTTTTGAATCACCGGAATTCGGCAGATTTCTCACTCTGGACGGTTATATGATGTTGACGGAGAAGGACGAGTTTATTTATCACGAAATGATTACCCATATCCCCATGGCGGTACATCCTAAAGCAGACAAGGTATTGGTTATCGGCGCGGGAGACGGAGGTGTCATCCGGGAACTGGTCCGTTATCCGGAAATAAGGCAGGTTGATTTAGTGGAAATTGATGATATGGTGGTGGAGGTCTGCCGCAAATACCTGCCTAAAACCGCCTGCTGTCTGGATGATGAGCGGGTAAACATCCGCTATGAGGACGGTTTGAAATATATCCGCAGGTGTGAAAATATGTATGACTTGATTATTGTGGATTCCACAGACCCCTTTGGACCCGGAGAAGGGCTTTTTACCAGAGAGTTCTATGGAAACTGCTATAAAGCACTGAAGGAAGACGGCATTATGGTGAATCAGCATGAAAGTCCCTTCTATGAGGAGGATGCCAGAGCCTGCCAGAGAGCACACCGGAATATTACGGAAACTTTTCCGGTCAGCCGGGTATATCAGGCCCATATTCCTACATATCCTTCCGGACACTGGCTTTTTGGGTTTGCTTCCAAGAAGTATCATCCGCTGAAGCATTTGCGGGAAAAAGAATGGAATACCCGGGGAATTCAGACACGTTACTATACGACAACGTTGCATAAAGGGGCGTTTTATCTGCCTGCGTATGTGGAGGAGCTTTTGAAAAATGTTGAGAAAGAATGTTGAAACTTTTCTGGAATGTGATAAGGATTATGAGGAGGCAGAGGTCATTCTCTTTGGCGCGCCGTTTGATTCCACCACCTCCTTTCGTCCGGGAACCAGGTTTGGCAGCAGCGCTGTCCGTCATGAGTCTTTTGGACTGGAAAGTTACAGCCCTTACCAGGACCGGGATTTAATCGACACTCCGGTAATGGATGCGGGAGATTTGGAACTTTGCTTTGGGAATACCAGGGACGCTCTGTCTGCCATCCGTGAGAGAGCCGGGAAAATTTTACGGGATGAAAAACTGCCGTTTATGGTAGGGGGAGAGCATCTGGTGACGCTTGGTGCCTTTGAGGCTGTGCAGGAGAAATACCCGGAGGTCTGTATCATTCATTTTGACGCCCATGCAGATTTACGTGAGGATTATCTGGGAGAAAAGCTGTCTCATGCCTGCGTACTGCGCCGCTGCTGGGATTTGATTGGAGATGAGAAAATTTACCAGTTTGGTATCCGCTCCGGGGATCGTGAGGAATTTTCCTGGGCCAGGGAACACACCTGTATGCAGAAGTTTGACTTTGAAGGTCTGGAAGAAACCCTTGCTGCTCTGGAAGACAGACCGGTTTATTTTACCGTGGATTTGGATGTGATGGACCCGTCCGTCTTTCCGGGAACCGGAACGCCGGAGCCGGGAGGGGTCAGTTTTGACAGCCTTCGCCGGGCTGTGACGCTGGTATGTGAAAAGGCCAGGGTAGTGGGCTGTGATGTGAATGAGTTAAGTCCGCACTATGACGCCAGCGGAAGTTCTACGGCAGCAGCAGGAAAGATTATCCGGGAAATGCTGCTGGCTCTTACGAAGAAGGCATAATACTAATTTATTTATAACATACACAAAAGCAAGAAAACAGGAGGAAACAAATATGGGAAAAGCGTTGATTATCGGATGCGGAGGAGTAGCCTCTGTAGCAATTCACAAATGCTGTCAGAACAGTGAGGTATTTGAGGAAATCTGTATTGCCAGCCGTACAGTATCTAAATGTGATGCGTTAAAGGCGAAGCTGGAGGGTACGACAAAGACAAAAATTACAACTGCACAGGTAGATGCAGACCAGGTGGAGGAACTGATTGCTTTAATTGAAAAGGAAAAACCGGATGTGGTTCTGAATCTGGCTCTGCCGTATCAGGATTTGACCATTATGGATGCCTGCCTGGCTACAAAAACCCATTATATTGATACTGCAAACTATGAGCCGGAAGATACGGCAAAGTTTGAGTACAGCTGGCAGTGGGCATACAGAGAACGCTTTGAAAAAGCAGGCATTACAGCACTTTTGGGCAGCGGATTTGACCCGGGGGTAACAGGGGTGTTCAGTGCCTATGCCCTGAAACATGAATTTGACGAAATCAATTATATTGATATTCTGGACTGCAACGGCGGTGACCACGGATATCCTTTCGCCACTAATTTTAATCCGGAAATCAACATCCGCGAGGTTTCTGCAAAGGGCTCCTACTGGGAAGACGGTCACTGGGTAGAAACAGAACCTATGGAAATTAAGAAAGAATACAATTTCAAAGAAGTGGGCCAGAAGGATATGTATCTTCTTCATCATGAGGAAATTGAAAGTCTGGCACTGAATATTCCAGGGATTAAGAGAATCCGCTTCTTTATGACCTTTGGACAGAGTTATCTGACACACTTAAAATGTCTGGAAAATGTGGGAATGACTTCCATTGAACCCATTCTGTTTGAAGGAAAGGAAATCGTACCGCTGCAGTTTTTGAAAGCAGTGCTTCCGGACCCGGCCTCTCTGGGACCGCGCACCAAGGGAAAAACCAACATTGGCTGTATCTTCCGCGGCAAAAAAGACGGAAAAGAGAAAACCTATTATCTGTACAATATCTGTGATCACGAAGAGGCCTATAAAGAAACCGGCTCTCAGGCAGTTGCATATACCACAGGTGTGCCGGCTATGATTGGGGCTATGATGGTAATGACCGGAAAATGGAACAAACCGGGTGTACACAATATTGAAGAGTTTGACCCGGATCCATTTATGGATGCTTTGAATACCTGGGGACTTCCATGGCAGGAAGACCATAATCCGGTACTGGTGGATTAATGGCAGGGCGAGAAAAAAGTTCCTTTTCCACGCCGTATTTTCTGGTGGATGAAAAGAAACTTGTGAAAAATCTGGAGATTTTAAAGCAGGTTTCTGACCGGACAGGATGTAAAATTCTGCTGGCACAAAAAGCATTTTCTATGTTTTATGCCTATCCCCTGCTGAGAAAATATCTGGCGGGAACTACAGCCAGCGGTCTGTATGAGGCAAGGCTGGGACATGAAAACTTCGGCGGGGAAACCCATGTGTTTTCCCCTGCCTACAGGGAAGAGGAATTTGAAGAACTGCTGCAGTACGCAGATGATGTGGTGTTTAATTCTCCAGGTCAGGTGCTAAAATATGCGAAAAAGGCAAAGCTGGCGGGGAAATCCGTGGGACTGCGGATAAATCCCGAATGTTCCACCCAGGAGGGACATGCTATTTATGATCCGTGCGCCCCTTTTTCCAGACTGGGAACTACGCTGGAAAATTTCGATGAGACATTGCTGCCGCTTTTGGACGGACTGCATTTTCATACTCTGTGTGAGCAGGGAGCAGACGCTTTGGAAAGTACCTTAAAAGCTGTGGAAGAAAAGTTTGGAAAGTACCTTTTCCAGATGAAATGGCTGAATCTGGGAGGCGGGCATCATATTACAAGAGAGGATTATGATGTGGAGGCTCTTGCAGAGATGGTGAAGCGGCTGAAAGAAACCTACGGAGTAGAGGTTTATCTGGAACCAGGGGAGGCAGTCGTGCTGCAGGCAGGATTTCTGGTATCAGAAGTTTTGGAAGTGGTTCACAATGGCATGGATATTGCCATTTTGGATGCTTCGGCTGCCTGTCATATGCCGGATGTGCTGGAAATGCCTTACCGTCCCCCTGTAAAAGACAGCGGGCTGCCGGGAGAAAAAGCCTGCACGGTAAGACTTACAGGGCCAACCTGCCTGGCCGGAGACGTTATAGGAGACTATTCCTTCGACACACCGCTGAAACCGGGAGATCAGGTGGTATTGGAGGATATGGCGCTTTATACCATGGTGAAAACGAATACTTTTAACGGTATGCCTTTGCCGGATATAGTCTGGGAAGGGATGGATGGAAAAAGGAAACTGGTGAAAAGGTTCGGATATGAGGACTTTAAAAACCGGCTTTCCTAAGTATAGAGAAGACTGCTGCGGGCTTTGTCTTTAAGAGGACAGAGGTGTAGCAGTCTTTTTGGGCAAAGAGACAGAAAAAACCTGGTCTTTTCGTTGTGTTATGTTATAATTTTTCTATAAAACAGTTTGCGGACATACAAAACGGGAGGGATACCCATGAAAGAAAAAATGAAAAAAAGGAAATGTGTTTTAGCAGTGGCAGGTGTTACAGCAGATAAATATAAAAAACAGTCAGATGGTAGTTACTATAGAGAAAAATGCTATTACGCAGGAAAACATGGAACAGAAAAATATGGTTCTCGATTGCGAAAAAGTGGATTATAAGCTGTATAACACAAAGCCGGGAGACCAGGTGAAATTTTCCTGCAAAGAAGAGGCACTGGATGATAAAGTTGTAAAAATTGATAATTTTACAAGAGAGGAGTAAACAGATGATTAGAGCAATGCAGGCGTCTGATTTGGAAGAAGTAATGCAAATCTGGCTCGCCGCCAATATGGAGGCTCATGACTTTATAGACAGCAGCTATTGGAAAAGCCATTTTGAAGAAGTGAGGGCGTTGCTGCCTCAGGCGGAAATTATGGTATCAGAAAATACAGATACCGGGGTTCTGGAAGGATTTATAGGCATAATGGAATCCTATATAGCCGGAATTTTTGTGAGACGGGAATATCGTTCAAAAGGGATTGGCAGGCGGCTTTTGGATTTTGCCAAGACAGCCAAACCAGAACTGAAGCTAAATGTATATAAGAAGAATGAAGCAGCAGTGAATTTTTATCTGCGGGAAAACTTTCATGTGCTGCAGCAAGGACAGGATGAGGACACCGGGGAAGAAGAGTTTACTATGGAATGGAAAGGAAGGGATGTCTTTATGTGACGTTCCCTTCCTCTGCGGCTGGCAGCATCAGACAGAACGTACACCCGCCTCCCGGGGTGTCTGTCAGCGTCAGCTTTCCTTTTTGCAGTTCTGTAAGTTCTCTGGCAATGGAAAGTCCCAGACCGAAATGCTCTTTTTCTTTCCGGGATTTGTCACTTTGATAAAAGCGGTCAAATATCCGTTCTTTCTCTTCATCGGGGATTCCATTTCCATGGTCTGCAACCAGATAGCAGACACTTCTTTTCTTTACAAAAATTTCCAGGTCAATCATTCCATCAGGTAAGGTATAGGTTATGGCGTTGTCCAGAAGAATGGTGAGAATCTGAATTACCCGGCTTTTGTCGCAGTGAATACGGGGCAGTTCCATATCCGGCAGCGTCAGATTCAGCGCTATGCCGTTGTGGCGGCAGCCCGGCTCTTTGGCAGAGGATACCGGCGGACAAACAGATGTGCAGCTTTTGCCTTTCGCCTTTTCATCAAGCTTCTGGCAGCCGCTCCGTTTTGTTTTCTGTTTGCGGCAGGGCTGTGGATGACGCTTCGGTTTTCCGGAGATTATCTGCCGTCTATGTGGTCTGATATGGATTTCTTCCCAAGACTGATGCAGGAAAAGCAGCAGGCGTTTGACGAAGTGCAGAAGTTTGTTCTCTGTCCGAAGGACGCCAATATGCTGGAAAACCTTAGAAGAACTGCAATGGCGGCTGTGGGCAGTATCATGGCTGAAAGTATTTTTCTGGCGGAAAAAAGGAAAAAATAGAGAAAAGAGACCTTTTCGTCTGTGCTTTGGAAAGAAATATTCCGGGCAGCAGACGGAGAGGTTTTTCTTTTTGGAAAGACAGTTTCCATTGGTTCTGTTTTTGCATACCATATTAAGAAAAAGGTTTAAGTGAAAAATTGAAGAAAAGTTTCTATAGATTTGCGGTTCTGGGCGGAGATATGCGTCAGGTGTATCTGGCAGATATTCTGGCCCAAAAGGGACAGGAGGTAAAACGCTATGGCTTAGAGACGGAAACGGAGACCCATAGCAGTCTGAAAGAGGTATTGGAAACTGCGGATGTCATTGCGGCGCCGGTTCCTTTTTTGAAAAAGGGGGTGTTTTTCTGCAAAAATCCCCAGGAAAAGTTTCAGACAGAGCTTCAGGGAGAAAACCTCCTGAAGCTGGCACGGCCGGGCAGTGTGCTGTTTGCAGGAGGAATCCCTGCAGAGTATGAGAAAAAGGCGGCAAAGAAGGGGATTGTCTGTGTGGATTATTTAAAAGACGAATACACGGCAATGGAGAACACCATTGTGGCTGCAGAAGGACTTCTTGCGGAAGCCATTTGCCGCAGTCCCAGGAATCTTTCTGGGAGTTCCTGCCTGGTGCTGGGATATGGAAGATGTGGAAGTACACTGGTATCTTATCTGGAAAAATTTTCCTGCCATGTGACAGTGGCAGAAAAGGAGGAAAAGGCCAGGGCAAGGGCGGGGCTTTTGGCAGACCGGGTGATAGCGCCCTCTAAGCTGCCCCTTTATCTGGGTGCCGTGCAGTATATTTTTAATACGGCTCCTGCTATGGTACTGTCCAGGGCACTGCTGGAATATGTGTCTGCAGATACGCTGATTCTGGATATGGCGTCTGCACCGGGAGGGGTGGATTATCAGGCGGCAGAAGAGAAGAAACTGCAGGCTGTGCTGCTGCCGGGGCTGCCGGGACGGTATGCGCCGTATTCTTCAGCTGAAATTCTGGCAAAATTCATTTTCCGATATATGGAGTAAAAGAAAAGATTTGGGAAGGAGTTTATCATGGATTTAAAGGGAAAGAAAATCGGAGTAGCTTTTACAGGCTCGTTCTGTACGTATGAAAAAGCTTTTTTGGCATTGGAAAAGCTGATGGAGGAAGGGGCAAAGGTACAGCCCATTTTTTCGGAGGCGGCAAAGAGCATTGACAGCCGTTTTGGAAATGGGGAGGAGTTTGTGAAAAGGGCAGAACAGATTACAGGAGAAAAGAGTATGGGAACCATTGCGCAGGCGGAGCCCATTGGCCCTCAAAGCCTTTTGGATTTGCTGATTATTCTCCCCTGTACGGGAAATACCATTGCGAAACTGGCAAACGGAATTACCGATACTCCGGTTTTAATGGCGGCAAAAGCCCATCTACGGAATGAAAAGCCGCTGCTGCTGTCTATTTCCACCAATGATGCGCTGGGAATGAATATGAAAAATATTGGGCTTCTTTTGAATGCCAAGCATGTCTTTTTCGTGCCCTTCGGACAGGACAATGCACAGAAAAAGCCTAATTCCATGGTAGCCCATACAGGGCTTTTGGTACCGGCGGCAGAAGCTGCTCTGGAAGGAAAACAATATCAGCCGATTATTCAATAGGGAGGAAAACTATGTGTGGAATTGCAGGATTTAGCAGTTATGAAGAAGACTATGGCATATGCCGGGGAAAATGGGAGAAAATCCTGGAAACCATGAATCAGGTACAGAAACGAAGGGGGCCTGACGAAGACGGAATTTTTCTGGATGCTCATTGTGGTATGGCCCATGTGCGTCTGTGTATATTGGATTTAAAGAGAGGGCAGCAGCCCATGTCCCGGCACAGCCAGGGACGAACCTGCACCATTTGCTTCAACGGAGAAATTTACAATATGAAAGCACTGCGAAAAGAACTGGAGGCAGAAGGAGCAATTTTTCAGTCAGATAGTGATACAGAGGTGTTTCTGGTGGGCTATATGCTCCATGGGGAAAATTTTGTAAAACGGATAAACGGTGTTTTTGGAGCGGCTCTTTGGGATTCGGATAAGGAAACCCTTTTTCTTTTCCGGGACAGAGCAGGGGTAAAGCCGCTTTTCTACACAAAATACAGAGAAACCCTGGTTTATGCCTCAGAATTAAAGGGGATTCTGGCCTATCCCGGCATGGAAGCCGTGGCAGATACGGATACGCTGTGTGAAATTTTTGCCCTGGGGCCGGCAAAAACATACGGAAAAGGAGTTTTGAAAGACATTTATGAGGTTCTGCCGGGCCATTATCTGGTTTTTCATAAGGAGAAAATAAAGGATATCTGCTATTGGAAACTGGAGAGCTATGTGCATGAAGCGTCTTTTGAAGAAACTGTGGAAAAGACATCATGGCTTATAGAGGATGCGGTAAAGCTGCAGATGTTGTCGGATGTGCCTATCAGCACCTTTTTGTCCGGAGGGGTAGACAGCAGCCTTGTGACGGCAATCTGTGCCAAAGAGCTGAAAAAACAGGGAAAAATTCTGCGAACGTTTTCTTTTGATTTTGAGGGAAACCGGAAATATTTTAAAGCCAATACCTTTCAGCCCAGCCAGGACCGTCCTTGGGTTGAGAGAATGGTGGAATTCTGTCAAAGTGAGCATACGTTCCTGGAGTGCGACAATATACAGCTTCTGGATTATCTCTACAAGGCTGTGGATGCCAGGGATTTGCCCTGCATGGCAGATGTGGAGTCTTCCATGCTGTACTTTTGCTCTAAGGTGGCAGAGAAAAACAAAGTAACACTTACCGGAGAATGTGCCGATGAAATTTTCGGAGGATATCCCTGGTTTCACAATCCAAAAGCGTTTGAAACCCAGGACTTTCCCTGGTCTTCGGATATGAAGGTACGGCAGACGCTCCTGTCGGAAGAGTGGATACACATGCTGCCTATGGAGGAATATGCACACAGCGCCTACGAAAAGACCATAAAAGAGGTTCCGCTTTTAGAAGGGGAGACAGGTACGGAAAAGAGAAGAAGAGAGATTGCCTATCTGAATTTGAAATGGTTTATGGCTACGCTTCTGGACCGAATGGATCGAACTGGAATGTACTGTGGTCTGGAGGCCAGAGTACCCTTTGCAGACCACCGGATTATAGAATATGTGTGGAATGTGCCGTGGGAAATGAAGTGCCAAAACAGTGTGGTAAAAGGACTGCTGCGCCATGCAGGGGCAGGAAAGCTGCCGAAAGAAGTACTGTGGAGAAAGAAAAGCCCGTATCCAAAAACTTACCACCCCGAATACGAAAAAATGCTTGGCGAAAGGCTGCGTGAGGTGCTGGCAGATGCCAAAGCCCCTTTAGGACAGTTTCTGGATAAGGGGAAAGTGGAAAGCTTTCTTGCAAGTCCTTTGGATTATGGAAAGCCTTGGTACGGACAGCTTATGGCAGGACCCCAGATGCTGGCTTATATGCTGCAGGTGAATGACTGGCTGGAAAAATACAAGGTGAGAATTTCACTGCGGTAATAAAACCTGACTGCGGGCTGTTTTTGGTATTTATGCTCTTTACTGCTTCAAGGTTATAATAGTATGGAAAGTAGCAGTGGTGTCATCATAATACATCCGTAGATTGCCCTGATACTGCTCTACTACTTTTCGAATGCTTTTGATTCCAAATCCATGTCTTCCATTGCCGGATTTATGCGAAACGGGAAATCCGTTTTGGTCAAAATCCGGCATACTTCTGCATGAATTTACAAGGACAATTACAACAAAGGGAGTTTGTTCTTTTTTTGAACCATAAGTTCAATAAAAGAATCCGGGATATTTTCAGCAGCTTCCATTGCATTATCCAGAAGATTGCAAAACAGAGAAGTCAGGTCATTTTGCTGCAGATGGTGGAGCAAATTCTTCCGGATATCTGCATGAAATCCAATCTCCTTTTCTATACATTGCCGCTGGTAGCGGTTCAGAATCGCATTTAACATGGCATTGTCACAGATTCTTGCTGTTTCTTTTAAATCAGAAGTCTCCATAAGACGGAAGATATACGCATCTATCTTTTCGTTTTCCCCTTTTTCATTTAACAGTTTGATGGACTGTAGGTGTTTCTTGATATCATGAATTAAAATACTCCGGTTTTCATTTTGCGACAGAAGCATTTTATAATATTCGG
>DXFK01000024.1 GCA_019114495.1 Candidatus Blautia stercoravium
TGATTGTTTGGTGTCGCAACTTAACAATACTACTTTTAGGACTTGCTTTCCACTGTTTTTTGTTACAGAAAATAGAAAATCGCTATGCCACAGCCTTGGCAGGCCATCGCGCAGCGATTTTGTTCAATTTGTGTTTGTGCATGTCCCAGATAAATTTATGCAGAGCGTTAAGCTCCAGATAATCAGTCAGCAGAGACAGGCGCCGGAAGTCATCGAAGGACATATCAGCCTCGTTTAGTATCTTTTTGCGGTCTGCTTCTCCGCAAAGACTGTAGAATGTAATTTCGTCTAACATCAATTTCTTTTTAAATGCATCTAATTTTGACATATTGTATACGCTCCTTACTGTAACCTCATAGTTACTATTGGTTACTATTATAAAACTAGTTTCGCAGGAAATCCAGAAAAAAGTGAAAGAAGTGCAAAGAAATAATTTGCAATAGAACTGTTTTTGAAAAGCAGAAAATTCCAAGTTGATTTATGACAAAAGAGAAAAGCCGAAAAGCCACATAGAATAAAGCTTTTCGGCATCTTTCATAACCAATCGAAGCGACGTGATTCGAACACGCGACCTCTGCGTCCCGAACGCAGCGCTCTACCAAACTGAGCCACGCTTCGATGTCGATGTGTGTTCAACAAATGATATTATATATAAGAAAATTGGAAATGTCAACAAAAATATGAAAAAAATATGAGAAAATCTGCTGGGTTCTAAGGCAGGATGGAAATACATATATTTTAAGGATAAAGTTTCAGAAGAGAGGATATATGTCCGGTTATCGCAGATTTATAGCATATGTGTACGAATACCGAGAAGGAAGAAAGGGGGAGGGCAGAGGTTTTATCAAAGTGGAAGCCCGCAATGGCACCTGCCGTATGCGCTGTAAACTGACAGGAATTTATGAAAAGGAAACAGCACCGGCGAAAGTATATGGATATGTGCGTGAGGAAGGCGGGTGTACAGGCGTTTTTCTGGGAGACTGCAATCTGGCAGGAGAACGAGTAGAATTTGAACTGGAAATGTCTGAAGAACATATGGGAGAGAGCAGATATGGGCTTGGGGACTTGTGTGGCTTGATACTGCTTGCGGATTCCGGAGAACTGTATGGAAGCGGTTGGGATGAACTGCCGGTAAATTTACAGGAAATAAGGCTTCCGAAGGCACAGCAGCAGGAAATAGAGAAAGAGAGCAGGGAAGTGCAGGCTGCGCAGACAGAAGAATACATAAGTGAGGACGAGGAGAACGATAGCCGCTTTTCGGAAAATGAGGACATGAAGGAAAATCTGCAGGAAGAGGCGGAGGAAGAAACGGAGAAAGAAACGGTTCTAAGAGAGGCGGTAAGAGAGCCGATGCAGGAATTGGGAAAAGATATGGAAAGAGAACCTGAAAACCCAGAAGAGAATGGGGCAGAAGAGTATAGAGAAGAAATGGAGGAGGAAGAAGATTTTGAGGCAGAACCGGAAGAAGTTGAAAGTTTAGATGAAATATTTAAAAGAGAGCCGGAACAGCCTTCTTTCTGTGATAATGGAATTACCCAGTGCCGGAAAATTACCCCCGGGGATTTTGGTATTTTAAGCAGAAGAGACAGAGGATTGTTGACTAATCGTTTTCTCAGGCATGGATTTTCCAGGTACGGTCATCTGCTTATAGGAAAACGGGAAGAAGACGGCAGGTATATTCTGGGGGTTCCGGGGGTTTACGAGAGCCAGGAAGCATTGATGGCGGGGATGTTCGGCTTTCCTTATTTCAAGGAAACAGGAGGAGCCAACGGACATTCCCGATCTTTTGGATACTGGTACCGCATGATAGACAGACCCCAGGGAATGGAATAAAGCTGACCGGTGGCTGCAGCAGACAACATTGTTCTGGCAGCCGCCGGGCAAAACAGCAATATTTCTACTTGACCCGCCGGGGGAGTACGATATATAATAAAAGCTATTCGGAGACATATCGAAGTGGTCATAACGAGCCGCACTCGAAATGCGGTTGTCCGCAAGGGCACGTGGGTTCGAATCCCACTGTCTCCGCTTGGAAAATGGGGAGTGTCGCTTTTCACGCATGTCAAGCGATACTCCTTTTGTATAACAGGATATTACCGGGAAAGGGGGCAGAGTATGACAGAAGATGAAAAGTTTATGAAAGAAGCAAAGAAGCAGGCCATGAAAGCTTATGTATTGAAAGAGGTTCCCATTGGCTGTGTCATTGCATACGAGGGGAAAATCATTGCCAGAGGATATAACCGGAGAAATACGGATAAAAATACGGTGTCCCATGCGGAAATCAATGCTATCCGGAAAGCCAGCAAGAAGTTGGGAGACTGGAGGCTGGAGGGCTGTACCCTTTATGTGACACTGGAACCCTGTCAAATGTGTGCGGGCGCCATTATCCAGGCCAGAATCGACCGGGTGGTCATAGGCAGCATGAATCCCAAAGCAGGATGTGCGGGCTCGGTGCTGAATCTGCTGGAAATGGATGGTTTTAATCATAAGGCAAAGGTAACAAGAGGAGTTCTGGAAGAGGAGTGCAGCAGTATGCTGACAGGCTTCTTTAAAGAATTGCGAGAGGAAAAGGCAAAGAAAAAACAGGATGAAAAGGAGCTGGGATTATGACAAAACAGGAATTTGAAAATCTGGTGAAACAGGACATTGTAATTTTAGATGGAGCTACAGGTTCCAATCTGATGAAAGCCGGTATGCCGAGAGGCGTCTGCACAGAACAGTGGATTTGCGACAACCCGGAAGCCATTACCAGGCTGCAGAAAGCCTATAAAGAGGCAGGATCTCAGATTGTTTATGCTCCTACCTTTTCGGCAAATGCCATCAGCCTGCAAAATCACGGCCTGGAAAAACATGTCCGGGAATTGAATCTGCGTCTGGTGGATATTTCCAGACAGGCTGTGGGGGATTCCTGCCTTATTGCCGGAGACCTGACTACTACGGGAAAACAGGAGCTGCCTTATGAGGAACTTCTGGCCGCATACAGGGAGCAGATAGAGGCTCTAATGGAAGCAGGAGCAGATTTGCTGGTGGCAGAAACCATGCTGGGAGTGACGGAACCTATGGCTGTGCTGGATGCAGCGGCAGGGGAACTACCGGTTATGTGTACGCTGACTGTGGAATCCGACGGAAGTCTGTTTTTCGGCGGAAATATTTATGAAGCAGTGGAGACATTGGAGGAAATGGGAGCCGCTGCTGTGGGAATCAACTGCTCTACCGGACCGGACCAGTTGTTTTCAGTGGTAGAAAATATCAGAAAAAGAGTGCAGATTCCACTGATTGTGAAACCCAATGCCGGTATGCCGGTGATAGATGAAAACGGCTGTCCGGTATATTCCATGGGAGCAGAGGAGTTTGCCGGACATATGAAGCGCATGACAGAAATCGGTGCGAATATTGTAGGCGGGTGCTGTGGAACAACCCCGGAATATATCCGGCAAGTGAAGGAAGCCCTGGGAAGACAGCGTTAGCCGGAAGGCTTTTTGGCCCATTGTCTGCGGAGAAAGAGCAACAGACCTGTAAACAGGAAAATAAGGAGAACGATTTTGGCAGCCCTGGTATAATTTCCAAAATACCGGGCTGCTTTTTGCCAGGAAGCGCCGGCCCAGGCTCCCAGGGAAATGAGAATGGTATTCCACAGCAGACTCCCCCAGAAAGTCAGCCACAGAAAACGTGGAAAATTCATATTTGCCATACCTGCTGGAACAGAAATCAGGCTTCTGACAATGGGAATGAAGCGGCAGAGGAAGACCGTATAGTTTCCTTTGCTGTCGAACCAGTCCATGGCTTTTTGAATGTCTTCTTTTTTTAAACGAAGAGCTTTTCCCACGGGTCCGGAAATCAGGGAATCCATTTTGCTAGGGGAAAGCAGCCTTCCCACCGCATATAGGAAAATAGCTCCCAGCAGGCTGCCAAAAGTAGCAGAAAGTATAGCGCCCGGTATGTGCAGAGTGGTGCAAGTGGTGAGAAATCCCGCGAAGGTGAGGATGGCTTCGGATGGAATGGGGGGGAAGATATTTTCTATCATAATCAGAAACGCAATGCCCACATAGCCATAAGTACCCATGAGTTGAAGTATCCAGTGATTCATAGACAAAAAGAACCTCTTTTTTTCAGTTTATGCAATAAAAAGCGGAAATATAAGCAGGATTATCTGCCTTTGGAAATGTATTATCAGAACGTAATTGAAACTTTTTTACCGTGCGCCGCCCTTCGAAATTCTCTCATGAACGTTACCTCTACAGTTAACTCGGCCCAGGCACCCTCACGGCACACAAGAGCTTCTGCTTAGTGCTGCTGCATTCCTGCCCTGACACGGTTCACAGATTCCTGTTGCGTAAGACCCAAACGTCAACGCCACTTATAGAGGGCAGCTTCACAAGAAGAAACCCTCGGTTTGGCAACACCCCTGCTGTAGCGGATTGCAGGTACAGGGCACCGCTATCTCCCCGGCTGCACGGTAGTTTACAGTATAACGGGTTTTCAAAGATTTGTCAACAAATATGTGCCGCCTCTTGACAAACGATTCAAATTCAAATAAAATTCAACATAGCAGAAGGTTTTTCATATATATTCAGAAACACCTCTGCCCTTGAATTGGATAAAATATCAAACAGGCGAAGAAGAGGAATAGTATGTACACGGAACTCCAAAGAGAGAAAGCTGTCCGGTGAAAGGCTTTTGTGGGAAGTATACAGAACCTGCCTTGGAGCTGTCTGCGAAAAGCAGAACGCGGGCTTTGGCGTTAAAAGAGCAAAGGAAGTGAGCAGTCCGGATTTTAGATGATATAGAAGAAAAAGACAGGACGGCTAAAAAGGGTGGTACCGCCGAGAAGAAGACATATCGGTCCCTGATGACAGGGCTGAGCGTGTCTTTTTTTATATCATAGGAAAATTCGTTTCCTATGATATAAAACATTCAGGGAGAACGCACTGCGCCGGGGACACACTTACAAAGAAGCAAA
The DNA here is from genome assembly GCA_019114495.1 of Candidatus Blautia stercoravium. Lineage (GTDB taxonomy): Bacteria > Bacillota > Clostridia > Lachnospirales > Lachnospiraceae > Blautia > Blautia stercoravium. Next base: position 4,961 of record DXFK01000024.1, read on the forward strand.
CTAAGAAAAAAGGAGAAATGTTATGGCAAACAACAAAAAGCTGGTAGAGGCCATTACCTCTATGGAAGAAGATTTTGCGCAATGGTACACAGACGTAGTAAAGAAAGCGGATTTGATTGATTACACCAGCGTAAAGGGCTGTATGGTTATCAAACCGGCAGGCTACGCGATCTGGGAAAACATTCAGCACGAACTGGACAGAAGATTTAAGGAAACAGGGGTGGAGAACGTATACCTGCCTATGTTTATTCCGGAAAGTCTCTTACAGAAGGAAAAAGACCATGTAGAAGGTTTTGCGCCGGAAGTGGCATGGGTAACACACGGAGGTCTGGAACCATTGCAGGAAAGACTTTGTGTGCGTCCTACTTCAGAAACTCTGTTCTGCGATTTCTATGCAAAAGAAATCCAGTCTCACAGAGATTTGCCAAAGGTGTATAACCAGTGGTGTTCCGTTGTGCGCTGGGAAAAAACCACAAGACCGTTCCTTCGTTCCAGAGAATTTCTGTGGCAGGAAGGACATACCGCACATGCAACTGCAGAAGAGGCAGAGGCAAGAACGATACAGATGCTGAACATTTATGCAGATTTCTGTGAAGAAGTGCTGGCGATTCCGGTTATCAAGGGAAAGAAAACAGATAAAGAGAAATTTGCAGGTGCAGAGGCTACTTATACCATTGAATCCCTGATGCATGACGGAAAGGCTCTGCAGTCCGGTACCAGCCACAATTTCGGCGACGGCTTTGCAAAGGCTTTCGGCATTCAGTATACAGATAAGGAAAATAAACTGCAGTATGTACACCAGACTTCCTGGGGTATGACAACCCGTATGATTGGCGCAATTATCATGGTACACGGGGACAACAGCGGTCTGGTACTGCCTCCGAGAATTGCTCCGGTGCAGGCAGTTGTTATTCCGATTCAGCAGAGAAAAGAAGGCGTGCTGGAAAATGCCCAGAAGCTGGAAGCGCAGTTAAAGGCAGCAGGCATCCGCGTGAAGACAGACGTGACAGACAAGAGTCCGGGATTTAAGTTCGCAGAGCAGGAAATGAGAGGTATTCCGGTTCGTATCGAATGTGGTCCTAAGGATATGGAAGCAAATCAGGCCGTTGTAGTGAGACGAGATACCAGAGAAAAGATTACGGTTTCCCTTGACAATCTGGCAGAAAGCGTACAGCAGGTTCTGGATACCATGCAGAAGGATATGCTGGAGAGAGCCAGAACGCACAGAGAAGCGCACACTTATGAAGCGACAGATTACGAAAGCTTTAAGGAGACCGTGGAAGAAAAACCGGGCTTTGTGAAAGCAATGTGGTGCGGCTGCAGAGAATGTGAGGATAAGATTAAAGAAGATGTACAGGCAACCTCCAGATGTATTCCTTTTGAACAGGAAAACCTGTCTGATCAGTGTGTTGTGTGCGGAAAACCGGCCAAAAAAATGGTTTACTGGGGGCGTGCATATTAATTATGAAGCTTGAAGTTCCGAAAAAGGTACAGAGGATTATCAGGGCTTTGCAGGAACACGGATATGATGCTTATGCGGTAGGAGGCTGTGTTCGTGACAGCCTCCTTAACCGTTCTCCCGCAGATTGGGATATTACCACTTCTGCAAAGCCCATGGAAGTAAAGAACATCTTCAAAAGAACCGTGGACACAGGGCTGCAGCACGGAACTGTAACCGTGCTTATGGAAAAGGAAGGCTTTGAGGTTACCGCTTACCGGATTGACGGGGAGTATGAAGACAGCCGCCATCCAAAAGAAGTGATTTTCACGGAAAATCTGGAAGAAGATTTAAAACGCCGAGATTTTACCATCAACGCTATGGCTTACAATGAGGAAACAGGTCTGGTGGATGTGTTTGGGGGAATCCGGGATCTGGACAGCAAGATTGTCCGGTGCGTGGGAAATCCACAGGAGAGATTCACAGAAGATGCCCTGCGGATTTTAAGAGCCGTACGATTTTCTGCACAGCTTGGATTTACCATAGAAAAGGATACTGCATACTGGGCAAAGGAACTTGCCCCCACATTGGAGAAAATCAGTGCGGAACGGATACAGACAGAACTGGTGAAGCTTTTGGTTTCTGCACATCCCCAGTATCTGAAAACTGCGTGGGAACTGGGAATCACCAAAATTGTGCTGCCGGAGTTTGATGTTATGATGGAAACCCCTCAGAATACACCGCACCACTGTTACAGCGTAGGGGAACATACCTTAAAGGCGCTGGAATATACAGTGGCGGATAAGGTGCAGCGGCTGGCTGTACTGTTTCACGATATGGGGAAACCGGCCATGCGGACCACAGACGAGCAGGGCCTTGATCATTTCTGCGGACATCCCAAAGCAAGCGCAGAACTGGCAAGAAAAATCCTGCGCAGGCTGCGTTTTGACAATGACACCATCCGAAAGGTGACGGAGCTGGTATTCTGGCATGAATGTCCATGGGAGTGTACGCCAAGGTCTCTTAGACGGGCTTTGAGCAAAATGGATGCAGAACTGTTTCCCGTACTTTTAAAAATCCGCAGGGCAGATGTGCTGGCTCAGAGCGAATACCGCAGAGAGGAAAAGCTGGAAAGACTGGAAGAGAGCCGCAGGCTCTATGAAGAAATCCAAAGAAAGCAGGAGTGCATTTCCGTAAAGATGCTGGCAGTGTCCGGAAAAGACCTGATTGCCGCAGGCATGAAGCCGGGAAAAGAAATAGGAGATACCTTAAATGCCTTTCTGGAACTGGTTCTGGAAGAACCGGAGAAAAATACAAAAGAATATCTGCTCTCAAAGGTAAGAGAATCCTTGTGAACACGGATTCTAACCCCCAGGTTTCGTGCATAGAATGAAAAGAGCGCGAAGCAAGAATAAAAGGGGGAGAAGCGAGTGTATGACCGTGGATTAAGTGTCTTAGAGCAATACGGCCTGGAATCCAATGCCGTGTACCGTACAAGAGGAGCCCTTGTCTGTGAAACAGGACAGGGAAGAGTGCTGATAAAAGAGTTTGGCGGTACACCCAGAAAATTGGAATGCCAGGCTCTTCTTTTGTCCGGAATTTCCGGGAAAAGCCAGGTGCTGACAGATGAAATTCTGCCCAATCTGGAAGGCGGTTATATGTCTTTGGACAAGGAGAATGTGCCATATATTGTGAAGCGGTGGTATGAGGGGAGAGAGTGTGATACCAGATGTGAAGAGGACATCTGTACCGGGGCGGCGGCTCTGGCAAGTTTACATAAAGCAATGAAAATGCCGGTGCAGGAGCATTATGTTCGGGAATCTCTGTCCGAAGAATACAGAAGGCACAATGCGGAACTTCGCAAAATCAGAAAATTTGTGTCCGCCAAGAAGAAAAAGAATGATTTTGAACTGCGGTTTCTGGACAGTATCCAGTGCTTTTTAAATCATGGAGAGACGGCCCTTGACAGGTTGGAGAACTCCGGATACGGGAAGCTGCGTGAGCATGCTCTGGAGCAGGGGACAGTCTGCCACGGGGAATATAACCAGCATAATGTCTGGATTTTAAATGACAAAGAACATGTGGCTGTGACAAATTTCGATAAATGGAGTTTTGACGTACAGGCAGCGGATTTGTATCAGTTTATGCGGAAAATTCTGGAAAAGTATGACTGGGACAGAAGACTGGGAGAAAAGCTTCTGGAGAACTATGAAGAAATCCATCCTTTTTCCAAAGAGGAGAAGGAGTATTTGTCTATCCGTTTTTCCTATCCGGAGAAATACTGGAAGCTGGCCAATTATTATTACACCCATAACAAAGCATGGATTTCGGAAAAAAATGCGGAAAAATTAAAAAAAATCACAGCACAACACGACAAATGGAGAAATTTTTCGGAAAAAATAATGCTTTAGATGTGACAAATACCTGTGCAGTATTTGAATTTTGATTTGTGATAGTGTATAATAGCCACAAAAGAATTGCGCAGCAAAAGAAAGCTGCACAGGGAGGTAATAGAGATGGACTACAAAAAACTTTATGAAGAGTGGCTTGTCAATCCGTATTTTGATGAAGATACAAAAGCAGAACTGAAAGCCATTGAAAATGATGAAAACGAAATCAAAGAACGTTTTTATAAAGACCTCGAATTTGGTACAGCCGGTTTGCGCGGTGTCATTGGTGCAGGAACAAACCGTATGAATATTTACACAGTGAGAAAAACGACTCAGGGGCTGGCAAATTATATTGCAGCCGTGGGCGGACAGGCCAAGGGCGTTGCTATTGCTTATGATTCCCGCCGCATGTCACCGGAGTTTGCAAAAGAAGCAGCCCTCTGTCTGGCAGCAAACGGCGTGAAGGCTTACATCTTCGAGTCCTTAAGACCGACACCGGAACTGTCTTTTGCCGTGCGCAAATTAGGATGTATTGCAGGTATTAACATTACTGCAAGCCATAATCCCCCGGAATACAACGGTTATAAAGTATACTGGGAGGACGGCGCGCAGATTACACCGCCTCATGACTCCGGCATTATGGGAGAAGTGCAGAAGGTAACCGATTACAACACAGTTAAAACCATGGATGAGGAAGCTGCCAAGGCCGCAGGACTTTTCATGGTCATCGGACAGGACGTTGACGATGCTTACATGGAAGAACTAAAGAGCCAGGTTATCCATATGGACGCTATTAAAGCTATGGCAAAGGAACTGAAAATTGTGTACAGCCCTCTGCACGGCACAGGAAATATTCCTGCAAGACGCGTGTTAAAAGAGCTGGGCTTTGAACATGTGTATGTGGTAAAAGAGCAGGAACTGCCTGACGGAGAATTTCCTACTGTCAGCTATCCGAACCCGGAAGCAGACGAAGCCTTTGACCTGGGACTGAAACTGGCCAAAGAAGTGGACGCAGACCTGGTACTGGCTACAGACCCTGACGCAGACCGTCTGGGTGTCCGTGTAAAAGACAGCAAAACAGGGGAATATCATACTCTTACCGGGAATATGTCCGGCTGCCTGCTGGCCGATTATGAAATCGGACAGAGAAAAGCGGTAAACGGTTCTCTTCCGGCCGACGGCGTTATGATTTCCACCATTGTTACGACCAATATGGCCGCAGCCATCGCAAAACATTACGGCGTGAAATTCATTGAAGTGCTGACTGGATTCAAATATATAGGACAGCAGATTCTGGGCTTTGAGACCAAAGGCGAGGGGACTTACCTGTTCGGCTTTGAGGAGAGCTACGGCTGCCTTATCGGTACTCATGCAAGAGATAAAGATGCCATTGTGGCTACCATGGCTCTGTGCGAAGCAGCAGCTTACTATAAAACCAGAAACATGACACTTTGGGATGCCATGATTGAAATGTATGAAAAATATGGTTACTATAAAGATGACATTCAGTCTATTACCTTAAAAGGCATCGAAGGACTGGAAAAGATTCAGACCATCCTGGAAAACCTGAGAAAGAACCCGCCGGCTAAAATCGGCGCTTACAAGGTGCTTTCCGCAAGAGATTACAAGGCGGATACCATTGTGGACATGGAGACAAAGGAAGTGAAACCAACCGGTCTTCCAAACTCTAATGTATTGTATTATGACCTGAATGATGACGCATGGGTTTGTGTTCGTCCTTCCGGTACAGAACCGAAAATTAAGATTTATTACGGTATCAAAGGCACTTCTTTAGAGGATGCAGATACAAAATCCGCAGCGCTGGGAACCGAAGTGAAAGAATTGATTGACAAAATGATGTAAATACCGTAAATGTCCTGTAAAGAACACGGTAATATGCTTGACAAACCCGTGGAAACAAGGTATAAATATCTGTAGACCGCACGAAGATGCGGTAACTATAAGGGATTATCAGAAGCAGGATAGGCCGCCGCGGCAGGCTTTTTCTGCAAGGCTAAATTATTTAGGAGGAAATACTCATGAACAGAACAGAATTAGTTGCTGCTATGGCAGAAAAATCACAGTTATCTAAAAAAGATGCAGAATCAGCTTTAAAGGCTTTCATCGATGTTGTATCAGAAGAAATGCAGAAAGGTGAAAAAATCCAGTTAGTTGGATTCGGTACTTTTGAAGTTTCTGAAAGGGCAGCAAGAGAAGGAAGAAATCCTCAGACAGGTGAAACAATGACAATTGCAGCATCTAAATCTCCAAAGTTCAAAGCAGGAAAAGCTTTAAAAGATTTAGTAAACGCATAAGCAACTTATTTATTTTAGGCAAGGAAAGCTGTTGCATTTCAGGATGTGACAGCTTCTTTTCATTTGCGTACAGGAAAGGACAAGAAGGCTTTTGGTAAAGGAGTGAGAGTATGAGACTTGACAAATATTTGAAGGTATCCCGTCTGATTAAGCGCAGAACCGTAGCCAACGAGGCCTGCGACGCAGGAAGGGTACTGATTAATGACAAACCTGCGAAGGCATCGGCCCAGGTAAAGGCAGGAGATATTCTGGAAATCCGCTTTGGAAGCAAAAACGTCCGGATAGAAGTACTGGACGTACAGGAAACGGTAAAAAAAGAGGCTGCCGCAGAGCTGTTTAAATATCTCTAAGAGAGGACGGAGGCAGTCATATCTGTCTTATTTTTCCCATATAATGGTTCACGAAGAAGTGTATGGGGGAAGTCGGTTTTGGAAGAAAAACAGCGAAAAGCAGTTCATAAAATCCAGCTTACAGACAGAAATACAGGGAGTGTCACAGGGGTAAAGGATGTGAATTCCTTTGACGAAAAGGAAATCAGTCTGGTAACCGAGGCAGGGGTACTTACCGTGAAGGGAGAAGACCTCCATGTGACCAGGTTGGATTTGGAAAAGCAGGAGGTAGACCTTGCAGGTCGGGTGGACAGTCTGCTGTACAGCCAGGGCACTGCAAAGTCCAAGGGCGGAGAAGGCATGCTGAAAAGGCTTTTGGGATAAGCTGTGAGCGCCTATATGCATGAGGAACTGCTTTTCTTCTGCCGGGCTTTCTGGGCCGGAGCCTGTCTGGCTGCAGGCTATGACCTCCTTCGCATTTTTCGCAGGCTGGTGTCCCACAGCTCCTTTTTGACAGGTGCGGAGGACATTTTGTACTGGTGCTGTGCCGGGATTTATCTTTTTGGTATGATTTACAGAGAAAATGACGGTGTGATTCGGACGTATGCCATTCTGGCTGTGTGTCTTGGCAGCTTTGTCTTCCATGCAGGTCCCGGAAGTGTTTTGGTGACCTGGCTGCCCAGGATATTGGGAAAAATATTCCATTTTCTGGGAATTCTTACAAAACCCCTGAGAAAGTGGAGAAAAAGGTTGAAATTTCTATGGGATAGAGTTAAAA
>DXFK01000216.1 GCA_019114495.1 Candidatus Blautia stercoravium
GAAAATCTGTTTATCGAAGGCTCATCACTGGAACCCACCCTGTTGGAGCGGATTCGGATAAATCTGGGAAAACTGGAAGAAATGTCTGTAAAAGAGGATGAAATACTTCATGCCTGGTGGAATGATTTGAATAATGATTTCATTCGGTTAAACCAGAACTACCAGGACTATATGCGGGAGCTGAACAGCGTAAAAGCAGAAGAGATGATGAAAACCAGAGAGTTTCTTTTATTCAAAGACCGATTAATGGAATATCTGCGTTCCTTTGTAAAAAGTCTGCAGGTGAATGTGACGGCCATTGAACAGGAACTTCGGAAGGTGCAGGGAGAAACTGTGAAGAACATTCTGGAAAAAGTCACCGCTTACGAGCTTTCCATTCCCCGTATGGATGTAGAAATTAATGAACAGATGATTTACGAAAAAATGAGCGGCCGCTGGGAAAGTATGGTGGAATGGTTTGCAGGAAAAGATGGACAGGAATCGGAAGCCGGGAAGGTATTTGATACCACCAACGAGATTATCCGGAAAATTACCCGCTATGCAACCCGTATCAGCGAGATGAGCAATCAGGGTTCTAACCGGCGGGAGGAATATAAAAAGGTGGCACAAATGTTTGCAAAATGCAGAGATATTTCCGAGGCACACCGGTTGGCAGCAGTGGTCTTTGGTGTGGAAAAACCGCTGCATTTAAAGGGCGAAATGCCAAGGGAAACAGATAGTATTAACAGTGGTGTGTATGAAGAAAAACCTCATGTGGTTACGGTAACTCCAAGAGTCCGCACCTATCGGGAAAAGGCGAGAAGAAGTGGAATCATAGACCGCTCACAAGAGAAAGAAGCCATGCGTAAGGCTGAGATAGAGAGGTTGGAAAGGGAGCGGAAATTATTAAGAAGCTACATCAAAGACGGGAGGCTGGAGTTTGCAAATCTTCCGGTGATTGAACCTTATGTGCGGGATATGTTTCTTTTATGGCTGTCTAAGGCACTGGAGAAGAAAAATCACAGAGCCAAGACAGAAGACGGGCAGATCTATTATATTGAACAGACAGATACAAAGGAATACTGCACATTAAAATGCACAGATGGAGAGTTTCAAATGCCTTGTTATACCATGGTATTTGAAGAAAGGGAACAGGAGATATGAAGGTACTGGAAGTGTTGCTGAACCGCAGATGGATTTTGAAATCCAGGGAGCGGGAGTTGTATTATCAGGTAAAAGAAGCACTGGCATCCGGAGAGGAAAAGAAGTTTTTAAGAGAAAAGCTGGGGTATCAGGTGCTGATCAATCCCTATATGATTAAGGTGGAAAAGCTGCCGGCTGTTCCGGAAAACTGGATGGGAATCTCAGACTTTCATGACCCCATTGAGTATGTATTTTTCTGCCTGGTTCTCATGTTTCTGGAGGATAAAGAAGCAGAGGAGCAGTTTGTGCTTTCGGAACTGACGGAATATGTGCAGAGTCAGTATGAGAAGGAGCAGATCGACTGGACCATTTACCGCTACCGCCGTCATATGATAAAGGTGATGAAATACTGCGTGGCCTGCGGTATTCTAAATGTAAATGATGGAAGTGAAGAGGGATTTGCAAAGGATGATACCAGTGAAGTCTTGTATGAAAATACAGGTGTTTCCCGGTATTTTATGAAGAATTTCACCCAGGATATTATGGGGTATACAGCGCCAAAAGACTTTGAAAAAGAAGAGTGGATTGACCTAAATGAGGACCGGGGAATTGTCCGCAGACAAAGGGTTTACCGCAGACTTCTGATGACCATGGGCATGTATAAAGACGCAGATACAGAAGAAGATTTTGCCTATGTGCGAAATTACCGGAATATGATACAGGGAGAACTGTCGGAGTTGTTTGAATGTGAACTGCAGGTACACAGCAGCAGTGCCTTTTTGATATTAGGAGAGAATTGCAGGCTTGGACGGACCTTTCCGGAAGAAAATACGTTGTCAGATATTGTGCTGCTTTTGTATCAGCTTTTGCAGGAAGAAATCCGGGAAGGGAAAATCGAGGTGCCTTTGGACGAACAAATCCGCCTTCCAAAAGAGAATTTCCAGAGACTTGCAGAGAAATGCAAGGAGCGTTTTGGGGCTGGTTTTAACAAGACATACCGGGAAATGACTTTTGCAGAGTTTTACAGGGAAGTATATGATTATATGGAAAATTTGATGATGATAGAGCAGACTTATGGTGATGTATGCATCAAAACTGTGGCAGGAAAAATTATGGGAAGATACCCGGAGGATTTTAAGAAAGAGGGAGAAAACAATGAATAGTGGGAAGTGGCAGATAAACAAAGTGGGACTGGTGGATTTCTGGTACTATGATGAGGAAGCGTTTGATTTTTCAGAAGGGCGCATGCTTTTAAGAGGCGCCAATGGCTCCGGAAAATCGGTTACCATGCAGAGCTTTATTCCTCTTTTACTGGATGGAAATATGCGTCCGGAGCGTCTGGACCCCTTCGGTTCCCGTGCAAGGAAGATGGAAAATTATCTTCTGGAAGAAGGGGATGAGAGGGAAGAGAGAACCGGCTATCTCTACATGGAATTTAAACGGCTGGAGAGTGAAGAATACCTGACTTTGGGGCTGGGAATCCGTGCAAGAAAGAATAAAAAGCTGGAATCCTGGTATTTTTGTATTACAGATAACAGACGGGTAGGGCGGGATATTTTTCTGTATAAAGATGTGGAAAACAAAATCACCTGTTCCAAAATAGAGTTGAAAAACAGGATTGGAGAGGGCGGAAAGGTCATGGAAACTCAGAGCGAATATACTGCCTGTGTGAACCGTCTGCTCTTTGGATTTGAAACTCAGGAGGAATATAAGGAACTTCTGGAACTGTTGATTCAGCTTCGTACCCCGAAACTTTCCAAGGATTTTAAACCTACGGTTATTAACGAAATTTTGAGCAGCTCGCTGCAGACCTTGTCTGAAGATGATTTGCGGCCTATGTCTGAGGCTATTGAAAATATGGATAATCTGAAAACCAACCTGGATACTTTAAACGAGAGTATCCGTGGAGCCAGGCAGATTGAAAAGGTCTATGACCAGTACAATCAGATTGTGCTGTATGACAAAGCCCTGCTGTTTTCAGATGCGGTAAAGGCCTACGAAGCCTGCCAGAGTACAGGGACAAAATTAACAGAAGAACTGACCGGAAAAACAGCTGCCCTGACAGAAGAAAAACAGAGATATCAGGAACTGGTGCAGGAGGAAGAGGTTTTAAAAGAAGAAAAAGAATCTCTTACGAAAAGCGATGCGGCAAAGTTAAAGGAGCAGGAACTGAAGCTGGCGGAAGAACTCCGGGAAAAAGAAGAAGAGAAGAAGACAAAGGAACGTCAGGAGCAGGAGAAAAAGGATAAGCTGCTGGAAGCAGAGGAGCGATTAAAAAAAGAGCAGG
>DXFK01000217.1 GCA_019114495.1 Candidatus Blautia stercoravium
CAGTACTATCAGTTCACAGGTCTGGACAATGCAAAAATACAGGAACAGATGAGACCACAGGCATTAAAGAGAATCCAGAGCCGTCTGGTATTAGAAAAAATCGCAGAAGTGGAAAACATTCAGATTTCTGATGAAAAATTAGAAGAAGAATTAAAATCCATGGCTGAAATGTATAAAATGGAAGTAGAAAAATTAAAAGAAGTAATGGGTGACTACGAGAAAGAACAGATTAAGAAAGACATGGCTGTTCAGGAAGCAGTTACTTTAGTTGCTGAATCAGCAAAAGTTGTTGAGAAGAAAGAAGAAGCAGCAGAATAATACATGCTGTGTTTGACAGAATAGGAGGAGTTTCATGAGTTTAGTACCATACGTCATTGAACAGACAAGCCGCGGTGAAAGAAACTACGATATCTATTCCAGATTGTTAAAAGACAGAATTATTTTCCTTGGAGAAGAAGTAACCGATGTATCAGCCAATCTCATTGCAGCACAGCTTCTTTTCCTGGAATCAGAAGACCCGGGAAAAGATATCCACTTATATATCAACAGTCCGGGCGGTTCCGTTACAGCAGGTATGGTGATTTATGACACCATGCAGTACATCAAATGTGATGTATCTACTATCTGTATGGGACTTGCTGCCAGCATGGGTGCATTTCTTCTGGCCGGCGGTACAAAAGGAAAGAGAATGGCCCTTCCCAATGCGGAAATTATGATTCACCAGCCTTCCGGCGGTGCAAAGGGCCAGGCAACAGAGATTGATATTGTAGCACAGCAGATTCTGAAAACCAGAACCAGATTGAACACAATTCTGGCTCAGAATACAGGCCAGACTCTGGAAACGATTGCCAGAGACACAGAAAGAGACAATTATATGACAGCCCAGGAGGCAATGGCATATGGATTGATTGACTCTGTAATCGAGCATAGATAATGACAGAAGAGAAGACTCCTGCAGAAATTTGCGGGAGTCTTTCGGCTTTAAAAGAAGAAAAATGAAAACAGAAAGGGAAAAAACATGGCAATGAAAGGAAACGATACAAAAATCAGATGTTCCTTTTGCGGAAAGACAGAAGACCAGGCAAAAAAACTGATTGCAGGTCCAAACGGAACCTATATCTGTGATGAGTGTGTGGGAATCTGTTCGGAAATTATTGAGGAAGAACTGGGGGCAGAGTACAGCAACATGGCTTCTGACGAAATCAACTTGTTGAAACCACAGGAAATTAAGGCATTTCTGGATGAGTATGTCATTGGGCAGGATGAGGCGAAAAAGGTGCTTTCAGTTGCGGTTTACAACCACTACAAACGTGTGTTGGCAGGCGGCAGCACAGATGTGGAACTGCAGAAGAGCAATATTCTTATGCTGGGGCCTACCGGTTCCGGTAAGACGCTGCTGGCTCAGACGTTGGCAAGACTGCTGAATGTGCCTTTTGCCATTGCAGACGCAACCACTCTGACCGAGGCCGGTTATGTGGGCGAGGATGTGGAAAACATTCTGCTGAAAATCATTCAGGCAGCAGATTACGATATTGAACGTGCTCAGTACGGCATTATTTATATTGATGAAATTGACAAAATTACCAGAAAATCGGAAAATGCCTCCATTACCAGAGACGTATCCGGAGAAGGGGTGCAGCAGGCCCTTCTGAAAATCGTAGAGGGAACTGTGGCAAACGTACCGCCGCAGGGCGGCAGAAAACACCCGCAGCAGGAGTTTATTCAGATTGATACTACCAACATTTTGTTTATCTGCGGCGGCGCTTTTGAAGGACTGGATAAAATTATCGAAACCAGAAAAGATACAAAAGCTATTGGTTTCAATGCAGAAATCCGCACACCGGGCAAACATAATGTGGGAGAACTCTTAAAAGAAGTCATGCCCCAGGATTTGGTGAAATTCGGACTGATTCCTGAATTTGTAGGTCGTGTGCCGGTAGTGGTATCTCTGGACGCGCTGGATAAGGACGCCCTGGTGAAGATTTTGACAGAGCCGAAAAACTCTCTGGTGCGTCAGTATCAGACTTTGTTTAATCTGGATGGTATTCATCTGGACTTTGAACCGGAAGCGTTGGAAGCCATTGCGGATAAGTCTATGGAGAGAAAGACAGGCGCCAGAGGTCTGCGTGCAATTATGGAAAATTCCATGATGGATTTGATGTACAAGGCGCCTTCAGATGAAAGCATTACCGGCTGTACCATTACAAAAGAACTGGTGGACGGAACAGGGGAAGCAAAGCTGGAATACAGAGAACTTCCGGTAACAGCCAGAAGAAGCAAAAGCGGCAGCCGTAAGAAAAAAGAGTCAACGGAAATCGCATAGAAAAATCGTACAGGAATAAGGAGGTGCGAGCATGAGCGACGTAATACAGCATTTACCCACAATCGCCCTTAGAGGTACAACCATTCTTCCTGACATGATTGTGCATTTTGATGTGAGCAGGGAAAAATCCATGAAGGCTATTGAAAAGGCCATGGTTCAGGACCAGAAAGTCTTTCTCGTTACCCAGAAAGACCCGGAGACGGAGGAACCTGCACAGGAAGATTTATATAAAATCGGTACCATTGCAGAAATCAAACAGCTTGTAAAGACAAAGAAAAACATGATCCAGGTTCTGGTGGAAGGACAGGAGAGAGGAGAACTTTTAAGATTTGAGGAAAATCCTCTGTATCTGGAAGCCGAAATTGCCCTTTTTGAAGAAGAACAGGAAGAACCGGAGGGTAATGTCAAAGAAGCTATGCTGAGGGGGATCAAGGAACTTTTTGTCCGTTACTGCAATGAAAATCCAAAACTCAGTAAGGATTTGGCAGGACAGATTCTGGAACTGGAGGATGTCAGGAAAGTCATTGACCAGATTGCCGTGAACTTTCCTATGAAATATGAGGATAAACAGAAAATTCTGGAGGCTGTAAATCTGGAAGAGCGCTATGAAGTGCTGGGCGGAATTCTGTGTAATGAAATCGACATTATGCAGATCCGCACAGATTTAAACAGTAAAGTCAAAGAGCGGGTGGATAAGAACCAGAGAGATTACATTCTCCGGGAACAGTTAAAAGTTATCAGGGAAGAACTGGGCGACCAGGATACTTTGTCAGAAGCAGACCAGTTTAAGGAACAGGTGTCAAAACTGAAAGCGTCCAAAGAAGTAAAAGAGAAAATCAACCGGGAAATCGACCGCTTTAAAAATGCGGCAGGCATGCAGGCAGAGGCGGGAGTTATCCGAAGCTATATTGAAACGTTACTTTCTCTGCCCTGGGATAAGGTGTCCAGAGATAATAAAAATCTGACAAAAGCCAAGAAGATTCTGGAAGAAGACCACTATGGCCTGGAAAAGGTGAAAGAGCGTATTATGGAATTTCTGGCTGTGCGAACCCTGACCAAAAAGGGAGAGAGTCCGATTCTGTGTCTGGCAGGACCGCCCGGAACCGGAAAGACTTCTATTGCCCGTTCTGTAGCCAGGGCGCTTGACAAGGAGTATGTGCGAATGTCACTGGGTGGAGTGCGGGACGAGGCGGAAATCCGCGGTCACAGAAGAACCTATATAGGTGCTATGCCGGGCAGAATTGCCAATGGGCTGATACAGGCCGGAGTGAAAAATCCTCTCATGCTTCTGGACGAAATTGATAAAGTGAGCAGTGATTACAAGGGAGATACCTCTTCTGCACTTTTAGAGGTGCTTGACAGCGAGCAGAACAGAAAATTCAGAGACCATTATGTGGAAATCCCTCTGGATTTGTCTGAGGTGCTTTTCATTGCCACAGCTAATGATTTGCAGACCATTCCGCGGCCGCTTTTAGACCGCATGGAGGTTATTGAAATCAGCAGCTATACCCAGAACGAAAAAGAGCATATTGCCAGAGAACATCTGATTCCAAAGCAGATAAAAGCCCATGGATTAAAAGAAAACCAGCTGCTTATTTCCGATGAAGCGCTGAGGGAAATCATTGCGGGATACACCAAAGAAGCAGGTGTGCGAAGCCTGGAGAGAAAGCTGGGTGAAATCTGCAGAAAGACAGCCAGGAAGATTCTGGAGGATAAGGAAGAAGCCGTCAGTGTAAGTGCGGACAATCTGGAAAGTTTTCTGGGAAGAGCCAGATATACTTATCAGAGGAAGAATAAGACGGATGAAGTGGGAATTGTACGGGGACTGGCCTGGACCAGTGTCGGAGGCGATACCCTGCAGATAGAGGTGAACCTCATGCCGGGAAAAGGAGAATTTCTTCTGACCGGACAGCTTGGGGATGTGATGAAAGAATCTGCCCAGGCAGGTATCAGCTATATTCGTTCTGTGGCAGAAGAATACGGCATTAAGCCGGAATTTTTCCAGAAACACGATTTACATATTCATATACCGGAAGGGGCAGTGCCAAAGGACGGCCCATCTGCTGGTATTACTATGGCCACGGCTATGCTTTCCGCCATTACCAACACACCGGTGAAAGCCAATGTGGCAATGACAGGAGAGATTACCTTAAGAGGGAGAGTGCTTCCTATCGGCGGCCTGAAGGAAAAGCTTCTGGCAGCCAAAAGTGCAGGTATAAAAAAGGTTCTCATTCCCTTTGAGAATCAGGCAGATGTGGAGGAACTGGACGAGGAAATCACAGGCGGCATGAAAATTGTGCCTGTGAAAACCATGAAAGAGGTTCTGAAACATGCTCTGGTATAAAGAAGAAATTTGGAGGAAAACACATGGTTATTAAACATGTAGCGCTGGACATCGTCTGCGGCATCACCAGTACCCTTCCCAAAAACGAAGTTCCGGAAATTGCATTTGCGGGAAAATCCAATGTGGGAAAATCGTCTCTGATTAATGCACTGATGAACCGGAAGGCCCTGGCGAGAACCAGTGCTTCTCCGGGAAAGACCCAGACAATTAATTTTTATAATGTAAACCACGAGATGTATCTTGTGGATTTGCCGGGATACGGCTATGCCAAGGTGTCCCAGTCCGTAAAAGAGCAGTGGGGAAAGCTGATTGAGCGGTATTTACACCAGTCAAAGCAGTTAAAGGCAGTATTTCTGCTTATTGATATCCGTCATGACCCGTCTGAAAATGACAGGACGATGTATGACTGGATTGTACACAACGGATATCAGCCCATTATCATTGCAACAAAAGCGGATAAACTGAAAAGAAGCCAGGTGGCGAAACATGTGAAAGCAGTTAAGACAGGCTTAAATCTGCTCCCAGGCACCAGAGTCATTCCATTCTCTGCACAGACCAAACAGGGAAGAGAGGAAATCTGGGCTTTGGCAGAAGAACTTTTATTCGGTTCCAAAGAGGACCAGACAGAGGGAGAAAGCTGAAAATATGCTGAAGGGAATTATTTTTGATATGGATGGGGTGCTGATTAACAGTGAACCTTTCCATTTCCAGGTGTGGAAAGAGACCTTGAAGGCAAGGGGAATCCATATAGACTATGAGGCTTATAAGCCCTGTATCGGTTCAACGGTAGGTTTTCTCATGGAGCTTTTGCATGAGCATTATCAGGTAGACGTACAGGATACAGCCCTGATAGCCGAGATGAAGAGCATGAAAAAGAAAATGATTGAAGAGAGAGGGTATCCTTCTTTGATTCCCTGGGTGAAGGAATTTCTGGAAAGGCTGCAGGAGGCGGGATATGTGCTGGCTGTGGCTTCTTCCTCTCCCCTTTCTTACATTGAAAATGTGACAAAGCACTGGGGAATTGACGGGTATTTTCAAAAGCTGGTCAGCGGGGAGACTGTGAAGTACCCCAAGCCGGCACCGGATGTTTTTCTGAAAACAGCAGAAATACTGGGGCTGTCTCCAGCAGAATGTCTGGTTGTCGAGGATTCGGAAAACGGGTGCAAGGCCGCAAAAGCAGCCGGTATGGTCTGCATGGCTTATTACAACCCCGATTCCGGAAAACAGGATTTGAGCACGGCTTTTGCCGTTGTGGAAGGTTTTGAAGAGGTAGACAGTGCCTTTGTGGAAAAAATTTACTGCCACTTTCATCATTTACCAGCTAAAGTGTGTGAGACAAATCGGCTTCTTATCCGGGAAATGGAAAAAAGAGATATTCCGAGAATAATGGAAATCTGCTCCCAGGAAACCTCCGCAGATGCCTGCGAGGGTGTGGCAAAACCGCTAAAGGAAGAACTGGAAGACTTTGAGATGTATCGCCGTTACATGTACGAACTCTGCGACATGGGATATTGGTGCATACTGGAAAAGGCTTCCGGGGAAATTATAGGAAGAGCAGGGGTAGAACCTAAACTCTGGAATGATAACAAAACAGTAGTGGAGCTTGGCTATATGATAGATGAAAAATTTCGGAGAAAAGGATTTGCCTACGAAGCCTGCAGAGCCATTGTGGAGGAAGCGAAAAACAGAGGTGCTTTTTATCTGTACTGCAGGATAAAAAGCACCAATATGCCGTCGGTGGAACTGGTGCGGAAGCTGGGATTCCAGAAAATTGACTATCACCTGGAGGGAGACAGCGAAGATATGGAAGTATGGAGGTGTGCCTGCCATGGGAATCATTAAAGCCAGAAACGTAAAATATGATTACATAAAATATAATGACAGCGGACAGCCATTGGAAAGATACAGAGCGGTAGATGATGTGAATCTGGACATTTCGGAGGGACAGTTTATCTCAATTCTGGGGCATAACGGCTCCGGAAAATCTACGCTGGCGAAGCATATCAATGCCCTCTTGGTTCCAACTGAAGGAACTCTTTGGATTGACGGCATGGATACAAAATCCGTGGAGAAGCTGTGGGAAATCCGAGAGAGAGCCGGCATGGTGTTTCAGAACCCGGACAATCAGATTATCGGAACTGTGGTAGAGGAGGATGTGGGATTTGGGCCGGAAAATATGGGGATTCCTACAGATGAAATTTGGAAGCGGGTGGACAAAAGCCTGGAAGCCGTGGGTATGACGCCTTTTCGCCATCGCTCTCCCAATAAGCTGTCTGGAGGGCAGAAACAGAGGGTAGCCATTGCGGGAGTTATGGCTATGCACCCGAAATGCATTGTGCTGGACGAGCCCACTGCCATGCTGGATCCCAATGGACGAAAAGAAGTGCTGCAGGCGGTTCACGAACTGAATCGAAAGGAAGGAATTACGGTAGTGCTTATTACCCATTACATGGAGGAAGTCATTGACTCTGACAAAGTATTTGTCATGGACCACGGTCATGTGGTCATGCAGGGGACACCGAGGGAAATTTTCTCCAGACTGGAGGAATTAAAAACATACCGCCTGGATGTGCCACAGGTAACACTTCTGGCACATGAACTGAGACAGGAAGGACTTTTTCTTCCTGAGGGAATACTTACAATAAAGGAATTGGTGGATGCGTTATGTCATTGCGATTAGAACATGTTACTTATACTTACAGCCCTGGTTCTGTATATGAAACCCATGCCTTAAAGGACGTTTCTCTGGAAATTCCCGCTGGGCAGTTTCTGGGTGTTATCGGACATACGGGAAGCGGAAAATCCACATTGATTCAGCATTTTAACGGACTGATGCGCCCTACCGCGGGAACTGTGTATTATAAAGAAGAAGATATATGGCAGGAGGGATATTCCCTGAAACGCCTGCGAAGCCGGGTGGGCTTGGTATTTCAGTACCCGGAGCATCAGCTTTTTGAAGCCGATGTACTTTCTGATGTGTGCTTTGGGCCGAAGAATCAGGGCTGTTCCAAAGAAGAGGCAGAGGAGAGAGCCATTCGGGCCCTCCAGCAGACTGGTTTAAAAGAAAAATACTATAAAAGTTCTCCGTTTGAACTTTCCGGGGGACAGAAGCGGCGGGTGGCTATTGCAGGCATACTGGCCATGGAACCGGAGGTACTGATTCTGGATGAACCTACCGCAGGTCTGGACCCAAAAGGAAGAGATGAAATTCTGGACCAGATTGCCTGGCTGCACGCTGAGCGGAATATTACCGTTATCCTTGTGTCTCACAGTATGGAGGATATTGCCAGATATGTAGACCGGATTCTGGTGATGAACAAGGGGGAAAAGGCTTTTGACGGAAAGCCGGAGGAAGTCTTTTCCCATTACAGGGAACTGGAAGAAATCGGTCTTGCGGCGCCGCAGATTACTTATATTATGCAGGCACTTCGCAAGGCGGGGATTCCGGCAGATACATCGGCCATTACCGTAGAAGAGGCAAAAGAGAGTATTTTAAAGGCACTGGGGAGAATAAAACATGATTAGAGATATTACAATCGGACAGTTTTATCCGGCAGATTCCATTCTGCACCGTTTGGACCCGCGGGTGAAATTTATCGGAACTTTTTTATTTCTGATTTCCCTTTTTGTGGCGGATTCCTTCTGGGGGTATGCCCTGGCCACGGTTTTTCTTGCGGTTGCTATTGGATTTTCCAAGGTTCCGGTGAAATTTATGCTGAAAGGGTTAAAGCCCCTGTTTATTATTTTGCTGATAACTGTGCTATTTAACCTGTTTCTGATTCCGGGGGAAGTGCTGTGGAGCGCAGGATTTCTGAAAATTACCAGGGAGGGAATTGTACAGGCTGTAAAAATCGGTATTCGCCTGATTTATCTGGTTATAGGCTCTTCCATTATGACGCTGACAACAATGCCCAATCAGCTCACCGACGGCATGGAAAAAATTCTGGCGCCTTTAAATAAAATCAAAGTGCCGGTACATGAGATTTCCATGATGATGTCCATTGCCCTTCGCTTTATTCCTATCTTAATGGAAGAAACAGATAAGATTATGAAAGCACAGATTGCCAGAGGTGCGGATTTTGAAAGCGGCAACATCATTCAGCGTGCCAAGAGCATGGTGCCCCTTCTGGTGCCCCTGTTTATCTCGGCATTTCGCCGGGCCGATGATTTGGCTATGGCGATGGAAGCCAGATGCTATCACGGCGGGGACAACCGGACGCAGATGAAGCCTTTGATTTACCACAGAAGAGATTATATGGCTTATGTGATTTGCGTCCTGTATCTGGGAGCGGATATTGCTCTGAGAGTATTTCTGTAAAAGGAGAACCGTAGACAATGAAACGAGTAAAGCTGACCGTTGCATACGACGGAACCAACTACTGCGGGTGGCAGGTGCAGCCCAACGGAATTACAGTGCAGGAGGTTTTAAACCGGCATTTGTCTGACCTTACAGGAGAAACTATAGAAACCATTGGTGCCAGCCGGACAGACGCAGGTGTTCATGCCCTGGGAAATGTGGCGGTGTTTGATACGCAGGTGAGAATGCCGGGAGAGAAATTTTCCTTTGCCTTAAACCAGAGACTGCCGGAGGATATCCGCATTCAGGAGTCAAGAGAAGTGCCGGGAACCTTTCATCCCAGATACGTGGAAAGTGAAAAGACGTATGAATACCAGATTTTAAACCGCCGTTTTCCCATTCCCACGGAACGATTTTATTCCCATTTTACCTATGTGCCCCTGGATATTGAAAAAATGCAGGAGTCAGGAAGATATCTTCTGGGAGAGCATGATTTTAAGAGTTTCTGCGGTGCCGGCGCTCAGGTAAAAACTACCGTGCGGTGTATTCGTGAATTGCGTGTGACAAAAGAAGAAGATAAGATTACCATACGCATTCGGGGAAATGGATTCCTCTACAATATGGTGCGTATCATTGCCGGAACTTTAATGGAAATCGGCGGCGGGGCATACCCGCCGACGCATATGCAGGCAATTTTAGAGGCGAAAGACCGGAAAGCTGCTGGCCCTACGGCTCCCGCCAGAGGGCTGACACTGGTGCAAATCAAATATCCGGACTCTGCCTTTAATGTGCCTTAAATCCTTCCCCCAGCACTTCATTGGATTCCATGATGATAATGAAAGCGTTGGGGTCAATTTCTTTTATGGCTGCGCGGATAATATACATCTGCTTATTGTTGCAGGCGCACAGAACCACATCTTTTTTATCTCTGGCGAAGCTGCCTTCCGCTTTCAGGAAAGTACAGCCCCTGCCGCTGACCTGGTCGATTTTTTCTGCCACTTCTTTTGCATAATCCGTGACGATCAGAGTCATCTTTCCGGCATCAATGCCGTACATGACTTTATCCACCACCACAGAAAGCAGGAAACTGATAATCATACCATAGATCAGGCTGTCCACGTCTTTTGAAACAATGACAGTACCCAGAAGGACAATCACCGTATCCATGACAAAGGCAATTTTGCCCAGCGTCAGGTGTGGATTTTTTGCTTTCAGGCTAAGCATAATAAAGTCCGCGCCTCCGGTAGAGGAGTCCCTCATATAAATCAGGGCAAAGCCCAGACCGGAAAGCACACCGGTGCAGATGGCGGCCAGCATGCGGTCTCCCTGATATACAGGAAACAAAGGCGCTGTATAGTCCATAATAAAAGAGGTAATTAAAATGGTACGGATAGAGCGCAGAAAAAAGTTCCGGCCCAGAATACGGAAACAGCACAGGGCAATGGGAATATTCAGTATCAGTGCCACCCGTCCGATGGGCCAGCCGAATAAATGGTAGAAAATCAGGGCGATACCGTTTAGGCCCACAACGGGAAATTCCGCGGCTGCAGCAAAGTTGTAAGTGCCTACGGCAATAAAAATACCCCCGATGATGTCCACCAGGATGTCCATACTCCATTTCTTGGCATACCAGGATTTTTCGTGTGTGAGATTCATGAGATTTGGCCTCCTTCTTGTAAAAGAAAAAGCATTGACGAATTATAAAAAATTATAATCCGCAAATGCTCTTTTCTGTTTATTAGTATACACAGAAAAAGGGAAAAAGGTCAAGGGGAGAAATAATTCTTTGCAGTCAGAAAAAAATATGCTATACTAAAAAGCAGATTTGACGAGTTTGGGACAAAGGAGATTTACGGTATGAGTCAGGAAAAAGTAGACAAATATAAAAAAGAGAAAGCCAACCGTGCAAAAATTCAGAAGAGAGAGAAGAGAGCCCTGTTTTTGGAAAAATTGGCGATCGGCGCTGTTTGTCTGGTGGCTCTGGGCTGGATTGGGTATTCTGCATACGGTTTGGTCACAAGAGAAGACCCAAATGCAGAACAGGAAGTGGTGACCACTGAAATGGATGTAACGGCTATTACAGATTATCTGACAGGACTGACAGAGGAAGCCTCAGAGTAATCAGGCAAAATGAGAACTAAGAGAAAGGCTGCTGTGCAAAGTGTCTTTAGAGGCTTTGCGCAGCAGCCTTTTGTGGTGCGCCAGGCGGTGCACGTTTTTTAAGGGTGCAAGTCCAAAATCCGCCTGGTAGTGGGAAGGATATGGCCGAA
>DXFK01000218.1 GCA_019114495.1 Candidatus Blautia stercoravium
TTTTATACTAACAGAATCTGAATGTGAGTTCAATACTTAATACAGTAGGACAGGATAAGGGTGGATACTTTGAAGAGACGAATGGAACAACTGATAAACGGAAGATTTGAATATGAAGTACCCGGTCTGGATTTGTCTGCAAGTCATATTTCTTTCAGTACCATGCCGGAAGAAAAGGCAAGAGGAGAACTGCAGTTTGCAGCACAAGACGGAAGAAAAATCAAGGGAATGGCTTATTCCACACATCGCAGATTTCTTCTGGGTAAGGAAAAGTTTTCAGGAGAAAAGATTATTCTTCCTTATGGTGTGGATGCCAAGGGATTGGACAGTACAGATTCCATAGAGGGAGAAATTGTTTTAAGTACCAGTATCGGAACGTATCGGGTGCCTTTTTCTGTTGGAATAAAAAAGTTGGAAGTGCGCACATCTCAGGGAACGGTAGGGACTCTGGAGGAATTTGTCAGTCTGGCAAAGGAAGATTTCAGAGAGGCATACCAGCTTTTTATAGATACTTCCTTTAAAAGGCTGTTAAAAGGCAGAGAAGAACTGCTGCCGTATTATGCTTCCATGGTAAAAACGCCTGTGCCGTATCAGAATCTGGAAGAATTTCTTATAGGCGCAGGATTGAAGGAACCTGTGCATTTAAGCCTGGAAAAAGAAAATCTGGAGCTTTATGAGGTACAGACTTCTTTAAAAGATACGTTGAGAATCCGAAGAAGCGGATGGGGCTTTCTTCGCGCTGAAATTCAGACGGAAGGAGATTTTCTGGAAGTAGAGAAAAAGGTTATTCAAGACGGGCATTTTATAGGCAGTGTTTATGATTTGGAATACATCATACGGAAGGAATATCTTGGAAAGGGTAAAAATTTCGGAAGAATTCAGATAAAAACCGTGTATGAGACCATTACCTACGAAATTATGGCATCGAAAAACGGCCATATTCAGGTCAATGTCACAGCTTATGAAAAGAAAAAAAGGCTGGAAGCCGCCAGAGATTTCCTTCGTCTGGAACTTGGAAGAAAGAATACGGAAGAATGGTGCGCGGAGATGAAAGCGCTCTTGGAAGAACTGAAAGAAAACGGCTATTATTCTACGGAATGCCAGCTTTTTGAAGCCTATGTACAGGCGCGCGCAGACAGGAAGGAGGAAGCCAGAAGGCTTTTGGATTCCCTGGAAAACAACCAGAAAATTCATCAGGAGGAAATTCTGGAGGGGGCCTTTTTGTATTTGAATGAGATTTCCGAGAGAAGTACACAGTCCAAAGAAGCTGCGGCTGTGCGGCTCCATCAGCTCTATCAGAGAAGAGTGGACAGCCTGCTGCTTCTTTCCATGATTTTTGAATTGGATGAAGAGAATCTGCGCACCCAGTCCAGGAAAATGTTTCTATTAGAAGAACAGTACAGAATCGGCTGCAGAAGTCCTTTTCTCTATCTGACAGCGTGCAGACTGGCGGCAGCGGATGGTTCCGCATTTCGGAAAATGAATACTTTTACAATACAGGTGTATCTTTTTGCGAAAAAATATGGAATTCTCACGGAAGAAATGGCTTTTCGTGCCATTGACCTTGCAGGGCAGATGAAAGGATTTTCCCAAAAGGTCTATGAAGTCCTGCAGTATGTGTATGAGAAATATCCTTCCGTTCATGCTGTCAGGGGCATTTGTCAGCTCATTATGAAGGGGGAACCCAGAAAGCCGGAGTATTTCCGCTGGTATGAACTGGCGGTACAGGCAGAACTGAAAATCACAGGGCTGTATGAGTATTACATCGAAACCATGAGCAGAAACTATCAGAAGGTACTGCCCAAAGTCATTCGCCTGTATTTCGGATACAACAATACACTAAGTGATACGAAGAAAGCGTTTGTATACAGTAACGTTATTCGGAATAAAGAGATAGATAAAGAAACTTATCAGACCTATCAGAAAAACATGGAGACCTTTGCAAAGGAAAAAATCAAAGAGGGAAGAATCAATGAGGATTTTGCGGTAGTGTATCAGGAATTCTGTGTGGATTCCCAGGACGAAAATGTCAGGGCAGCTCTGGCTAAAGTGCTCTTTACATATCGGCTTTACTGCGATGACCCCAAAATCCGAAAGGTCATTGTGCGCCATGCTTCTATGAAAGAGGAACAGGTGTATCTTTGCACAGATAAGACAACCTATATTTCACTGTATACAAAGGACGCAGCTGTTTTGTTTGAGGACAGCAGCCAGCGCCGATATGTGAATACTGTGGATTATAATGTACACAATCTGCTGGATTTGGAGGAACTGGCCGGGAAGCTGCGAAAACCCGGAAAGAAATATCCGGGCATGCTGCTGCACACTTGTGGGGAACTGAAACACGAATATCCGGTGACGGAAGCCAATGTGGGCTATTTTGAGGCGGTTTTGAAACAGGAGGTTTTCTGTGAGGATTACCGCCAGAATATACGCAAAAAGCTGTTGCTGTATTATGAATCCCAGATGGATAACCGCAATTTGAGAGAGTCTCTGCGGGAAATGGATTTCCGCGCATTTGCCAGGGTAAATAAACGTCTGCTAATTACCATTCTGGTGAAACAGGAGATGTTTTTAGGTGCTTATGACTTGATTTGTGAATACGGATATGAACAGATAGAAATGCCGGTTCTTTTAAGGCTGTGCAGCCAGATGATTTTGAATCTGGAATTTGAGTATGAAGAAGAACTTGTTTTGCTGGCAAGGTACATTGTGCACTCCGGTATTTATGATGAGGTGCTCCTGCGGTATCTGGTACAGCATTTTGAAGGACCTGTGGAAGAAATGGTACAGCTTTGGAACCGTGCCATGGGATTTGCGCTGGACTGCTATCAGCTGGAGGAAAAGATTCTGGTATGCAGTATGTTTTCCAGAGTGTGCCATGAAAAAGGTCTTGCAGTGCTGGAAAATTATATCAGTCAGAGCGGAAAGGAACAGGTGATTCTCTCTTATCTGACTTTTGAGTGTTATGAATATTTTCTGGGAGAAAAGGAAAAAGACCAGTTTCTTTTTGAGGCTCTGGAAAAAGTCATGGAGAGGAAATGGGAATGTGACATCATCTGCAGAATTTCTCTTTTGAAGCATTACGGAGAAACCGGAGTCTGGGATGAAAACCGAAAGAATATAGCAGAAGAAATTCTGGAGGAATGTGAAAAAGAGCGTCTGCAGTTCGCATTTTTCCGGACGCTGCCCAGAGAACTGCTCTGCACCTGCCAGATGGAGGATAAAATGTTTGTAGAATGCCGGGCAGGCCGCCGTGCAAGAGTAACACTGCATTCCTATATTGAACGGGGAGAAACCTCAGAAGAGAAAAGCGAACCGTTAAAGGAGCGGTATCAGGGGATTTATAACAGAGAATTTGTTTTATTCTACGGAGAAAAACTGCATTATTATTTTGTGATTGAAAAAGACGGGAAGGTGGAAACAACCGGGGAAAAAATTCTGACGGTAGAAGAAAGCAGTATGCAGGGCAGCAGCAAATATCAGATGCTGAACACCATGCTGCACTTAAGAGAAAAGGGCAAGAAAGAGGAACTGCAGCGTATGGCAGAAGCCTATATGGAACGGGAGCAGCAGGTAAGAGACCTGTTTGCTTTATTGGATTAGGAGGCAGAGAGATGAATGAGACAAGAAATATTATAGTAGGTCTGGAAATCGGAAAAAACCAGTCCCAGATTTGCTATTATGACCGCAGGGAAAAAGAGCCGATTTCTGTTTCCGTAAAAGCAGGCAGCAACCAGTACCTTTTTCCTACCCGGCTTTCTAAGAAACCGGGAGAAGAAGTGTGGCATTATGGCATGGAAGCAGATTATTTTTGCCGCCAGGAAGGGGAAATTTCCATTACAGGGCTTCTGGGGATTTTTGGAAGTGCCCAGGAGGTCATCGTGGACGGAGAAAAAAGAAAGCCTTCTGAACTGTTGGAAAACTATTTAAAGGGCTGTATTTCTCTTCTGGGAACCGCAGAACCCGCAAGACAGATAAAGGCTTTTATGATTACGGTGCCCCGGCTTTCAGCAGCGCTGGTGAAAAATTTGTATCAGGCAGGAGAAAACCTGGGATTTACCAGAAATCAGATTTTCCTGCAGGACTATGACGAAAGTTTTTATTATTATGTCATGAATCACCGTAAGGATAACTGGAATCGGAAAATCGGCTGGTTTTTGTTTGAAGAAAATCAGGTATCTTTTGCCAGACTGGTTATGGATAATCAGAAGCGTCCCATTACAGCTTTTATAGAGCATGGAATTACTGCAGAACTGCCGCAGGACGCCATAGAAAAAGATGATAATTTTTATCGCCTAATCGAGCGTTCCTGCGGAACAGATACTTACTCCAGTATCTATATTGTGGGAGACGGGTTTGACCAGGAATGGGCAGTGCGCTCCACGCCCCTGCTGTGCAGAAACCAGAGACATGTGTATTATGGAAACAATTTGTATGTGAAAGGCGCCTGCTATGGAGCCAGAGAAAAATGTGAAGACGGAACTTTGAAGGGATATCTCTACCTGAGTCCCTCCCTGGTAAAGCACAATGTATCCATGGAGATGATGGTGAATGGTTCTCCAAAGACGTATGCACTTATCGAAGCAGGGAAAAACTGGTATGAGATTCACACAGAACTGGAATTGATACTGGACGGAAAAGAGGATTTGGAATTTCTGGTGACATCTATGGAGGGAACAGGAAAAACCAGGTGCAGTATGAAGCTGGAAGGTCTGCCAAAGCGTCCCAATAAAACCACCAGACTGGGTGTCCGTATTGCCTATGAATCTCAGGAACTCTGCGTTATTACGGCGAAAGACCTGGGATTTGGAGATTTGTTCCCTTCCGAGGGAAAAGTCTGGACAGAAAAAGTATCATGGTAAAGGAGAAATGGGAATGAGCGGATATATTTTATGTCAGTTAAAAAGAGCGAAGATGCCTTATTATATTGAAAACATCAGCACAAATATTTATTCCATTGAAGAGCTCTGTTATTATTTTTACCATAATATTTATCTTCTGGACGAGACTATTTTAAATGAACATCTCTGCGACTGGCTGAGAAAAGAACTGGGGCTGGAAAAGCTGTACAGACGGCTTTACAAAATCCTGGAGGATAATCTGGGAACAGCAGAGTTTATTCTGGCCGTGTTTAAAGAAATTAATTATTTGACACACAGTGAATTTAAGGAATTGAATGAGCGGCTGAGCCTTCTGAATCAACAGCCCGAGGTGTTGAGAGAAAAGAAAAAGGGAGATTATCTGGTGGAAAACCGGATGTATGTCAATGCGGTGAGGATTTATGAAAATGCCCTGCAAAAAGAAGATAAGGAAGGGTTAGGAGAACAGTTTAACGGCGGCATTTACCACAATATGGGGTGCGCATATTTGAATCTGTTTCAGTTTCAGGAAGCAGCGGACTGTTTTTGGAAAGCCTACGAACTGCTTCACACAAAACAGGTATACAGGCACTATCTTACTGCAGTCTATATGATAAACCCTCAGGAGTTTCCTCAAATATGCAGAACAATGGAAATAGAAGCAGAGGAGCAGGAAGAAATTATCCGGAATCTGGAACAGAGTGGAAAGAAAGCCAAGAAGGTGTCCGGAGAGGATACGGATGGGCTTTTGGAACAGTTTATTCGTGACTATCACAGGAGTACGGGATTTTAAACTTGTTTTTTCAGAAGTGTTGCGATATAATCCATGTGTATTAACTGCGTGATATATGAAAGAGAACAGAGAGGTAAATAAGTATGAGTACAGACAGATATGTAAGTCCATTATCCGAGCGTTATGCAAGCAGAGAAATGCAGTATATTTTTTCTCCTGATATGAAATTCCGTACCTGGAGAAAGCTGTGGATTGCTTTGGCAGAGACAGAAAAAGAACTGGGACTGCCCATTACACAGGAACAGATTGACGAATTGAAAGCTCATGCAGAGGATATTAACTACGAAGTGGCAAAAGAAAGAGAAAAACAGGTTCGTCACGATGTGATGTCTCATGTATATGCATATGGCGTACAGTGCCCAAAAGCGAAAGGTATCATTCATCTGGGCGCTACCAGCTGTTATGTAGGAGACAATACAGATATTATTGTGATGACAGAAGCACTGAAGCTGGTTCGCAGGAAATTAGTCAATGTGATTGCGGAACTGGCAAAATTCGCAGATGAGCATAAAGCGCTGCCAACTCTGGCATTTACGCATTTCCAGCCGGCACAGCCCACCACAGTAGGAAAAAGAGCGACCCTTTGGATGCAGGAATTCCTTCTGGATTTGGAAGATTTGGAATTTGTACTCAGCACCATGAAGCTGTTAGGTTCAAAAGGAACTACAGGAACACAGGCAAGTTTTCTGGAGCTTTTTGACGGAGACCAGGAAACTATTGATAAAATTGACCCGATGATTGCAGAAAAAATGGGATTTAAAGAATGCTATCCGGTTTCCGGACAGACTTATTCCAGAAAGGTGGATACAAGAGTTTTAAACGTACTGGCAGGAATTGCAGCCAGCGCACATAAATTCTCTAATGACATTCGTCTTCTGCAGCATTTGAAAGAAGTAGAAGAGCCTTTTGAAAAGAGCCAGATTGGTTCCTCTGCCATGGCTTATAAGAGAAACCCTATGAGAAGTGAAAGAATTGCCTCTTTGTCACGTTTCGTTATGGTGGATGCTTTAAATCCAGCTATTACCTCAGCAACACAGTGGTTTGAGAGAACTCTGGACGATTCTGCAAACAAACGTCTCTCTGTTCCGGAAGGTTTTCTGGCTATTGACGGTATTCTGGATTTGTGCCTAAACGTAGTAGATGGACTGGTGGTATATCCAAAAGTTATC
>DXFK01000219.1 GCA_019114495.1 Candidatus Blautia stercoravium
CAGAGGCAATGGCTTATTTATCAGGTATTACAAGCCGTTTGGGGAAAGTGACAGATGGAAACACCGTTAGTGATTATGATAAAGAGGAGATAAAGAGAAAATTCTCTATTACGACATCTGTTGTTCCCATTGAATGGGGAAAAGTAAAAATTAATGTATTGGATACACCGGGATACTTCGACTTTGTGGGGGAAGTGGAAGAAGCGGTGGCAGCAGCTGATGCAGCAATTATTGTGGTTTCCGGAAAGAGCGGCATTCAGGTGGGAACCCAGAAAGCATGGGAATTGTGTGAAAAATACAATCTTCCCAGAATGTTCTTTGTTACAGAGATGGATATGGATGATGTCAGCTACCGTCAGGTTGTGGAAGATTTGACTGAACTTTACGGTAAGAAAATCGCACCTCTTCACATGCCTATCCGTGAGGACGGCAAATTTGTGGGCTATGTCAACATCGTGAAACAGGCAGGCCGCAGATACATCGAAAGAGGGCAGAAGAAGGAATGCCCGGTACCGGAATATCTGGAAGAATATCTGGAGAAATACCATGAAACACTGATGGAATCCGTAGCAGAAATCAGTGAAGAATTTATGGACCGTTATTTTGCAGGAGAAGCATTCTCCGTAGCTGAAGTTTCCGCTGCCTTAAAAACCAACATTTCAGACGGCAGTATTGTTCCGGTGTGTATGGGTTCTGCCGTAAACATTCAGGGTGTAGCCAATCTGTTAGATGACATCTGCGGTTATTTCCCAAGTCCGGACCAGAAGACTTGTGCCGGTATGAACACAAAGACAAACGAAATTTATCAGGCAAACTATGACTTTACAAAGGCAAAATCTGCCTATGTATTTAAAACCATTGTAGATCCCTTCCTGGGTAAATATTCTCTTATCAAAGTCTGCTCCGGTGTTATCAAGGGCGATGACACGCTGTACAATACGGGAAAAGAAACGGAAGAGAAACTGAATAAGCTGTATGTACTGGAAGGCTCCAAACCGATAGAAGTGCCAGAACTGCATGCAGGTGATATCGGAGCCATTGCCAAATTAAATACAGTGGCAACCGGAGATACTCTGGCAGTAAAAAACACGCCTATCCTTTACGGAAAAACGGAAATTTCCGTTCCTTATACTTACAAACGTTATAAAACTGTAAACAAAGGTGATGAAGATAAGGTATCTCAGGCTCTGTCCAAAATGATGCAGGAAGATTTGACTTTGAAAGCAGTAAACGATTCCCAGAACCATCAGTCTCTGCTGTACGGTATCGGCGAGCAGCAACTGGATATTGTGGTCAGTAAGCTGAAAGAACGTTACAAAGTAGACATTGTACTTTCTGAGCCGAGAGTTCCTTTCAAAGAAACCATCCGTAAAAAAGCAGATGTGGAATACAAGTATAAAAAACAGTCCGGCGGTCACGGCCAGTACGGTCATGTAAAAATGACATTCGAGCCTTCCGGTGATTTGGAGACACCGTATGTATTTGAACAGACTGTTGTTGGCGGCGCAGTTCCCAAGAACTACTTCCCGGCAGTGGAAAAAGGTATTCAGGAATCTGTGTTAAAAGGCCCGGTTGCTGCATATCCGGTAGTGGGCGTGAAAGCTACGTTGTATGATGGTTCTTACCACCCGGTAGACTCTTCTGAAATGGCATTTAAGACCGCTGCCATTCAGGCATTTAAGAAAGGATTTATGGAGGCATCTCCGATTCTTCTGGAACCTATTGTTTCCATGAAAGTCAGTGTACCGGATAAATTCACCGGTGATGTCATGGGCGATTTAAACAAGAGAAGAGGTCGTGTACTTGGTATGAATCCAGACCCTGCGCATAAAGGAAATACCATTGTAGAAGCAGACGTCCCTATGCTGTCCATTTATGGATACTCCACAGACCTGCGTTCCATGACAGGCGGAAGCGGACTCTTCTCCTATGAATTTGCCCGCTATGAACAGGCACCTTCCGATATTCAGGAAAGAGAAATTGAAGCCCGGGCAAAGGCAGAAGAGGAATAGGAAAATAACAAAAAACAGAAGTGATATTGTAGATACGGGGCTGCTGCGGCAGTCCCGTTTGACGTAAACGCTTTCTAAAAGAGACTTTTGTAAAATCCGGTCATCTTTATAGAACCTTTATAGGAACTTGCTCCCGGATTGTTGAAACTGTTTGCCGGGCATGCTACAATGGGGAACAAAGCAGAAAAATCTGCTTGGAAAGGTATGGTAAAACTATGAAAAAGAAAATTGCAGGGAGTCTGATGCTGCTGGTTCTGGCATTTTTGTATTATTATGTCACTTTACCGGCAGTTAATATTCACGAAAGCGGTTTCTGGTTCTTTCTGGGGGTTCTAGTTGCGGCAGTACTGGTGCTGTATGGCTTCAAAAAGCGGATTTCCAGTGTGCAGGAGCTGCGAAACAACAAGGTGCTAAAGGGAGGAATCTTTGTGATTCTGGCCATTGTAGTGGTATATGGGGCAGGCGCTCTTTTGTCATCTCCTATTATCAATGCAAAGAAATACCAAAAGCTGGTAACACCTGAAGAACGGGATTTCGCAAAAGATATTAAAGAAATCAGTTATGACCAGATTCCCCTTTTGGATAAGGAGTCGGCAGAACTTCTGGGAAACAGGAAAATGGGAAGTATGGTGGATATGGTGTCACAGTTTGAGGTGAGCAGTCTTTATTCCCAGATTAATTACCAGGGACAGCCTTATCGTGTATCCCCTTTGGTTTACGCCAGCGGAATTAAATGGCTGACAAATCAGAAAGAGGGGATTCCGGCCTATATCCGCATTGATATGGCAACACAGGATACGGAGCTGATAAAGCTGGATAAGCCCATTAAATATTCGGAATCTGAATATTTTAACCGAAATATTTACCGTCATCTGAGATTTCGGTATCCCACCTACATGTTTGACCAGTTGAGTTTTGAGATTGATGACAATGGAACACCTTACTGGATTTGCCCGGTGAAAAAATTTAATATTGGGCTTTTCGGCGGTCAGACCATTGGAAAAGTGATACTGTGTAATGCACAGACAGGAGAAACAACAGAATACAAAATAGAGGACTGCCCTCAGTGGGTAGACCGGGCTTATCCTGCTGATCTTCTTCTGGAACTGTATAATTACCACGGTATGCTGAAAAACGGATTTTTTAACAGTATTCTGGGACAGAAAGGCTGTCTGAAAACAACAGATGGTTTTAATTACCTGGCCTTAGAGGATGATGTGTGGGTGTACACAGGCGTGACCTCGGTCAGCGGTGACAAATCAAATGTAGGTTTTGTGCTGATGAATCAGAGAACTATGGAAACCCGGTATTATGTATGCGACGGCGCTCAGGAGCGTTCTGCTATGGATTCTGCAGAAGGACAGGTACAGAACTTAAAATATACGGCAGCTTTCCCGCTGCTTTTAAATATTTCCGACCAGCCAACTTATTTTATGGCGTTAAAAGACGGTGCAGGGCTGGTAAAGAAATATGCCATGGTAAATGTGCAGAAATATCAGACAGTTGCCATTGGAGATACCGTAGAAGAATGTGAAAAAGATTATGAAAAACTGCTGGCAGAAGGCGGCGGCAAAAAGCAGGAAGGAAAAGAAGGCGATTACCGCATCGCCGGTAAAATTGAGAAAATCGCTCAGGCAGTAATTGACGGAAACTCTCATTTTTATATTACCTTTGAAGGAACGAATCTAATACTTACCACTCCGGAAGAAAATGCGGAAGAGTTGAAGATGCCTCTGATTTTTGATGTTCCGGTTACAGAATTTCCGGAAATTATTACTTATAATCCAGGAGATGGACTGAGTTTAAGCTTCAT
Source organism: Candidatus Blautia stercoravium (assembly GCA_019114495.1). Classification (GTDB taxonomy): domain Bacteria; phylum Bacillota; class Clostridia; order Lachnospirales; family Lachnospiraceae; genus Blautia; species Blautia stercoravium. The sequence continues at coordinate 3,826 of DXFK01000219.1, forward strand.
TCCGGGAGATAAAATCTGTTCTGTACTTTCTCTGGGCAATGACGAGGAGAAGCAGACAGAAAAAAGCCAGACAGGGGTTGACAAAGAGGCAATCACTGAGTAAAATGTGTAGTAGCTTTATAAGGAAAAGCGTTGAAGAGGAGTATTAAGAAACACCGCATAGAAGCGTTTTAAACGAAAAGAAAGAGAGCTGCCGGGTGGTGAAAGGCAGATATGCAGGATTCCCAACTCGCCTTGGAGTTCCCGGATTGAACAGACTGAATGCAGTGAAAAGTAGATACGGGCGGGATTTCCCGTTACAGAAAAAGGAGTGCGTGGATAAAAGTTATCTGCGAATTAGAGTGGTACCACGGAAAATAAACCCTTTCGTCTCTAAACCGGAGGCGGAAGGGTATTTTTATGATTCAAAGGAGGAAAAAACATGGCAGTACCTTATAATTATAAGGCGATTGAACAGAAATGGCGTAAAAACTGGGAGGAACACCCGGTCAACGTAGATGACGGAAAGAAACCGAAATATTATTGTCTGGATATGTTTCCATATCCGTCAGGAAATGGTCTTCATGTAGGTCACTGGAGGGGATATGTTATCTCTGACGTCTGGAGCCGCTTCAAAATGATGCAGGGATATTACCTGATTCACCCAATGGGCTGGGATGCTTTCGGCCTTCCGGCAGAAAACTATGCCATTAAAATGGGCGTTCACCCGGCAAAATCCACAGCAGACAACATTGCCAATATCAAAAGGCAGATTAACGACATTGCAGCTATTTATGACTGGGACAGAGAAGTAAATACCACAGATCCTGCGTTCTATAAATGGACACAGTGGATTTTTGTGAAAATGTTTAAAGAAGGTCTGGCCTATGAAAAGGAATTCCCAATTAACTGGTGTCCTTCCTGTAAAACAGGTCTGGCTAACGAAGAGGTTGTAAACGGCAAATGCGAACGCTGTGGTTCTGAGGTTACCAAGAAAAATCTTCGTCAGTGGATGCTGAGAATTACCAAATACGCAGACCGTCTTTTAGATGACCTCGATAAGCTGGACTGGCCGGAAAAAGTAAAGAAAATGCAGGCAGAATGGATTGGAAAATCCTATGGTGCAGAGGTAGACTTCCCGGTTGAAGGAAGAGATGAAAAAATTACGGTTTATACTACAAGACCGGATACACTTCACGGAGCAACCTTTATGGTACTGGCGCCGGAGCATGCTATGGCGAAAGAACTGGCTACAGAGGAAACAAGAGAAGCCGTAGAAAAATACATTTACGATGCTTCCATGAAATCTAATGTAGACCGTCTGCAGGATAAAGAAAAAACGGGTGTGTTTACAGGGAGCTATGCAGTAAATCCATTAAACGGTAAAAAAATGCCTATCTGGCTGTCTGACTATGTACTGGCAGATTACGGTACAGGCGCTATTATGTGTGTACCAGCCCATGATGACCGTGACTTTGAATTTGCTACAAAATTCAATATTCCGATTATCCAGGTTATTGCCAAAGACGGAAAAGAAATCGAAAATATGGCAGAAGCTTATACAGAGGCTTCCGGCACTATGATTAACTCCGGCGACTGGAATGGTATGGAATCTGCAGTGCTGAAAAAAGAAGCACCTGTGATGATTGAAAAAATGGGTATTGGACGCAAGACGGTCAATTACAAACTTCGTGACTGGGTATTCTCCCGTCAGCGTTACTGGGGCGAGCCCATTCCCATTATCCATTGTCCGAACTGCGGTAATGTACCTGTTCCGGAAGATCAGCTTCCACTGACTCTGCCGGAGGTAGAATCTTATGAACCTACAGGTACAGGAGAATCTCCCCTGGCAGGCATTGAAGAATGGGTGAACACGACTTGTCCATGCTGCGGTGCCCCTGCAAAAAGAGAAACTAACACTATGCCTCAGTGGGCTGGTTCTTCCTGGTATTTTCTGCGTTATGTGGACAGCAAAAACACTGAAGCTCTGGTATCCAAGGAGAAAGCGGACAAATACCTTCCGGTAGATATGTATATCGGTGGAGTAGAGCATGCGGTGTTGCACCTTCTGTACTCTCGTTTCTATACCAAGTTCCTGCATGACATCGGTGTGGTAGACTTTGACGAACCGTTCAAGAAGCTGTTCAACCAGGGTATGATTACCGGAAAAAACGGCATTAAGATGAGTAAATCCAAAGGAAACGTAGTATCTCCAGATGATTTGGTAAGAGATTACGGCTGTGATTCTTTGAGACTTTACGAACTCTTTGTGGGACCGCCGGAATTAGACGCAGAGTGGGACGACAGAGGAATTGACGGTGTTTACCGTTTCCTGAACCGTTTCTGGAAACTGGCTATGGACAGCAAAGAAGCTGCTGTGGCAGAGACAAAAGAAATGGTAAAACTCCGCCACAAGCTGGTATTTGATATCACCCAGCGTCTGGAAAGCTTCAGTCTGAATACGGTTATTTCCGGATTCATGGAATATAACAACAAGCTGATTGATATGGCGAAGAAGACAGGCGGTATAGACAAAGAAACCATTGAAACTTTTGTTCAGCTTCTGGCACCGTTTGCACCGCACATTGCAGAAGAATTGTGGCAGGAGTACGGTCATGAGGATTCTGTATTCCATACCCAGTGGCCAAAGGCAGACACAGAGGCTATGAAAGACGATGAAATCGAAGTGCCGGTTCAGATTAACGGCAAGACAAAAGCCGTTGTTTGCATCAGTGCAGAAGCCACAAAGGATGAAGCCATTGCAGCAGGCAAAGAGGCCATTGCAGATAAGCTGACTGGAAATGTAGTGAAGGAGATTTATGTTCCTAAGAAGATAATAAATATTGTAATGAAATAATCTGAGAGAAAATCTTACAACAGAATAAAGTGCTTGGAAATATTGAAAAGTTAGCTGGAAATCGAAGTTTACAGACATTTTACTTCAAAGAAAAGGTATCATAGAATACCGAAAAATATCGTAACAGATTTTTAAAATGGAGTAAATTTGGAGTAAAAGTTGAAAGAAAATGGAGTAAATATTTCACGAAGACATTAAAGGAATGACGCAGATAGTAGAGATATTGTCTGCGTTATTTTTGACTTAATTTTAGTGCTTAATTTTTGTCACAAACAATAGATGAAAAATCAATAATTTCGTGATAAAATGGTTTTAGTGAGGTGGAGAAGATGAAACTCAAATTTAGTTTAAAAAGCAAAGAAGCAATGTTAGAAGCAGATGTAGAAGGAATGGTGGAGAAGGGGTTGCAACATCAAGCAAAGAAACCTCCTAAGAAGACAAAATATCAAATAAAGCAAGAAGAAATTAGAAAGAACAAAGAACTAGAACAAAAACATTTTTTACAAGGAATGTTTTTAATGCTTGCTATTTTAGTGGTTTTGATAGTGATTTGTATGATAGGAGCTTATTTTGAGTGATGAAATATTAGATATAAGTGTGAGGAGAAATATGAGTAGAACATTAACAGAGAAAAAAGTTTTAAAAAAATTAGGGATAGATGATTTTCGTCATCTTACTAAAGAAAAAGTTATTACAATGGCGACTATGCTAGATAAGATGGATCCTGAAGTTGCAAAAAAAGCACTGGAACAGTTTCCAGAGTTTGCGAAAGTATCGAAGGATATGTTAAAAGAATATAAAGAAACTTTGGATAAAGGATTAGAAACGAATCGTGAAAGTGTTCAGTCTTTTTATGAGTCATGTAA